>JAJYFU010000043.1 GCA_021790795.1 Pseudomonadota bacterium
CGTCTGTGACGGTAGAGGTCCGTCTCCGGCCCGAAGCAGAACAGGATGTGGTCGAGGCAGCCCTGTGGTACGAGGAAATCGAATCCGGCCTCGGAGCGCAATTCGTTGACCAGGTGCAAGCCACCATAAATACGATTGCCGAACAGCCCAGCGCCTTCACCGACATTCACAAGTCGCCGGTCCGACGTGCTCTCGTTAGGCGCTTCCCGTTTGGCGTCTTTTACCAAATTGACAAAGATGGAGTCATGGTCATAGCGGTATTGCATGGTAGCCGCCATCCACGCACATGGAAGGATCGCCCGTAGACCGGATTCCAGTCAATGTCCGCAGCCGCGCATCTGCGCTTGTGCGTCTTGACGCTGGACGTTAACGTCGGCTCGCTTTACCTCTCGGGCGTTTCGTCTTATCTCGAATAAGTTGTACTAGCCTCGACTCCATCTGACAGCTCCCCGGTTCTCCGGTTCTACCTATTAGGTCAAGTTACGCGATCATCTTTTCCCGACCGCGATGTCGGCGCGGGTTCCGACCGACCCTCTCGACAATGCCTCCGTGGCGCGCCGCCGTTCCATCGGGCGGGTCGCGGGCGCCGGTCATCGTTGGCGTACAATTCCGACCCAGTGCCACCGCCGAGCCGATAGGTGATTGATCTCGAGCTATTCGACGCTCCCGAACAGACACCGCTACCCGCGGGCGTGAGACTGCTGCGCGGTTTTTCCCTGCCCTGGGCGGCCGCCCTGATCAGCGACATCGAGCAGGTGATCGCAGCGGCGCCTTTTCGACACATGATGACCCCCGGCGGACAGCGCATGTCGGCGGCAATGACCAATTGCGGCAGGGCGGGCTGGATCAGCGATCGCTCCGGCTATCGCTACACCGGAATTGATCCGCACAGCACCGAACCGTGGCCCGCGCTCCCGGATTCCTTCTTGGCTCTGGCGCGCCGGGCCGCCGAAGCCGCCGGGTTCGCCGGATTCGCGCCTGACGCCTGCCTGATCAATCGCTACACGCCCGGCGCCCGCATGTCACTGCACCAGGACCGTGATGAACTCGATCTGAGCGCACCGATCGTGTCGGTCTCCCTGGGACTGCCGGCGGTATTCCTCATCGGCGGCCTCGTGCGCAGCGCGCGACCGGCGCGGCTTCCCCTGGTCCACGGCGACGTGATCGTCTGGGGAGGACCGGCCCGCATGATCTTTCATGGTGTGACGCCGATTGCCGACGGATTTCACCCCGGACTCGGCCGCCAGCGCATCAATTTGACGCTGCGGCGCGCATGGATCGCCTGAATCAGGAGCCCTGAATCCCGCCCGCCAGGCCCTTGACCCGCCATACGCACAAATCGCGTACCCGCCCGGTTGCCTCGCCCAGGGCCCTTGACCGATACTGTATATACTCGATGTGGAGGTGTGCCGTGTCCCAGCCCAAAAATACCACTGATCCGTCTCGCCGCGCCTTCCTCGCCACCGCGGCGGTTACAGCGGCGGTAGCCGCGATCGGGCTGCGCCCGCGCAGCGCCCACGCAGCAGACGCGAAACTCCCGCACCTGTCCGAGGCCGACCCGCTGGCCAAGTCCCTCGGCTACCAGGTAAATGCGCACAACGTCGACCGGAAGAAATTCCCGACCTATCAGGCGGGCGATCGCTGCGGAAAGTGCCGCTTCTTCATGGGCACGCCGGGTCAGAAGGTGGGCTATGCCGGATGCCAGATCTTTGCCGGCTACTCGGTCGACGCTCAGGGCTGGTGCGCCTCGTTCAACGCTCGCAGCTGAGTCGCGAGCCGACCGGTCCGGTCGGCTCGCCCTACTGCATCCGCTTGCGCGTCACGTTGTCGACGGCCGTGATGTGATCGGCAGCCACCGCGTGCCGGAGGCCGAAACCATAGGCCCGCAACGCAATACCCCGCAGCGGTACATGTCGACGCAACGCGCTCAGCGCCAGACAAGAAAGTTGCCTCCGAGCAGCACGACTCGGGTGCGCACCCCGGCGCAGTTGCGGGTCGAGATCGGCATCCTTTGAATTTTCAGCGGCGCGCCCTGCGCGTTCATACGCAGTCCCCGACGGGACCCGCCGCCGCGCGGGGACACTTGGCGCGCTAGCGGTGCACGCCCCGAGCCGGCCGACGCGACCAGGGCTTGTCGATCGCGGCCCGCGCCAGAGCGCTCATGACCTTGAAGCCGTTGCGATTGGGGTGAACGCCGTCATTGGAGAGGCTGCGGCGAAAGCCGCCGCCCGGCGAGACGAGATGGGCGTAATAGTTCACGAATCGCAGGTGGTGCGAGCGGGCATACCGGCGCAGCCAGACATTCAGGCGGCGGATCTCGGCGGCCGGGCGGTACTGCGGCGCCCACCAGTAGCGCTTGGAGGGCGGTATCGAGCCCAGGATGACGTGAATGTGATTGGCGCGCGCCAGCGTCACCATCGCCTCGATGTCGTCTTCGTAGTACTGCTCGGTGGTCGGGCCGGTGTTGCCGGCGATGTCATTCGTGCCGGCGAGGATCTGCACGATCCTCGGATGCAGGGCGATCACGTCGGGCCAGAAACGCACCAGCATCTGTTGCGTGGTCTGGCCGCTGATGCCGCGATCCACCACGCCATGGGTGAAGAATGACGGCTCCGCGTCCTGCCAGAAATCGGTGATCGAGTCGCCCATGAACACCACTCGCGCGCCGTGCTTCAGCGCGGCGTTCGCGGCCCGGTAGCGGCACAAATCCGCCCAGTCCCGGGCGCGCTGCAGGTTCGCCGCCCTCGCCGCCTGCGCTTTCTGCCGCGCCGTCTGCGGCGGCAGCGCGAAATGCGCCCCGGGCGAGAGGATCATGTGCATGAAGACCGGTCCCGGCGCACCGCTCGGCTCGCCGGCACAAGGATGCGCGCTCATCGCCGTAGCCGACGCTGTTGGGGCGCCCCATGAGGTCGCCGGAAGCGTCAGGGAGAAGACCGCGGCGGCGAGCAGCGCCGCGCATTGCAGCTTATCCAGTGTGCCAGTCATATTTATCGATGCTCCGTCAAAACATTACGTGGCGGGGCGTCGCCCCGGTTCCGCCGCCCGACCCTGCGCGCGACACGGGCGGCACACACCGGTGAGTTCGACGGGGTGTCGATCGAGCACGAAGCCGAGCCGCTCGCCGAGGCGATTGGCGGCGGCCGCCACCCCCTTGTCCTCGGTTTCGACCACCTGGCCGCACTCGTGACAGATCAGCAGTTGCCCCGGATGCGGCGACTCGGGATGTTCGCAAAGAATAAACGAGCGTGTGGACTCCAAACGGTGCACCGCTCCCGCGGTCATCCAAAACTCGAGCGCGCGGTAGACACCTGCCGGCGTGGAGCGCCCGTCCGCCACGCGCAACCGCTCGTGCAGCTCGTATGCCGTCAGAGCGCCGCCCTCCGCAAGCAAGGCGCGCAGCACCGCCCGCCGCTGGCGCGTCAGGCGCCGCCCGCGGGTGCGGCACGCCGCCTCGAGTCGCTCGAGCGTGCGCAGCTGCGTCTGCGCTTTGGGGCCTTGGGTCGGCTTGCGCATCGGATGAGAGCCGCTCATGCCACCTGCGCCAGCGCGGTGGTGCCGCCCCGCAGCCTCCCAGCGACATAACAGAATGAGCTCAGGACGCCGACGAAGAACCCCACCGGCCAGTTGGTCAGGTACGCCAGTGCGATGGCGCTCCAGACCGTGACCAGACAGATGCCGACCGCAATCACGAGCGCTCGCCACGGCCGGTCCGTGAACGCGCGAGCCGCACTGGCCGGTCCCACCATCAGGCTGAACACCAACATTGCGCCCACCACCGGCACGGCAATGGCGGTCGAGAGCGCCAGAATGCCGAGAAAGGCGAACTCGAGGGCGGACGCGCGACCGCCGGCGGCCGAGGCCAGTTCGCTCGAGAGCGAATCGAGCAGCAACGGCCGGGCAACCCATGCCACCAGCGCCACGGTGAGCCCGCTGAAGGCGGCCACGACCGCCATCTGCGTCGTATCGATGCCGAGCAGATCGCCGAACAGCAGGCCATAGACGCTCTGCGCATACCGGCCCGAGAGGTTGAGCAACAGCACCCCGAGCGCCAGTGCGCCGGCGAGCCACAGTGCGCTGGCGATCTCGCGCCGCCCGACGCGCTGCAGCTGACCGATCGCCAGCACTCCCAGCACGGAGAACCCGGCGAGGCCCCAGAACTCGTTCACCCCCATCAGGCTCGCAGCCGCCGCGCCCGGGAAAGCGCCCAGGGGCAGCGCGTGCGCCGCGAACGCCGCCCGGCGCGCCACCACGAAAAACCCGACGCAGCCGGCCGCCAACGCCACCAGCGTGGCGACGATCCAGGCATGCATCATGAATGCGGAAAACACCTCAGTGTTCCTGACAGCCCGAGAGGGGCGGTGCGTCCGGAGCGCCGGCGCGCAGCCTCGCAATCCCGCTCGCGACCAGGTAGGCGCATATGATCAGCATGACGATGAAGAAGCTCACCGGCCAGCCACGCCCCGGCGTCCAATAGTAGCTCTGGTAAGCCAGCGCGATGCCGCCCCAAGTGGCGACAAGACCGATGAGCGCCGCCAGCACGAGCGCGCTCGCGGGCCGCCGCGCGACCCGTAGCGCCGCGGCCGCCGGCCCAATCAGCAGCGCGGTAGAGAGGATGGCCCCGACGGTCATCGCCGAGAGCGACACCGCCAAAGCAAGCGCCATCGCATGAATGAGCGCAGTGGTCCTGACGCTCACGCCCTGCGCGCGCGCCAGGTCGACCGACAGCGTGCTCACGAGCAGCGGCCGGAAGATCAACGCGCTCGCGACCAGCGCGGCTGCGGCGACCGCGAGCGCCACGGGCACGATCGACGGCGGGATGGTGAACATCGAGCCAAACAGCACGGTGATCGCCGCGCCGCTGACGCTGCGCACCGTCATGTCCAGATAGAGCAGCAGCGCCGCCAGTCCCAGACCCGCACCCAACACGACGCCGGTCAGCAGGTCCCGCTCGCGAGCATCGCGCACCTGCGCCCACTCCATCACCCCGGCGGCGCCGGCGGCCATGCCGAGAAATCCAAACAGAGGGTTGATGCCGAGCAGGTAGGCCGCCGAGCCTCCCGCTCCACTGACATCGGCGAGTGCGTGGCCGGCGAACGCCTGACGGCGCATCACGGTCGACAATCCCACCACGGCGCACACCAGCGCCGCACCGCCACCGACCGCAAGTGCGACCCGGACCGGCTGGTTGCTCCAGAACCCGCCCATGAGTCCGAATGCGGAAATCGCGCCCATGACGCCCTACGGCACCGTGATCGTATGAACCGGGTCGCGCTCGAGCGCCTCACGGCTTTCATCGCGCGCCCCGGCGACCACCACCACCCGGCCGTGCACCCGCAGCACGTCGACGTGGTAGCCATAGAGGCGGCTGAGCACCTCGGTGCGCACCACCTCGTCGGCCTTGCCGGAAACAGCACAGCCGTTGGCCAGATAGACGATACGGTCCACCGCCGGCAACAGCGGATTCATGTCGTGGGCCGAGAGCAGCACCGCCGCGCCGAACTCGTGCGAGAGCCGGCGCAGCAGCGCAACGATCTCCGCGGTGCTGCCGACGTCGAGGTTTGCGAGCGGCTCATCCAGCAGCAGCAGCTTCGGCCGGCGAACCAAGGCGTGGGCGAGCAGTACCCTCTGCTGCTGCCCGCCCGAGAGCGCCCCGACGCGCTGCTCGGCGAACTCCTCGGCCCCGACCGCCCGCAGCATCTGCTGCACGCGCGCCGTGCGAGCCTTCGAGGGCAATCGCGTTCCGAAGCGGGCCCCGTCGAGCCCCAGAGCGACGACGTCACGGGCGCGCAGCGGCAGTCCCGGGTCGAGAGTGATCTTCTGCGGCACGTAGCCGACGGCGCCGGCGGCCCGATCGACCCGCCCGGACTGCACCCGAATGAAGCCGAGGATCGCCCGCAGCAGCGTCGTCTTGCCCGAGCCGTTCGTGCCGATGAGCGCGCAGAACTGCTCGGCCTCGAGCCTGAAGCTCACCTCGCGCAGCACCGGCCGCTCACCCAGCGTGACCGCCACCCGCTCAAGCGCAAGCACTGCTTCACCGGTGTTCATTGGCCGAGTGTGTCCGTCGAAACGCCGCGGGCCACCGCGGCCCGCAGTGCCCGCATCTGCGCGACCATCCAGCGTTGATAGTCGTAGCCGGGCTGCGGCATCGTCTCGTAGACCCCCACCACCGGAATGTGCTCGGATCGGGCCAACTGCAGAAGCGAGGTGGTCAGCGCGTCGGTCACCTGCTGGTTGTACACGAATACCTTCACCGACCGGTCGCGCAGCAGCGCCTGCTCGGTGGCCACATCCTGCGGCGACGGATCGGTGCCGTTCATCAGGGCCAGCTGCAATGCCATCGGCGTGAGGATGCGGCAGCCCGCGGCCTGCAGCAGCAGATCGGCCACCGGTTCGGTGACCGCCACCGGGGTTCCCGCATAGCGGGCGCGGAAGGCCGCAATCTGCTGCCGCCAGGGCGTGAGCGAGGCGTCGAAGCGGCGCGCGTTGGCCGCAAAGTATGCCGCGTGCGCCGGATCCATCGCCGCGAAGGCTGCGGCCGCGGCCCGCGCCACTGCTGGCATGGTGCGCGGGTCGTACCACAGATGCGGATTGACAGTGTCGGCCGGCAGACCGAGCAGCCGACTCACGACGAGCACGCGCCGATCGGGCCTGGGAACCGCGGCGATGAGAGGATCGATCCACGCATCGTAGCCGAGACCGTTCTCCACGATGAGGCTCGCCCGGTCGATCTCCCGGGCCACCGCGGGGCTGGCCTCGAAGTCATGCGGATCCGTGTTGGGATTGGTCTCGATCGCGCGCACCGTCACATACGGCGAGCCGACCTGGGAGAGGACATTGGCGTACTGGCTCTCCACCCCGATCGCCACCGGCGGACCGTGATTCGCTTGCGGCGCGCAGCCGGCCGCCAACGCCACATAGCCGGCGAGCCCTGCCAGAATCAAACGCCGCCATCGCGTCCGGTCGGAAGTGCGCATCCGCAAAATGATATATTGTATCAATCAGTGTCGTCCACAGCGGGGTGTCCCCATCAGGGCTGCCACCGGCGGGAATGACCCGTCTTGCGGGCGTGAACGCGACGCCGCTCCCGAGCGGATGCCCTCGGTACGCGTGGGCGCGATTCGGCCCATCGGCCATGCGGGCCGGTCGAGGTGCGTCCGCATTGAGCCGATCGCCAGCCCCTCCTGCCTGTCCCGCCCTCCGCTGTCCCGACGCCGTGGCCGACTTGGACATGCGAACAGCAAGGCACTGATCGGCTTCGGGAAATCGAAGACACCCCGACAAAACACGGGGAATTCTACCGGGGCAATTGCCCGAACAAGCGAGGGAACCCCACAGGGTGCGGCGCGGCCGGCGAGGCGATTCCGCCGCGCGGGCGGCCCCGCGCGGCGCGAGATGCTTGTACTGCGCTCCGGGCGCGGTACCCTACCGCCTTCGGCCCCGCCGTACCCACCGGCACGCCATCTTGCACTGGGAGCGCGCAATGAGACGATTCCCCTCGGGTTCGAACCGCTTCCTGGCTCGGACCTTCACGGCCGGAATGCTCTTCACCGCGGCGAGCGCATTGGCGGCGCGAGCGCCCGTTCCGCCGCAGCCCGTCACCGACCCCGCCGCCCTCGTCAATGTGTTCGTCGGTACATCGGGTACGGCAGTCGGCGGACCGATCGACACCTTCCCGGGAGCGAGCCTGCCGTTCGGCATGATCCAGTGGAGCCCGGACACCCCCACGTCACCCGAGGGCGGCGGATACAACTACACCGATCACGCCATCACCGGTTTCAGTCTGACCCACCTCAGTGGACCCGGATGCGCGGTGGCCGGGGACTTTCGCATCCTGCCCACGAGCGGTCCGGTGCGCTCGCCCACCACCGCCGTACAGCCCTTCTCCCACGCCGACGAACAGGCCGGGCCGGGCTGGTACAACGTGACGTTCGCTCACACCGGCATCCGTGTGCAGCTCGCCGTGGCACTGCGCAGCGGGCTCGGACGCTTCACGTTCCCGATCGGCGCGGCGGCCAACCTGCTGTTCAACGTGTCCTCGAATCAGGCGGGGGTCACGGCGGCGCACTTTCGGGTCGACGGACCTCGCCAAGTCAGCGGCTCGGCCACCGGCGGGGCTTTCTGCGGCGCACCGGACACCTATACGGTCTACTTCGCGGCGCGCTTCAATCGGCCAATGAGCGCCTTCGGCACCTGGCACAACGGCAAGCTCACGCCGGGGGCCGCGCAGGTCCGGGGTATCAACAGCGGCGGCTGGGTCACCTTCAAGACCGGCAACGCGCGCAGTGTCGAGATGGAAGTCGCCCTCTCCTACGTGAGCCGCGCCGACGCCCTGGCCAATCTGCGGGCGGCGCCCGATCAGTGGCGCCTCGCGGCTCTGCGCCGGCGCGCGACCCGGACCTGGAACGACATGTTGGGGAGAATCCGCATCACGGGCGGCACGCACGCCGAGCAGGCGACTTTCTACACCGCGCTTTATCACACGCTGCTCGAGCCGACTCTCTACAGCGACGTCAACGGCGAGTACATGGGCTTCGACGAAAAGGTGCATCACGTCGCGGCCGGCCATGCCGAGTATGCCAACTACTCCGGCTGGGACATCTACCGCACGGAAATACCGCTGATCACCCTGTTGGCGCCGAACCGCGCGAGCGACATGATGCAATCGCTGGTCGATGCGGGGCGCCAGGGCGGATGGCTGCCGAAGTGGCCACTCGAGAACGGCTACACCGGGGTGATGGGCGGGGATTCCGCGGACAACATCCTGGCGGGCGGTTGGGCCTTCGGCGCCCGCGACTTCCACGTCCAGGCGGCGCTGCGCGAGATGGTCAAGGGCGCCACGGATACGCACGGGCCGCTCGGACAGGGCTGGTACGTGGAGCGCCCGGGGCTCCCACAGTACTTGCGCAAGGGCTATGTGGACGACGATCTGACCACCTCGTCGGCGCCGGTGCCGAACGGCTCGTCGGAAACGCTCGAGTACGCCGAGGACGACTTCTCGATCGCGCGCCTTGCCGCTGAAGCGGGCGATTCCGCGCTGGCGCAACGCTTCCTGCGCCGCTCGATGAACTGGCAGAACGTCTTCGACACCGCCACCGGCTCGATCAGCGCGCGCCAGGCGAGCGGCGCGTTCGTGCAGACGGCCATCAACTCCAACGGCCAGCGGGGTTTCCAGGAAGGCAACGCGGCGCAGTACACCTGGATGGTGCCGCAGGATCTGCACGACCTGATTGCGGCGATGGGCGGGCGGGCCGCGGCACGGCGGCGCCTGAATACATTCTTCTCGCAGCTCAACGCCGGCCAGGGCGCGCCGTACGCCTGGCTCGGCAACGAGCCCTCGCTCGGATCCCCGTGGGTCTATCTGTCCGCCGGGGCGCCCTGGCGCACCGAGCAGGTGGTGCGCAACGCGATCGACTCGTTGTACACGGACACCCCCGCGGGCCTTCCGGGCAACGATGACCTGGGCACTATGAGCGCGTGGTATGTCTGGTCCGCCATCGGGCTGTATCCGCAGATCCCGGCGGTGCGCGGGCTCGATGTGGGCAGCCCACTGTTCAGCCACATCACCCTGATTTCTCCCGCCGGCCCCACCCTCGAAATCGACGCCCCCGGCGCCAGCGCCGCAATGCCGTTTGTGCATGCGCTGAGCGTCAATGGCCGCCCGACACAGCGGCCCTGGATCAAGCTGCCGCTCACGGGCACCGTGCGGCTGCACTTCACGCTCGGCGGCACCCCCGACCGGCACTGGGGAAGCGGCCTGCACGATGCCCCACCGTCCTTCCGGGCCGGCGTTCCGCACTTCCCGCCCGCCGTGGCGGCAAGCATCGCGCCCACGCGGACTCAGACGATGCTGCGGCCGGGACAGCACACCACGGCCGGGTTCACGATCCGGGTCGCGGCCGGCTCGCCGCCCGTCTCGATCCACTGGTATCTGCGAAACCCGGCGGGCCTGCGTGTACGGCCGCATTCCGGCCGACTGACGATCCACGCCGGTCAGCACCGGACGGTACGGCTGCGGATGGCCGCGGCGAGCGTTCTGCCCCCCGGCTATTACAACGTTGTGGTGCATGCCCGCGCGTCAAATGGCGCCCTGCTGAAGGTCACGCGCCTGATCGTGCGTACCGCCGCGCCGGGACGTCTCCTGCCGCTCGTATTCGTGGCCAGCTCGGCCGACAACGCCGTGATCCCGGTGGACCCGGCGACCCGGTCGGTGGGACCCGCGATCACTGTTGGCGAGAACCCCTCGGCGCTCGTGACGGGTGCCCAGGGCACCCGCCTGTACGTCGCCAATGGCGGCGCGAACACCGTGTCGGTCATCAATACCCGTTCTCTGCGGGTCATTGCCACCATCAGCGTTGGAGCCGGACCGGATGCGCTCGCGTTGAGCCCCGGCGGTCACACGCTGTGGGTGGCCAATGGGGGCGCGAACACGATTCAAGCCGTCAACACCGCGACGCTCACGGCGGGCAAGCCCGTCCGGGTCGGAACGGCGCCGGCGGGTCTGGCGCTCGCGCCCGGCGGAGCGACCGTCTACGTCACGAATCAGAGTGGGAATACGATCAGTCTCGTCGACACGCGCACCGCCACGGTGCGCGCCACGTATCCGGCGGGCGCCGGACCGTCGGGCATCGTCATCTCGCCCGACGGCAACACGCTCTACGTCGCCGACACCCTCGCAAACGCTGTGCGGACGATCAACGCGGCCACGGGACGAGTCGGGAAGGTGATCGCAACCGGGCTCTCGCCCCGGCAGCTGGCGGTCTCTGCGCGCGGAACGTGGCTGTTCGTTGCGGATTCGGCCGTGGATACGCTGAGTGTGATCCGTACCGGAGACGGCCGCGCGGCTGCGCCAATCAAGGTCAGTGGCGGTCCAATCGCCGTCGCGTTCAGTTCGAGCGGCAAGAGCGCCTATGTCGTCAACACTCAGACGGGACGCCTCACCGCGATCGGCACGCGCTCCCGGCGGGTGCTCGATTCGTTCCCGGTAGGACCGTTCCCCGTGGCTTTGTCGGTACCCGCTGCGCCCTAGGCCGGGATGCGACCGAAATGCACGGGCGCGTCCGTGCGTGCGTGCGCGAGTGGCGCTGGGTGGTGCGTCCGACCCTTTGCCCGGTCGGCGGAGCGCGGGCAGGTTCAGCGCTGGGCGAGCCGTCCAAAGCCCTCCCGTCGCACCCCCTGATCCGCGGTAGAGTACGGCATCCCGCCGGCGCCGACAGGCGCGCGGGCCCGGCCTGAACGCGGACAGATGACAGACAAGACCAATTCGCAACACCGTGTCTTACCCACAGCGCTGCTGCTGCCGCTAGTCTGTCTCGCCTCCGCCGCGCAAGCGGCGCAAGTCTTGAGCGTGCATGTGACGCACCACCACGCCCAGTTCGTGGTCCAGACTCATGTGCGCATCGACGCGTCCCCGCCTGCGGTATTTCGCGCACTGCAGGACTACCGCGCCGTGTCGCGGTTCAATCCGAACCTTCATCTCGACCGTATCCGGCGCTCGAGCAATCCCGATCGCGTGCGCCTCTATACGACGCTCCATGCTTGCGTCTTGTTCTTCTGCAAGACTCTCCGCCAGGAGCAGCTCATCCAAGTCCATGGCACTGCACACGGCGGGGTCCTGCGGGCCACCCTGATCCGGCCGCTGAATGACTTCAGGTCTGCTGTCGGTCGCTGGATTGTCGGGCCCTGCGCCGCGCATCCGGCCACGACGTGCATGCGGACTCGCTTCGCATTCGTGCCGCGATTCTGGATCCCGCCGCTGATCGGCCCCTGGATCATTCGGGAGCACGCCCTCGCCGCGACACGCCGGGCAAGCGCCGGCTTGCAGAAGCTCGCCCTGGACCCGGGTGCGCATGCCCATACGCGCCGGAACCGTCATCTCAGGCTAGGCGTCGCTTCCGCGCCCGCCGCCCGGGCGATCGCGGGACGTCCGTAGCCCCGTTCACCGGCCTCATAACAGCGCTCGTGACCCGCCATTCTGAAACGAGATCCCGGAAAGCATATCCGGCCGCAGCAGCTTGATGTGGCGAGCCTTCACCTCGACCCAACCGGCACGCCGGAAGGCGCCGAGCGCGCGGCTCACCGTCTCCAGCGTGAGACCGAGATGACGGGCGATATCGCGCCGGCTCATGCTGAGGCGGAAATGCGTCGGCGAGAGATTCCGGCGCTCGAGTCTGCGGGACAGGTCCACGAGGAAGCTGGCGAGCCGTCCGCGCGCATCGACCATACTGACCTCAATACGCATGCGCTGCGTATCCTCAAGGGACTGCCCGAGCAGCCGCAGCATCTCTCGCCGCAGACCCGGGAGAGTCTCCATCATCCGTTCCAGGCGCCCGATGGAGATCCGGCAATACCGCAGCGGCTCCAGCGCCACGAGGTCGCTGGTGTGATGGCCGTTCGCGAATCCCTCGAGGCCGGCCACTTCACCCGGCAGGTTGAAGGCGCGCACGTATTCCTCACCGTCTTTCAGCACACCGCAGCTCTTCGCCGAGCCGCTGCGCACGACGTACAAGGCGTCCATCCGCGTGCCGGCCCGGATGAGGCGTGCGCCCGTGCACAGCTCCCGCCCTCGCTCCACGGCGCCGGCGAGGATGCGCGTCTCCCGCGCGGAAAGGTTCGCGGGCAGGCATATCCGGGACAGCGCGCAGTTCCCGCAGGAAAGCTCTGTGTTCTTCGTGCCCATGGCGGCCTCGATTGATCCGGCTCAAATTCCAGCCTGACGACGGGCGCTACAGTGCCGCCCATGCCAGGGCCAACCTTATCATCTTCGCACGCCTCAACCGCGCACGTCCGCAACCCCGTTTCGGACCCGCTTGCGGAAAGTACGGAGGACCGTCTGCGTCGGGTGATCTCGGAGCCCGAGCGGCTGCTTTTCGAGCCTTTGATCAGGGACATCGAGCGCTTGAAGGCCGCACGCAAGGCGATCATCCTCGCCCACAATTACCAGACGCCCGAGATTTTTCACGGCGTTGCGGATTTGCGTGGGGACTCGCTGGCGCTGGCGCGCGAGGCGGCCGAAACCGACGCGGACGTGATCGTGATGTGCGGTGTCCGCTTTATGGCCGAGACCGCGAAGCTCCTCAATCCGCACCGCACCATCCTTCTGCCCGACAGTCGCGCCGGCTGCTCGCTGGCCGAGTCGATCCGCCCACAAGACGTGCGCGAGCTGCGCCGCAGGCATCCGGGAGTGCCGGTGATCTGCTATGTGAACACCTCGGCGGCGGTGAAGGCGGAATGCGATGCCTGCTGTACTTCCGCCAATGCCGTCGCCGTCGTTGAATCGCTCGACAGCGCGCGCGTCATCCTGGTACCGGATGAACATCTCGCTCGATACACCGCCTCGCGGACGGACGTCGAGATCATCTCCTGGCACGGGCATTGCGAAGTGCACGAGCGATTCACAGCGTCCGATATCACGGAGCTGCGAGCGCTCACGCGTGCCTATGTGTTGGCGCATCCGGAGTGTCCGGATGACGTGCAGCAGGCGGCCGATTACGTCGGATCGACGTCGGGCATGATCGCGGAGCTCACGGCTCGTCGTCCCGCCTCCGCTCTGCTGCTCACGGAATGCTCGATGTCGGACAACGTCGCGGCCGTACACCCTGAGATCCACTTCCTGCGCCCCTGCAATCTCTGTGCGCACATGAAGCGCATCACGCTCGAGAACATTCGCGACTGCCTGGAGCGTCTCGCACCGCGCATCGAAGTGCCAGACGAGGTGGCTCCGAAGGCCCGCAGAGCGGTACTGCGCATGCTCGAGCTGACCGCATCGCCGCGAGCGGCGCTCGCCGAATCCGGCGCTTCCACGCGGCCGGGCGCACCCCTGGGAGTCTGACGTGCAGCGGACGCATACCGATGTCCTGATCGCCGGCGCGGGCCTTGCCGGACTGACCACGGCGCTCAGCATCGGCGAGCGCCGCCGGGTCACGCTTCTGTGTCCAAGCGCGCCACCCTCCTCCACAGCCAGTTCGCTCGCCCAAGGCGGAATCGCCGCCGCGGTCGGTCTGGGCGACGATCCGGCGTTTCACGCCGCCGATACCCTGCGCGCCGGCGCCGGCGAAAGCGGGCGGCCGGCCGTGGAATTGCTGTGCGGCGCGGCCCCGGCGGCCATTACGTGGCTCGAGGCTCACGGTGCCCGCTTCGATCGGGAGGGCGATCACTGGGCCTTGCACCGCGAGGCGGCGCATGATCGGGCACGGGTTCTGCACGTGGGCGGCGATGCGACGGGCGCTGCGCTCACCAACGCCCTGTATCGCGCAGTGCTCGGGGCATCGAATGTCGAGATTCTGACCGATCTCACCGCGATCTCGTTGATACGCGACGCCGCGCGAGTATCCGGGATCATCGCCGCCGCCTCCAACGGACGTACGCTTGAGCTGCACGCGAACGATACGGTGCTTGCGACCGGAGGGCTGGGCCAGCTCTACCTGCCCACGACCAACCCCGCCGCCGCCTGCGGCGACGGGCTGGCGATGGCGCTGCAAGCCGGAGTGCGGCTCAACGACCTGGAATTCGTGCAATTTCATCCCACAGCGCTCGCCTGCGCCGCGGACCCGCTTCCCCTGGTGACCGAGGCATTACGCGGCGCCGGCGCCACACTCATCGATGAGCAGGGACAGCCCATCATGCAGACCCGCCATCCGGACGGTGATCTGGCGCCCCGGGATATCGTGGCGCGGGCCGTGTGGAATGAAGTGTCCGAGGGCCGAGCCGTTAGGCTCGATGCGAGACAACTCCTGTCGGCGGACAAAACTCTTTTTCCGCAGGTGCGGGCGCTGTGCCTGACCCATGGCATCGACCCGGCGCGCGACCCTATCCCCGTGGTCCCTGCGGCGCACTATCACATGGGCGGCATCGCCGTGAGCGAGAACGGGCACGCGAGCCTCCCAGGTCTTTGGGCCTGCGGTGAGGTGGCATGCACCGGAGTTCACGGCGCAAACCGTCTGGCAAGCAATTCCTTGCTCGAGGCCGTCGTATTCGGCAGGCGCCTCGGCGAGACCCTGTCGTTGCGACGTAGAATGCCGCGCCCTTCGGCTGTCCACCCGGCCTTGACGCGCGCGACCCTGCCGCACGCCGAAGTCGCGCTGCACGTTGACGACGCTGTCTGGTCCGATCTGCGCCGCCTCATGTCCATGCGCGCTGGAATCGTTCGCGATGCACGCGGATTGCTGGCAGGGCTCACCGAATTGGCGGCGCTTTACCGCAGGACTGCGCCTGAGGACATCCTGCTGCGGGGCCGGCTGTGCCTCGCCAGGGCTTTGCTCACCGCCGCGTGGCGCCGCAAGAGGAGCTGCGGCACGCATCTGCGCGCCGATGAGCCCGCTCAGATCATTCCGCGGAAATTTCAACCGCTGGGAAACACCGGCCCGGGCGCCGGAAACTCCGGCGCGGCATCCGCGTAGACATAGCTCTATGGGCGCGCTCCAACTCAGTTACAGCACGTTTGGATTGACGGATCTCAATTTCCTGGATGCCATCGACGCGGTGGCTCGAGCCGACTACACGGGGATCGAGATCGCCTTTCATCGCCACCAGCTCAACCCTTTCGACATTGGCGACGACGATCTCGCGCTAATCCGGAAACGGCTCGATGGCGCGCACCTCGCGCCTGCCTGCGTGGCGACCGCCTCCCACTTCTTCACGCCTTCACGGCCGCACGAGCCTTCATTGCTGTCGCCCGACCTGGCGGGCCGAAAGCGCCGCATCGACTTGATCAAGCGCGGCATCCACTGCGCCCGCCGACTCGGCGTGCCGCTGGTCACCTTCGGCAGCGGATTCATCCGTGACGAGCACGTGAGCAACCCGTCGGTGAATCCGCACGAGCTGCTGATGGACAGCATCCAGGAATGCCTGCGCGAGATCCGAGATGATGAAGATATAACGCTGCTGATCGAGCCGGAGCCCGGGATGCTCATCGAAACGATGGAGCAAGGACTGGCGCTGATCGAGGCGATCGGTTCGGCGCGCTTTCAGCTGCACGTGGACCTCTGCCACGCGTACTGCTCGGAAAAGAGTTACATCGCCGCTCTAGCCGAAGCGGCGCCGGTGACCCGCTATCTGCACGTCTCGGACGCACGCCAAGGCTACAACCTGAAGATCGTGAAGGATACCGAGGACCTCGCGTTCGACCTGTCCTGGGCCGCAACGCTGGTCTACTTCCCCGACACCGCCGACTATCTGCTTGTGGATCGCGAGCACCCGCTCTATTTCTGTGACACGAAACCGAGCCGCGCACGGCACCGGCGCATCGACGCATTGCTGGCCCAGTCGGGCGTGCAAAGTCCCCCGGCCTACATCGATTATCCGAGTCTGTACGCGGGCGCATCGCCCCTCGACGACGAGATATTCACCTACCTGATCTCGGTTCCGGGCCTGAGCTATGACGTGCTGGAGCGCGCCAAACCCGTGATCGCCCATCTGCGCGGAGTGCGCAATCCACCCCTGGTGAGCAAAATGGTCGCCAACACGCTGACCGGTATCGTGCACTTCCACGACATCCCGGGGAATGGCACCCTCGATTTCGCCGCCAGCTTCGCGGCGCTGACGAGCAACGGATTCTCGGGATACGCGTCGGTCGAGCTGTATCACCATGTCGGCTCATGGGAGAAAGCCCTGCGGGACAGCTACCGGCACCTCGCGCAATTCACGAATGCACATGAATAGCCGCCGAGACAACCATGACAGACGTCGAAGAACTGGGCTGGAATCCCAAGACCGTCGGTGAGCTGGATCACCGACTGCTGAGAGCCCCGACCCTCAAACTGCGCTCACTCAAAAGCGGCGGCAGCGACACGATCTATTGCGTCGATCTGCGCATCCGGCGTCCAAATGCCGATCAATACCTGTCCGCCACAGAGTTGCATTCCGTCGAGCACTTTCTCCTGGAGGGCTTCCAGCGCAACCTGCCCGACAATTTCGTCTCCGTCGGCATCATGGGTTGCCGGACCGGCTTCTATCTTGTCTTTAGCAATGAAGGCCGCGCCGCCAGCATCTCCAGCGCACTCGAGGACATTCTGACCCGCATGCAGAATGCGAGGGCGGTGCCGTACGCGCGCATCGATCAGTGCGGCGATTACCGGAACCACAACCTGGCCCTTGCTCAGGAGGTCGCCCGCGAAGTGCTCAAGTCCAAAGCCACGTGGTTGGACGCGGTATGAGCGCGGCCCTGACGAGATGGCGCGTCCGCCACCACCGGCCGGTGGCATACGATGTCGTCGAGGCCCCTCGACTTTTCCACCCCCGGAACCGCGCACTGCTTTCGGTGGGGCGGGTGGAAGGGGGACGCAGGTTCGTGGTTGTCGACCGCAATGTCGCCCGATACCACGCTGAGGAGATATACGCCTACTTCGAGGAGCACGGAATAACCGCCAAGATCATCACCTTTCCCGGCGGAGAGGAAAACAAGAGGACGGAGAATTACCTCGAGATTCTCCGGCAGCTGGATGCCTTCCCAATCCACCGCAGGGACGAGCCGATCATCGCCATCGGCGGTGGGGTACTGACCGACGTGGTCGGGTTCGTCGCCAGCACTTACCGCCGCGGCGTACCGCACATCAGAGTACCCACCACGCTGATGGGTTATGTCGACGCTTCTGTCGGCATCAAGACCGGCATCAATTTCAACGGCCACAAGAACCGGCTGGGCAGCTTCGAACCGCCGCTGCGGGTCTTCCTGGACAAGGAACTTCTGAAGACTCTGCCGCACCGCCACATCCTCAACGGTGTATGTGAAATCATCAAGCTGGCGATCATCAAGGATGCGACGCTTTTTGTCTGGCTCGAAGAGCACGGAGCCGAGAGCATCGCCGCCGGATTCCAGAATCCGGCCGGCACGAGGATTCTGAATCGCGCAATTTCCGGAATGCTCGAGGAGATAGAGCCGAACTTGTTCGAGGACGAACTGTCCCGCAAGGTGGACTTCGGCCACACCTTCAGCCACGGGCTCGAATCCCGCCACGAAGCCCGCCTGCTGCACGGCGAGGCGGTGGTGCTCGATATCGCCGTATCGACGCTGATTGCGACAGGACGCCGTCTGCTGTCCGAACGGGAAGCTGAGCGGATTTTCAACCTGCTTGAGGAGCTCGGCATCACGCTCGACATCCGTCTTCTCGATGCGGAGCATCTGTGGCAGTCCCTGCTCGAGCGCATCGAGCACCGCAACGGTCTGCAGCGGGTCCCGATGCCGGCGGCACTCGGACACTGCGTCTTCCTGAATGACATCGCCCGGCAGGAACTCGAGCTTGCCATCAAGGCGCTCAACGATCGGATGAGTCTGCAAAATGAACCTGCACTCCAATGCTGACCAGGCGGAAATCGCCAAATTCGATCGCCTCTCGAAAATCTGGTGGGACACCGCCGGCAAGATGCGCATGTTGCATGTCATCAATCCGCTGCGCGCGCGATTCATATCCGATCAGATCGACGTGCCCAACCCGAAGATCCTGGATGTGGGCTGCGGCGGTGGGATTCTCTCCGAAGCGCTCACCAGATCGGGTGCGCGCGTGACCGCGATCGATCTGTCGCAACCGACACTGCAGGCCGCTCGCCTGCACGCCGAGGCGCACGGTCTCGAGATCGACTACCGCTACCTGAGCGTGGAGCAAATGGCGAGCACGGCGGCCGGCAGCTTCGATGCCGTAACCTGCATGGAAATGCTGGAGCACGTGCCCCAGCCAGGCGTTGTGATCGACGCCTGCGCGCGCTGCCTGAAGCCAGGCGGCCGGGCGATTTTCTCGACCATCAACCGTACGCCCAAGGCGTTTCTGTTCGCCATCGTCGCCGGCGAGTACCTCCTCCGTCTCTTGCCGCGCGGCACGCATCACTATCGAATGCTGATTCGACCGTGGGAGTTGCGCGAATGGGCGCGCGACAGCGGACTCGAATTCTCCCTCAGCGCCAGCCTGATGTACAACCCCCTGACGCGGAAGTTCCAGGTTGCTCGCGGCAAGGAGGATGTCAACTACATGGCCTGCTTCATCAAGAATGAGTGAGTCTCGCATGCGACGTTTCCTTGCCCTTTCCCGATCGAAGCACGGCATCGCGGACGTCGCCATGCCAGGCTTCGTCGCCCTGCTCTGGCTCGGGCATTTCCCTTCGTGGCGGACGCTTCTGCTCGCGCTGCTGACGGCGGTTGCCGGCTATACTGCGATCTATGCCCTGAATGACCTGCTCGGCCTGAAGGTCGACCGGGAGAAGTTCGCCGGCGCCGGAATCAATCCGGGCTACGCGGTGGAAGCCTCCGACATGCGCCATCCGCTCGCGCAAGGTCTGCTCAGCTTTCGCGCCGGCATGGCCTGGTTCGCGTTCTGGTACGCGCTGACGCTCATCGGGGCCTACCTGCTCAACCCCGCCCTTGTGCTCATCGTGATCGCCGCGGCCGCGCTGGAGGCGGTCTACTGTTTGCTCCTCAAGGTTACTTACTGGCGCACTCTGGTCAGCGGTTTGGTCAAGTCCGCCGGTCCAATCGCCGCCGTGTTCGTCGTGACCCCACACCCGTCAGCGCCGCTGCTGCTCCTGCTGCTGGCGTGGCTGATGTGTTGGGAAATCGGCGGGCAGAACATCCCGGCGGACTGGAACGATGTCGAGGAAGACAAGCGCGTCGGCGCCATGACCATTCCGCTGGCCTTCGGCCCGGACGTGGCGGGCATCCTGGTCGGTGTCGCGCTGGCGCTGACCGTCATCCTGAGCATGTTCCTGCCGCGCATGTCACCGCTGCCGCTCGGCGTGCCGTATCTGGTGGCGAGCGTTGCGGCGGGACTCTTGCTGCTGCTGCTGCCGGGCGCGAAGCTTATCCGCCGCCACGACAATCGGGGCGCCGCCCGGCTGTTCGATCGGGCAAGTCTTTATCCCCTCGCGCAGCTGGCCATCGTGACGGTCTTTGTGCTGCTTCCCGGGCATATTTGACCGGAATCAAAGTCTCCGCCGACCCGCCAGCTACGCTGGGGTAACCGACCGCGAGGGCCGATCCTGATGCGCCTGCTACTGATCAATCCCAAGTACCCGGAGAGTTTCTGGTCGTTTCACTGGGCGGTCAGCGAGGTGCTCCCGGGCAAGCGGACCGTCAATCCGCCACTCGG
>JAJYFU010000133.1 GCA_021790795.1 Pseudomonadota bacterium
TGTGCCCCGCGGTGCAGAATCATCGACTGTTCCGATCGTTCCCGGATGCGTGCCAGCTCAGCGAGCGGCACAACCATACCGCTGGGGCTGACGAGGGGAACCCGACCGATCGCAGCCGGATCGTCACGCAGTGACGGCGGCAAGATCACAACGATCGGGAAAGATCGCCCTGCGGTGTATACGCGAGCGACTTTGCGTCCACTGTAGCTGGTTTGAATGGCGCGTAAAACCTCTCCCGCGGTGAAGCCGTAGCGTGTCAGTGCCGCTCGATCCAGGCGGATGGACAGTTCAGGTGTTCCCGGCGCGGCCTGGATGCGCACACCCGCCGCGCCGGGCACCTGCCTGAGTGCCGCGGCAACACGTCGTGCGTCGTTGTTCAATGCGGCGAGCCGATTGCCGAAAATCGTTACAACCACCGGGGCAGTGACGCCGGAGAGAGTTTCGTGAATTCGCTCAGTGAGGAATGTATTCGCCCACCAGTGCACGCCGGGCGCTCCTCTTACCGCTTGCAAAATCCGTCGTTCGGTCGCGGTGCTGTCTAAATTCCCGCGGGCGCTGAGTCCCACGTCGATCTCCGCTTTATTGGTAAGCGCGTTACCATTCGAAAGATGCGCCCGACCGACGTGCATCACGACATGAGCCACTTGCGGCATCCGCTGCAGGATACGGATTGCCCGCTCGCCTACCTGCGTCGTCGCCGCAAGTGATGTGCCGGGCGCGGTCTCGAAGTGCACGATCAGATCGTTTTCGTTGAACTGGGGGAGAAACCGCGTATGCAGTGCCGGCACACTCGCCAGGCCACCGATCATCAGCAGCACCAGTACAGCCGGCACGGCGCGAGGATACCGGTCAACCACGGCGAGTGACCGACTATAGATTCGCTTGGCACGCACCAACAGGCGCGGATCGGCGGGGTCGAGCTCTTCACGCCGGAGCAGAAGATACGCCAGAGCGGGCGTGACGGTCAGCGCGACAACCAGCGAAGAGAGGATGGCGAAGATATAGGCCAGCGCCAGGGGACGGAACAAGCGCCCCACAATCCCACTGAGATACAGCACCGGCAGGAAGATGAGAACCACCGAAGAAGTGGCGAAAATTACGGCCTTGCGCACTTCCAGCGTCGCACGAAGCGTGACCGTAAATACGCCTTGAGGTTCCGGCAGAGCGCGGTTTTCACGTAGACGGCGGTGAATATTCTCGACACCCACGACTGCATCGTCGACGACCTCGCCGAGTGCGATCGCGAGCCCGCCCAGGGAGAGCGCATTGAGGCTGAATCCCAGGCCTGTCAGGATCAGCGCGGCCACCAAGAGAGATAACGGAATCGCGGCGAAGGAGATCACGGCGATCCGCCAGTTGCGCAGCGCGAAGTACAACACCAGGAAGATGAGCACACCGCCGATTGCGAGGGAATCGCGCACGTCACGCAGCGCGGCCTCGATGAATGAAGCGGGCCGCAGGCCATTCGGCTGAACGGAAATTCCGTCGTGCTTCAGCAGCGGCGCGAGCGCGGACAGCGCATGGTCGAGCCCCCGCGTCACTGCGAGCGTATTGGCGCCATACTGCGAGCCGACCACAAGAACCAGCCCTCGCCGGGCGCCCACGCGCGCGCTGCCAATCGGCGGTGGCGATCCTTCGACGACCCGCGCGACCTGGCTCAACGTGATGCTGCGGTGATCGCGGCGTAGAAACACGCTCCCGGCGAGGATGCCCGGCTTCGTCGCCTGACCGTGACTCATCAGAATCAACTGCTGGTTCGGGGTATTGACGACCCCGGCGCCGCGCACCACGCTCGCGGCAGCGGCGGCTGCGGTGAGCTGATTCAGTCCTGCGTGCAGTTCAATCAACCGGTCAGGATTGAACTGCACTTGCAGCTGCTCAGGCCGGGAGCCGAAGATCACGACCTTCGAGACGCCCGGCACGGCAAGGAGTGCCGGACGGATTGTCCATCGTGCGATCTCGGTGAGCTGCATTGGGGAGAGCTTCGCGGCCGTCAGTCCAATGGTGAGCGCAACGCCCGTGGACGACTGTAGCGGCGCGATGACCGGTTTCGCGCCTGGCGGCAGCGATGCGCTTAGCGGGGCCAGCCGCTGCGCCACGAGCTGCTGGTCAAGGTAGACATCGGTGCCGCCATGGAAGACTGCCGTGACCACGGATAATCCTTCCATCGACTGCGAGCGCAGGACCGACAGCCCGGGAATGCCATTCACCGCATCCTCTACCGGAGTCGTCACCAGTGCCTCGATCTGACGCGGCGCAAGGCCTGCGGCATTGGTGACGACGGTGATCGTGGGCTCGCCAAAATTGGGAAAGACGTCGTACGGCGCATGAATGACGGCCAGCAGACCGAGCAGCGTCAATCCGAGCGCCGCGAGCAGGACAATCGAGCGAAATCTCAGACAAAAATCGACGACCGCGCGCATCATCGCGGCGCCTCAGTCATCGGCCCGGTCTTTGACGTGTTGTGCGTGCGCGGCTTCAGCCGCCGGAGGCGGCTGAACGGCGGCCGAGTACAGCAGTGCTGCCCCGCGAGTGACAATCCGGTTTCCCGGGTGCAGGGACTGCGCGCTCAGGGGCACGAAGTATCCCCGGCTCGAAGGGAAGGATCCGCGAATCGGAAACGGGGCAAAGGCGCCAGGGCTGGTCTCGCGGAAAACCAGCGGCTCGCCTCGATGCCATAGCACTGCGGCTTGGGGCACCATGACACCTTCCTCTGTCGCCGTAGTCTTGAGGGGCACGGTAAGCGGCGTCCCGATCGGCGCTGAGCTCCGCGCGGGCATCAGATAGAAAAGACTCTCTCCGGCGACGCCCGCCATGGTGCCCGGTGCACGGCTGACGAGGTGGAGCTGCAGCCGCTCGCCGTCCGGAGCGATCGCCAGGGCATGCGCTGGCGGATATTCCAGCGAATCACCGAGAGGCAGGCTGATCTCGACGAGCACAGCAGCATCGGCTTCAAGCTCGGGTAACGGCGCACCCGCCGAGAGCGCCGCGGCTGAGAGCTTGGCGCCCCATCGAGTGCGCATCTGCGTCTTGTACTGCACGAGCGTCGCCGCCGCCGATGCCTGCTTGGCTTCGGCTACCGCCAATGCCGAGCGTGCGCGCTGCAGGGCCGCGAGAGAGATGTTGTGGCGGGCACGGTAGAGGCCTGCTGCGCGCACGGCTACGCTTCGCGCTAGAGCCGCCTCGGCGCGTGCGGCGGCCACGGCGCTGCGTGCGGCGATCACCTGTGAGGCGAGCGTTGCGAGAGGAGCGGGATCGATGACTTCGCCATAGGCTGACACCCATGGCGCCGACTCGAGTCGTTTCAGCCGTATCGTTCCGATCTGCCCGGCCGATACGGCCTGCGCACTGAGCGTTACCCGGTGGATCGTGACCGCCAGTGCGGCGGGCGTCACAATCGAGGCGGCCATCGCTGCGACCAGAAACTGCGATAGGCTCCGGGGCATCAATGGGTTCCTGCGGCGATCAGAAATGGGTGATAAAGCGCCGACTCGAGCTCGCCAAGCGCCTCTCGCTGATGCACCGAAGCCACGAGGCTCTTCTGCTCGGCCTTCACGAAGGCATTCTCGGCGCCGAGGAGCCGCAGCCGGCCAATCTCACCCGCCCGGGATTCGGTGCGGCGACGGGCCAGCACATCAGCAGCGGACGCCCGGATGCGGCGGGCACTGCCAAGCTCAGCGTTGCTGGCCTTCCAGTCCGCTCGAGCCCGCTCGATCTGTCCCAGCACCCTTGCTTGCGTGGCGAGGAATTCCTCCGCGGCGACGCGCCGGGCGGCGCGGGCGCGCGCGATCGGACCCTGATTCTGATTGAGGATCGGAAGCGGGAGTGAAACGGCCAACATGAACTTGTTGTCGCCCTGGTCGTAGCGATAGCCGGGGCCAATGTCGACCGATGGATACTGGCGCGCGATCTGCAGACGGAGAGTCGCCTGTGCTGCGCGATAGCGCGCCAGTGCGGCCAGAACTTCCGGTCGCCTGATGAGCGCTGCGTGAATGAGTGGACCGAGCCTGCCGGCAGGCTGCGGCCGGGAGATCCCCCGCAGATCAAACCGGACATGATCCAGTGCCGCAACCGGCAGCTCGAGAGTCGTTGCCAATCGGGTACGCGCCAGGCTCAGGCGCCTGTGACTTGCCGCTGCGGCGAACTGTGCGTGTTCCTCGGCAAGTGTCGCCATAGTGAGATCAGCCGCCGAAACCATGCCTGCCTTGAAGCGCTGTGTCATCACGGTTCGGCTCCGCCGCGCGATAGCAAGCGCTGTCACCGACAGCCTGTCGGCGCGCTTCGCGGCCCACAAAGAGACAAGTGCCGCGCGCACCTTGCCGCGCAATCGCCACGCGGTGGCGGCAATCGCTTCGCGCGCCGCTGCGGCCCGCGCCCGCGCCCTGGCGATGAGCGCCGGGCGAACACCAAAGGAGCGGATCAGGAAGCTGACGATGGGCCCGACTTTCCAGGGTGACGGAATGGTTGTGGTTGTGTTGTAGGCGGGTCGAAACGAAAGCGTCGGGTTCGGCAGCGCCGCTGCGGTGAGCTTGTCAGCCCTCGCCTCGGACAATCGGGCGGCGGCGATCGGCATGTCCGGCCGCTCGTAAGTCGCCACCAGGGTCAGTGTTTCGAGATTCCACCGCGGTGAGCCAGCGCGGTGCTCCTCGATCGCGAGAAAGTGGAGCAGTCGGGGATCGTGGAGGTTGCGCGCAGTCAGCAAGCGCGCGCTGGCCTCGGGGTGCAACGGTCGGGCCCGATAGGTAGCGCAGCTCGCGAGCGGGAAAACGACAAGAACAGCCAGGACCGTCGCAGTCCGGCGTGCAATCTCTTTCATGCGCAGGAGAGCTTACAGCTGCGCTGATGACGTGGAACTGACGCTAGGATTACGATTTCGTAAGCTGGACGGCTGCGGCGGCGCCCGCTGAGGGCAGGACGAGCTGCACCCGGGTCCCCTCACCCACGACGCTATGGATCTGCACCCGTCCGCCGTGGCGGTTCACGATGCTCCTCACCACCGCCAAGCCCAATCCCGCATTCTGCTGCGACCCGGTTCGGGAAGGTTCGATGCGGTAGAACCGCTCAAAGACATGCGCCAGGTGCTCCGGTGCGATTCCGCAGCCCGTGTCCGTTACGGTCACCCGGACATTCTGTCCGCATGCACTGGCTGCAAGCTCGACTGAGCCGCCCGCTGGCGTATGAGCGACTGCATTCGAGATCAGATTGCCGATCGCCTGCTGAAAGAGCGTCCGATCAAGTTCCGCACGCACACCAGGCACCTCTGCGACTCGAAGTTCCACACCTCGTTCGCCTGCCGCCGGTCCGTAGAATTCGACGACCTTGGCAAGTTCCTCACCCAGGTCGACGGGTTCGCGCTGCAAGGCATCGGCGGCAGTGTCCGCGCGTGCCAGAAACAGGAGCGTGCGGATCAGGCGCGCGATGCGCGTGCACTCCTCGAAGCACGAACCCAACACATCGCGGTACTCCTCCGCGGAGCGCACCTTCCCCAGCGCCACCTCGATCTCGCCGCGCAGGTTATTGATCGGGGTACGCAATTCATGCGCGACGTCGTCGGAGAACTGCGAGATGTGCGTGAAA
>JAJYFU010000044.1 GCA_021790795.1 Pseudomonadota bacterium
GAGCGGGTCGTAGAAATCAAACGGCGAGAGAATCTGGTGCGCGTGCCACAGCTTGCCGCTCGGAACGTCGCGGGCGCGATGCAGCAACGGGTGCAGGCAGTACCCCTGCCGCACCGCCGTCGCCACGACACCGGCGGCGAGCAGCCCCCGCGCACGCCCGGCCTCGCACACGGGACTCCAGCGCCGCACGCCGAGCGTCTCGCGCGCCGTGATACCGAGCACCCTCCATAACGAGAGTTGGTCCATGCGCGCCGAATCGAGCAGCACACGCAACAGTCCCGGTCTCGGACCGCGCCGATGCAGGAAGTCTCCCGGCGCCCATTGAGCCCGCTCCTGGTAAAACAGCTGATCGCCGCCATAGCCGATGAACACGCTCGCGGCGGCGCATTCGGCCGCGAGCGCCGCTTCACGGCGGCTGTGCTCGAGATAGTAGGGATAGTTGGTGGGCTCGGCCGTGGCAGGGATGGAAAGCAGCGGGCGCAGGTCGAACCCCGGGGAACGCGGTCGCTCGATCAGCCGAATGCCGGCGCGCGCCGCGGCCAGCCGCGCGAATTGCCGCTCGTCGAGATCGGCCCGCAGCGGATAATAATGATAACCGATCAACTCCGTTTCACGCCCCGGCGCGAGCGACGCCAGCACGATCGACGAATCAAGGCCTCCTGAAAGCGAGAGCAGTACACGCCCCGCGCCGGCGCCCCACGCGCGCACCACGTCGCGCACACAGTGTCCGACCTCTGCGGCCGCCGTCCGCGGGTCCTCGATCAACTGCCGTGATGCGATCTGCAGCGGATCCCACGCATAACCGCGGATGGTCGTGCCCGCACAATGCCGCACGCACTCCCCGCCAACCAACTGCCTCACCTCACGCAGACCCGTCGGTCCGCTGTGCTCACGAACCAGAGACAGACAGGCCATGACGTACGACCAGTCCGGTTGCAACGGCTGGGAGCACAGGCCGGCGGCGTCCTCGATACGGGAACAGAACACCTCGATCGGCCCGACACGCAACGCGTAACATGGCAGCCCCGCGGACGGGTCGCGCAGCACACCGAGTGCGCCGGATCGCGGATCGCGCCAGACGGCCACGTAGCGGCCCCAATACGATTCGACGAGCGTGCGTCCGCCGGACGAGACGATCGCAGCGCTTTGCGCCGCCGCGAGCATCCGCGGCGCTGCGACCGAGCCCTCCGCCGCATCGCGCACGAACAGTGAGCCGAGAATCACACCGAGGCCGCCCGCGAGCCGGCGGGCCTCACTCCGTCCCGGGAATTCGCCGGCGCAGCGGACCTCCGCGCCACCGGCGCTGAAGACACGGCGCCACCGACCGGATTCCGTGCCGAAGCGGGCCGCAAGCGCGTGTGCGGCCCGGCGCGCGCCGGGTTCGTGATCGTTCCAGATGAACGCGATGTACCGGAACACGCCTAGATCCGCAGAATCGGCGTGTATTGCCGCACCCGGTCCGGCATGTCGTTGAAGAGCACATCCTCCTGCTGTACCCAGCAATGCGCATGAAACGGCGCGGTCCGCACGCCGAACACCCACTCCGGATACACGTCGTGCAGCGCAAAGAAATTCAACAGGGTCAGCGAATCGAGCAGGCACGCGTCCCGGGCGGTATAGAACAGCGACCGCAGGTGCACGAACGTCATCACCAGCCCATGCGCCCGATCCCGGTCCCAAGCCGCGCAGGACGGGCGCCGCGCGGCGCTGCGCGCGCCGACCCGCCCGACCACGGTCTGCATGGAAGACAATGTCAGCCACAGGCGCGCGGCCGTCCAGGCACGCGCCAGATCTGCGGCCACACGCGCACCGGCCGTCGGGCGCGTGTCGAAGTCGAACTCCAGGAGCGTGCGGGCCGGCTCGCACGGCGGCACCGGGGTCGCCGTCCGCCCTTGGCGGGCGTCCCCGACGAGCACACCCTGCGCGAGCAGGCGCCATAGAATCCGCGGCGCCGGCCGTGTGCGCACCCCAGGCACCGGCCATCCCTGAACCCAACCGGCCAGCGCCTCGGCGGGCTGCACGGCGTGATAGCGGTCGTGCCGTAAATCCATCAAGACCGCGTGGTGATCACACAGCCCGAGATAGACGTGTGCCGCAAGCCAATACGGTCCATCGCCGCCCGAGTCATGACCCGATTCCATTGCCCCCTCCCCGCCCCTTCGGCCGGCATGGCGCTCGGCCGCCCGCATCTGTACCACACCGGCACTCCTTCGGGGTTGCGCATTTAGGCCGCGCTCGCACCCCAACGCGCCGCGCAACAGGGTCCCCTCCCGGCGCAGCGCGCCGGTTTCACGCGCTCGAGGACCGCGTCCGCCCGGTAATCCGACTATCCGGTCAGTCGCGGCGATTACTCGCCCGCCGCCTGTTCGACACGGCCGCATCCGACGCGCTCATTCGATCTCCGGCGCGCCGACCCGCACGGACCGCGCGCGGTCATCCGTGCAGCGGCGGCGATCCCGAGCATTCCCCGCGGAGTCGCTCTCTTCCACCCGTCTCTGCAGAGACGCCAACGCACGCGCCACATAGACCTTCGCCATGCGCGCACTGATTCCCATCTCGCGTCCCACTTCGTCGAACGGTCGGCCTTGAACGATGCGCAGTAAGAAGGCATCCAGGCAACGCGGAGGCAGTTGCCCAACGGCACGCTCAATCACCTCGAGGCGCTGTCGGGCGTCCGCCACAGTCTCGGCCGAAGGCGCGAGGGGCTCGGCTTCGGACTGGACCTCGCGGATGAAACGCTCGCGCACCGCTCGACGGCGCGCCCGGTCCGTCACCAGGTTGAGCGCACTGCGCCACAGATAGCCGGCGAGCGATGCGATTCCATCGCGGCGCTCGACGGCCAGTACCTTGACGTACGCTTCCTGGGCAATTTCCTTGGCCTCCTCGACCGAACCGGTTCGTTGGGTCAGAAACCGCAGAAGCGAGCCATGGTGCTTGCGCGCGATATCCGCTAGGGCCTGCGCACGCAGCGCACGCTCGACCGGACCGGCGGAATCGCCCGGCGACTCCGCCGCTACGGCGGGCGCCCTCGACGCCTCGGCTGCCGGAGCACTCACGAGGACACCGCTCGATGCATAAACGTCCAAGAAGTGAGGTCGGGAAATGCAAGCGTTCCCCGACGACACAACACATTGATTCGCAACACGTCCCCCCCTTTTGCCTGGCCCACCGCCAGCGACCGGATGTTCCGGCCGAGCCGACCCGGCAGCTCCGACGGATCGGCCTCCACGCAGTCCACACGAGCGTTTGCTGGATACGCTATTCACTAGACTCCTGCCCCAACCCGACTTCGCACCGTCTCTCACGCCTAACGGATGAGTCTCGGCAGCGACGGGGCTCCAGTCCCGTCCGCCTCGTCTCGATGCGGCCCCGTAAAGCCACTCAGGCGGTCGGGGCGCGGGCGACGTGCGCCGAGACATCTGTGATTATATACAGCTTCCGACAGTGATCAACGGCTCTCGGACGCATCCACCCTCTGTTGGTGATCTCGTTGCAGGATTTTCGGCATCGGTTGGACCGTCGTAAACAGACGCTGCGGAAATCGCGCAAGCCGACGGACTAGCGAACGTGCTGGATCACTCTATCGAGAAGACACTGCCGTGCGTGCGGAAGACCGTTCGCGCGAGTACTGTTAGTCTTCCGTTCACATCGGCGTCCGACACGGACGTCCTGGATCTCCGCCAAGGCACGACGGAGGTGAGGTCTGCCAGCCTGAGGTTCCCGAATGACTCAGTGTGCGCCAGCGGCACCGACAAGATCCCGCAGCGCGCTCGATGCCGATTGCGCGGCCGGGCCGACGATGACGTGAACGCAGTTTGGCGCCACGAGGGCGCTGCCCCGCAACCCGATACGCCTCAGCGCCTCATGGTCGACGCCACCCGCGTCCGCCACCGCGATCCGCAGCCGGGAATCGGCCGGTTCCACCGTCCGTACGTTGGCCGCGCCGCCGAGCGCGGCCAGCAGCTTCTCGACGATCGGCTTGCTCAACGCGACGGCCTGCGGCCGCGGCGCCGGGGACACCTCGAGCTGCGGCACTTCGGCCTTGGCGCTCGAGGCGTGTATCCGCTGGCCGCCGGGTAGACTTGCCAGCGCCTCACGCATCTCCCCGGCGAGCAGCTCGGCGGTGGGACCCACGATCACCTGCAAGCCATCCGCCGAAGTGCGCACGATACCGATCGCCCCCAGGCGCTTCAGAGCCGCGGGATCCACCGTCTCCTGAGACTTCACGGTCAGGCGCAGACGTGTCGTGCAGGCGTTGACCACGTCGAGATTGTCAGACCCGCCCAGCGCGGCGATGAAGGCTCGGGCGCGCGCGAGGACCGTGCCGGCGGCTGACGGCGCCTCCTCGAGCCCGCCGACGCCGGCCGGCCGCTCGGCCGCCGAGGGCTCGGCCTCCTCTCTACCGGGGGTCTTCAAATCGAATTTGATGATGACGAAGCGGAATATGCCGTAATACAAACCGAAGTACACCACCCCGACCGGCAACAACAGCAGCGGATGGGTGTCGTGATTGAAGTTGAGCACGTAATCGAAAAGGCCCGCCGAGAAGGTAAAGCCGAGCTTCACATCGAGGGCGTTCATGATGATGAACGCCAATCCCGTCAGCAGGGCGTGCACCAGATACAGGCCTGGCGCGAGGAACATGAAGGTAAATTCCACCGGCTCGGTGACTCCGGTGAGAAACGAGGTGAGCGCGATCGAGAGCAGCAGCCCCGCCACCGCCGGGCGCCGTTGCGGCAGCGCTGTATGGTACATGGCGAGGCACGCCGCCGGCAGACCGAACATCATCACCGGGAAGAAGCCGGACATGAAGCTTCCGGCGGTCGGATCGCCGGCGAAGAAGCGATTCATGTCCCCGGTGACACCGTGGTAATTGCCGACGATGAACCACGCGAAGCTGTTGAGGATGTTGTGCAGCCCGGTGACGATGAGCAGGCGGTTCAGCACGCCGTAGATGAACAGCCCCCACGGTCCCGCCGCCAGCACGGTGCGGCTGAGCGTGGCCATGCCGCTCTCCAGATGGGGCAGCTCCAGACCCAACAGGATGGCCAGCGGCAGCGCCGCAAAGCCGGTCAGGATTGGCACGAAGCGCCGCCCGCCGAAGAACGCCAGGTAGCTCGGCAGCCTGATGCGATGAAAGCGGTTGTAGAGCGCCCCGCCCATCAACCCCGAGATGATCCCCACCGGAACGGTGAGCTGTTGCAGCTCCTGGTCCGCGGATGCCGCCGCCACGAGCGCCTGCGCGTGCGCGGGTACCCCAGCGAGCACGGACGCCGGCGCCGTCAGGAACACCGCCGCGCCCTTGAGAGTCACGAGGTAGCCCACCACGGCCGCCAGTCCGGCGGCCCCATGGTTGTCGCGGGCGAGACCGATCGCCACGCCGACCGCGAACAGCAGCCCCAGGTTGGAGAATATGGCCTGGCCGGCGTGCGCCATGACCGGGATGTTGAGCAGATCCGGCTGCCCGAGCCGCAGCAGCAAACCGGCCACCGGCAGGACCGCGATGGGCAGCATCAGCGCGCCGCCGAGTTTCTGCAGAGCGTTCAGCAACCGTTTCATCAGATTTCCCCCAGAGACGCTGCTCAGGCGCCGGCCGACGCCGGCTCGCCGGTCTTGCCGGCCGGCACCGGCGACAGCGCGCGGACCGCCTCGGCCGACTCCTGCTCGAGTGCCTCGCGGGCCCAACGTTTGCACTGCTCGAGCGTCAGCTCGCCGATCAGGGCCTTCACGCCCGGAATGGCCGCGGGCACGCACGACAGCTCGTGCACGCCCAGACCGATCAGAATCGGCGCGGCGGCCGGATCGGACGCCAGTCCACCGCAGACCGCAACGCGCCTGCCACGCCTGTGCGCCGCTTCGGCCGTGCGCGCGATCAGACTCAACACCGCCGGATGCAGCGCGTCGAGCCGCGCGGCGAGCTGCGGATGCCCGCGGTCCATGGCCAGGGTGTACTGGGTCAGATCGTTGGTGCCGATGGAAAAGAAGTCGGCCTCGCGGGCAAGCACATCGGCGATCAGAGCCGAGGCCGGCGTCTCGATCATGACCCCGAGCTCGATCGGCGCTGTGCGCCCCACCTGCCGGCTCGCCTCGACGGTGTGCGCGCGCACCGTGCGCAATTCCACGACGTCCGTGATCATCGGCAGGAGGATGCGGCACTGCTCCACGGGCTCCACGGCGAGCACGGCGCGCAGCTGCGCATCGAGCAGGTCCCCGCGCCAGAGGCTGGTGCGCACGCCGCGCAGCCCGAGCGCCGGATTTTCCTCCTTCGGCAGCGGCAGATAGTCGATCGGCTTGTCGCCGCCAATGTCGAGCGTCCGAATCGTCAACGGCTTGCCGGCAAGCGCCCGGGCGATACGCTGATATTCGTCGTGCTGCTCAACCTCGCTCGGAGCCTGCCGGCGCTCCAGAAAGAGAAACTCCGTACGCAGCAGCCCGCAACCTTCGGCGCCGTTGCGCATCGCCGCCTCGGCGTCGGCCAGCGAACCGAGATTGGCGAGCACCTCGATGCGGGTACCATCGGCCATGCGGCACTCGCGCTGCGCCGCCTGGCGCTCCCGGGCACGCCGTTCGGCATTGCGCGTCATGCGCGCTCGCGCCGCTTGCACGCGCCGCTCACCGGGATCGACGCGCAGCTCACCGGCTTCGGCATCCAGGATCAGCGCGGTGTCCTCGACGATCTCAACCACAGTCGGCCCGAGCGCCACCAGGGCGGGAATGCCCGCGGCGGCCGCCAGGATCGACACGTGCGAGGTCGCCCCGCCGGCCGCGAGGCAGATCCCCGCGAGCCGCTCGGGATCGAGGCCCACCAGCTGCGAGGGCAGAAGCTCCTGGGCGATGAGGATGGCCCCTGAAGGCAGCGCCGGAACGGGTGGCGCCTGCTCGCCGGCAAGGGCGACGAGGACTTGCCGCTCGAGATCGGTCAGGTCGTCGGCCCGCTCGGCTAGGCGCACATCGCCGAGCGCTCGCAGCGCCGCCACACTCTCGCGGATGGCTGTGCGCCACGCATAGCCCGCGCTCTTGCCCTTCCCGATCCAATTCAGGGCCTGCGACTGAAGGTGTGGATCGGCGAGCAGCGCCAGATGCGCCTCGATGACCTCGGCGGTCGGCCCGGCCGCGCCGATTCGCGCCTGCTCGAGTGCCGCGCGCACCAGCCCTTGGGCCCGATCGAGCGCCCGGGCTTCGTGCTCGAAGCCGGCGCCCCCCTCCTCGAGTGCAATCTCTCGCACGCGTAGTACCGCGGCCCGGCCGACCGCAAACCCCCGGCTCGCCACGACGCCTCGCAGCACGGCGCCGGGTCGCACGGGCTGCGGCTGCACACGTGGAGACGACGCCGGGGTGGTCGCCGGCGCACTCGAGGGCATATTTGAAACCGTCACCGGCTCCGCGGCCGAAAGGACCGCCTCGACCGCGTCGATCGCAGCGGCCGCATCCGGGCCTGCGGCGCGAATTTCCACTTGGCCGCCGCCGCGCACCCCCAACGTCATCAGCGCGACTGCGCTGCGCGCATTGGCTTGGCGTCCCGCGGCGTGCAGGCTGACTTCAGCTCCAAACCCCTTGATCGCCGCCACCACCCGAGCGGCGGGCCGAGCATGAATACCGTGCTCGAGCGCAACGCGCACAGTGCGGCCACGCGTCCCGCCCGCTGCGGCTCGCGCCGCGGCGCCATCGGCGCCAGCGCTGCCCGGCGCCCACTCCATCAGCACATCGCCCACGGTCACGGCGCAGCCCTGGACGCGGCGCGCCAAGGTACCTTCGCCGCCGACCACGAGTATCGGAGTCAACACGCTGCGTGCCCGACGCGCCAGCAGATCCAGATCAAAACGGATCAAAGCATCCCCGGTGCGTACCGGCTGACCGAGCGCAACCAGCGCCTCGAAGCCCTCCCCGCCGAGGCCGACGGTGTCGATGCCGAGGTGCATCAGCACCTCGATCCCCTGAGCCGTGCGCAACGTGATGGCGTGGCGCGTCTCGGGGAGAAGCACCACCTCACCCTCGCAGGGCGCATACAGCGTCGAGCCCAGAGGATCGATTGCCACACCGTCGCCGAGCATTCGCCCGGCGAACACCGGATCGGGGACCTCCTCGAGCGGCGTGCTCCAGCCCGCCAGCGGCGAAACCAACACCAGCGCACTCATCGGGACGCCCGCGGTCTCAGACCCGAGAGCAGCCCGTGCAGAAGCGAATTGCGGGCGTCATCCTCCCCGAGCACCCAGATCATCGCCCCGCGCAGATGCGCCCGGCGGACGAACGCTCCCTTGAGCGCCAGCGACTGCGGGTCATCGTACGTGAAGAAAGCGTGCCGGCGTGCGTCGTAGAGCCACGGCGCCTCGGCGGTTGCGCTCCAATAGCGCGCCCAGTGCGGGTCGGTGAGCATCCGCGATTCGATGGTCTTCCAGGGCGTCTCCGCCATGATGCCGGTGAACCTGGAGTACCGGCCCTCGTACCGGGCGCTCACCCCGGTGAACCCGCGCCCGTAAAAAGCCATGCCGAGCATGATCTTGTCCGCCGGTACTCCGTGGGCCTCATAGTAACGCACCGCTCCGCTGAGGTTGTCCCAGGAGCGCTGCGCCTCCGGCGTCGGATCGCGCGGATCGGGCTTCATCGGGGTATTGAAGCCGCTGTAGGGACTGAAGATCGTGTTCATGTCGTAGGTCATGACGTTCAGCCAACTGACGTACGGCACGAGCGCGGCCAGATCGTAGCTGTCGCTCACCGAGTATGCTCCGCCCTCCTGCCACGTGCCCGCCGGCGTCGCCACGGTGAGCAGATAGTGCCGGTGCGTGCGCCGTCCGAGCGCATCGAGCTGCTCACGCAGCTCCCGCACCAGAGCAGTGGCATCCGCACGGTCCTGGGGACGCGACGGGATCAATCCGCCGCGGACGGGAAACTCCCAGTCGAGATCGATGCCGTTCACGCGCTGCTGCTGGATGAACAGGCGGATGCAGCTGCGCGCGAACTTCGCACGGGAGGCGGCCGTGAGCGCGATATCGGAGTACTGCGGCGCGGTGTCCCAGCCGCCGATGGAGACCAGGAGCTGCAGCCCCGGGTGCCGCCGGCGCAGCCCGCGCAATTCGCGCAGGTCTTTCAACTGCGCCGCCCCGGGCGAGTCGCAGACATTCCCGCGCGTCGGTTCGCCGAGTGAATAGATGATCGCGTTTAAGTCAGCGGCGGGAATATCCGCCACCGGCATACCGCCGTCATAATAGGCGGCCACCTGCGGAACCGCCGCACTGGCCGGCGCCCCGATTGCCAGCGCGACGAGCACGACGAACCCCGCGAGCCATGGGCTCACGCCCGACGGGCTTCTCACAGACCCTGAATTGAATGTCACCGCAACCCCATTGATGTGCAACGCCTCGGAACTGTGGCGCGCAGATCGGCGGGCCGCAACCTCCGGCGCCGCGCCATCGGCGCGCTGCGCACCCCCGCCGCCCGCCCGCGCGGACCCGCGGCGGGCACGCCAGCCTCCGTGCCGCGGCCGGCGACCGGCACCCATCCTGGAGCCGGCGCCCGCCAAACCGGGGTCATCGCGAACGGGGGAGTGTCCGCGACCATCCCGGCACCGGAACGTGTCCGGTCAGCCATCCTGCCGGCGCTCCCTGCGCCGAGTGAGGATTCGCATCCTCCGCCCGCCCGCTCCCCGAGCTAGAACTTGTACTGTGCCGTAAGATAGTACTGCCGGCCGTTGTTGTAGATCGCGACCGGCTGCGACAGGTTGTTGCCATACTCCTTGACGAGCGCGTCCGTCAGATTGCGCGCCGCGACCGTGACGCTCAGGTTGCGCATCAGAGTGTAAGTCAGCTGGAGATTCAGAGCGCCCGCGCCGGCCACGAACTCCGAGGAGGACTCGCTCACGGCCGCGTAGTAGTGCGAGCGGTAGCTATAGTCCACGTTGGCGCTGATCGGGCCGTGCTGGTAATACCCGCCGAGGTTGTACGTGTACTTCGAGTTGTCGAGCACGGGATGGCCGTCACCGGTGGTGCCGTCCGCCACCATGAAGTTGGTCTGCAAGCCGAAGCCGTACGGCAGCGCCTGATCCCAGGCGAGCACGACGCCCTTGATTTGCGCGTTAACATTGAACGGCGAGGTGATCGTGAAGGTCGCATTTTGCTTCGTCGTCGAGTCGTAGTACACGCCCTGCGCCGAGCCGAAGTCGACGTAGTTCTGCATGTTCATGTCGAACAGCTTGGCTTCCACCATGGATTCCGGTCCATAGTAGTACTCGAGGTCCGTGCTGAAGACAGTGCCCTTGATAGGTTTGAGGTTCGGATTTCCGCCCGCGCCGGTGAGGTTGGTGTCGGTGAGCAGAATGGAGCCGCCGAGCGCGCTGTAGTCCGGCAGCGTCATCGTCTCCGCCGCATCGAACCGCGCCACCAGCCGCCGGGTGAGATCGAACTTCAGGTTCGCGCTCGGCAGGGCATTGAAATATTGATGGTCGATTTCCGTGGGCGTGAACGCCCCGAACGCCGAGAAGGTCAGCGGGTGCGTGCCGCCCTGCAGGTTCGTCAGCACCTCCTCCAGCGTGTTCACGAAGCGCACCCCGATGTTGCCGCTCCAGCGGCGGCCGCCGATATCGGCCATGAGATAGCCCCCGAAGTCGTTCTCGCGCACGTCATAGGACTGCAGCCAGTAATAGCGGCTCGGCCCGGTGCTCAGATTCGTGGCGTCGAACGCCTCGATGGCGCTCTGCGAGTCCATGAAGATGTTGTTGGCCCAGGCGCCGCCGCCGGGCAGCGTACTCTGGAAGTTGCTCGGATACTCGCCGCCGGAGTAGACCGGCGCGCACTTGGGGGCCCCGGTGAAGCAATTCAGGCCCTGATCCTGGGAGAACATCGTCTCGCGCTCGTGGTGCGCGAACCGCACGCCCATCCTGAGGTCCTTGATCGCCCCGTCGTCGATCTTCAGCTTGGCGCCCAACTTTCCGTAGGACTCCTTGTCGATCGTGTGAACGATGTCGTTCCAGGCCCAGCTGACGCCGTAGCCGGCCGGATTGTTGGTCGCGACCCCCGGGTATTGCACCGTCGCCAGACTATTGATGCCGTTCAGCTGATAGGAGACGCCGTTGCCGCCGGCGTATTCGTACGCCGGCTGACTCGGCTGATTGCCGGTGCCGTAGGTGAACCCGACCTGTCCGTCGAAGGACAGTTCGCTGCTGGCGTCCCACCTGGCATCGAGGTTGACGAAAGAGCTGGAGTCGGAAGCATCCGGACGCATGATCTGGTCGTACACGATCGAGGCCGGCGCACCGGTTTGACTCGGCCAGGCGCCGGCCACGACGGTACCGTTACTCACGGTGAGCGAGGTCGGCACATACGTCGGGGAGACGAAATTGCTCCCCCACATCATGAAATTGTCGTTGAAATTGGACGCCAGCTGCCGGGCGTAGTACCCGGTCAGATTGAATTCCAGCCTGTGCGTGGGCTTGAACTGGAAGTCGATCAAACCGCCGGAGTTTTCCATGGTCTGCTCGAACAGCACCTGCCCGAGCAGATCCGGATAGAGCGCTCCCGTGGCATTCGGCAGGCTCGGGTTGGCTTTTTGCCAGGCCGCGGCGGTCGCGGCGGACACCGCGCTGTAGCCGAGCTCCTCCTGGCCGTCGCGGCGGATGCCGTACTTCTGGTAGAAGACCTGACCCAAGACGCCGAACTTGCGATCATGCCAGCTCAGCTGGATGCTGCCCTGCGGGTTGGCTTTGCTCGCCAGATCCCAGTAATTCGCGCCGGCATTGACGAACCCCGAGAAGCCGCTCTTGTAGTCGAACGGCTTCGGCGTGACGACGTTGACCGATCCGGCGGTGCCGCCGGCGATCATGCTGGCATCCTGACTCTCGTAGACCTGCATCTGCGAGATCATCGTGCTTGGAAACAGCGCGAGATTGGTGCTGCGGCCGACGCTCTCGTACATGTCCTCGATGAACCAATCCCCCGTCGAGACGAAGTGTCCATCGATCGTGGTCTGCGTCAGGCTCGCGGGCGCACCGAACAGACTGACACGGTCATTGATGGCGAAGCCGCCTTCGCCGGCCACCGAGGATTGGGTATTGACGCCCGGCATGGTCTGCAGGACGTCCGCGATGTTTTGTGCGGGCAGCCTGCCGACATCCGTGGCGGTGACCACCTGGACGGCGTCGGTCGCGGAACGCTGCAGGGCCAGCGACTTTTTGACGGAATATTTGATGCCGGTGACGACGACCTCCTGGAGGGTCGGCGCCGCACCGTTGTCCGCCATGCTCTGGCTGTTGGCCACTCCCCGACCCTGCTGCGCGAATGCGTTCGCTCCAAACAGCGCCACCGCGACCGCAGTGCTGATTAGTGTAGGTTTCGCGATTCTCATAAAATCTTCTCACCCCGATGATGTTGTCGTTTATCGAGAACGCCCATGCCGTGAGTCGTGTCAGCGCCGAACGATCCGGCTACTCTGTGGTCCGTCCGACGCGGCAACCCTGCGGTCGCGCGCGGGCCATGTCGCCATTCGCAGCCCAACTGTTCCACCCTATATGTTGCGTAAATACCACATTGGTACCACGACAATGCCAGTGTAATACCAATATTTTTAAAAATCCATACCACAGACAGACCGAAAAGCGCGCTCGAAGATATATCACTAATAAACAATAGGTTAACAGCATGCTACAAAATAATTGTCGAAAAATGGTATTACACTGGTATTATGAATTGAGTCTCGATCAGGCTTCGGGGGCATTCCGTTGACGATGTCGCACACGCTGGGAAAACTCGATGAGGCGAGCCGGTTGCCTCTGTACCAGCAGCTGCAAAGAGTGCTGCGCCAAGCCATCGAGTCGCGCCAGATCGGCCCCGACGATGCGCTCCCCCCCGAGCGCGAGATTGCCGACGATCTGCACGTCTCGCGCATTACCGTGCGCAAGGCGATCGACGGGCTGGTCAGCGAGGGTCTGCTGGTCCGCCGGCAGGGTGCCGGGACCTACGTCTGCGCGCGCGTGGAGAAGAACTTCTCCAAGCTCACCTCTTTCTCCGAAGACATGCGGGCACGTGGCCGCACGCCCCGCAGCGTCTGGCTGCGCAAATCCGAGGGCAGCGTGACACCGGAGGAAGCCCTCACGCTGCGCTCCAGTCCCGGGACACCGGTCTTCCGGTTCCAACGTATCCGTTTCGCGGACGATGCGCCCATGTGCGTCGAGTACGCGACGGTGCTCGCCTCCTGCCTGCCGTCGATCGAAGCCGTGGAAACCTCGCTGTACGAAGCACTGGAGCGCGCGGGCAACCGCCCGGTGCGCGCCCTGCAGCGGCTGCGTGCGATACTGTTCACCGCCGAGCAGGCCAAGCTGCTGCAGATTCACGAGCGGGACGCGGGACTTCTGGTCGAGCGGGTCGGTTTTCTCAAGGACGGCCAGGCGGTGGAGTTCACGCAATCCTACTTCCGCGGCGACATCTACGATTTCGTGGCGGAATTGAGCGACCTATGAGGCCGCGCCCAACCGAATCGACCACCCGGATGCACCGCGAGGCCGCCCAGTCCGCCCAGGCGGTCCGCGATCAGCTCTTCGCCAATGCGGAACTCATGGAGCGCCTGGGCGAGCGCCTGCGCGTGCTCGCCCCGCCGGTCGTGGTCACTTGCGCGCGCGGCAGCTCCGATCACGCGGCAACGTTCGCGAAATACCTCATCGAGACCCGGCTCGGCGTCCCAACGAGCTCCGCGGCACCGTCGGTGAGTTCCGTCTACGATGCCCGGCCGCGCTTCCAGGGCGCATTGTGCCTGGCGATCTCCCAATCCGGAGCCAGCCCGGACCTGCTCGCCACAGTGCGCAAGGCGCGTGATGCCGGCGCGATCGTGGTGGCGCTCCTCAATGCCGAAAACACCCCGCTCGCGGAACTCGCCCATCACGTCGTGCCGCTTGCAGCCGGTCCCGAGACGAGCGTCGCGGCCACCAAATCCTTCATCGCCTCCCTTTCGGCCGTGACGCATCTCATCAGCGCCTGGGGGCGCGACCGCGAGCTTTCCGAGGCTCTACGCGAGGCGCCGAAGCAGCTCGAGCGTGCCTGGAGCCTCGATTGGAGCGCGGCGCTCGCGCCGCTCACCGGCGCGAACGATCTGTATGTCATCGGGCGCGGAATCGGTCTGGGCGTCGCCCAGGAAGCGGCGCTGAAGCTGAAGGAGACCTGCGGGCTGCACGCCGAGGCCGTCAGCGCCGCGGAGGTGCGCCACGGCCCGATGGCGCTCGTCGGCACCGGGTTTCCGGTGCTGATGTTCTCCCAGAATGACGAGGCTCGTGCCAGTATCGAGCTGCTGGCGATGGAGCTCGCCACGCGCGGCGCGGCGGTGATGATCGCCGGCTCGCGCTGTCCAAAGGCGCTGTCTTTGTCCGCGGAGCCGGCTCATCCGGTGATCGAGCCGATGCTGCTGATTCAATCGTTCTACCGTCTGGCAAACGCGGTGGCGCTCGCTCGGGGGCTGGACCCGGACCACCCCCCTCATCTGCACAAGGTTACCGAGACGGTCTGATGCCCATCGCTCTCATAAACGGACGGGTGCTGCGCGGCACGTCACTCGTTTCGGGACAGTGTGTGCTCATCGGCGAAGGACGCATTCGGGACATCGTGCCGGCCGAGGATGCCCGTTGCCGCGGTTTCGAGCGCGTCGATCTCGGCGGCGCGCTGCTTCTGCCCGGGTTCATCGACATCCAGGTCAACGGCGGCGGCGGTGCCCTCTTCAATGACGCGCCGTCGGTGCACGCCATTCGCCAGATCGGGCGGGCGCACCGGCGCTTCGGCACTACGGGATTCCTGCCGACCCTGATCAGTACCGATCTGGAGGTTGTGTCCCAGGCCATCGAGGCGACCCGCGCCGCGATGGCCGCCGGGGTGCCCGGAGTGCTGGGAATCCACATCGAGGGCCCCTTCCTCAGCATGGAGCGCAAGGGGGTTCACGATCCGGCCAAACTGCGCGAGCTCGACGACAGCGCGCTCGGCCTGCTCACCTCGTTGGGCGCCGGGCGCACAGTGGTGACGCTGGCCCCCGAAGTGACGACCCCGAAGATCATCAGGCGGCTCGCCGATGCGGGCGTAATCGTCTCGGCCGGTCACACCAACGCCACGTACGCGGAAGTCACCGAAGCGCTGCGCAACGGGCTGCGCGGCTTCACCCACTTGTTCAACGCCATGTCGCAGCTGACCAGCCGCGAGCCGGGCGTAGTCGGGGCGGCGCTCGAGGATCGATCCAGCTGGTGCGGGATCATCGCTGACGGCGAGCATATCGCCCCACCCGTGCTGCGCCTGGCGCTGCGGTGCAAGCCTCACGAGCGTTTCATGCTGGTCACCGATGCGATGCCGCCGCTCGGCACCGACATACGCTCATTCGAGTTGCAGGGCCGGCGCATCACGGTCAATGGCCTGGTCTGTTACGACGAGGAGGGACGCCTCGCCGGGTCGAATACGGACCTCGCCACGTGCGTGCGCAACGTGATCGAAATGCTCGGTCTGCCGTTGCACGAGGCGGTGCACATGGCGAGCCTGTATCCAGCGGAATTCCTGGGCCTCGCTCATGAGCTGGGCCGTATCGAGCCCGGCTACCGCGCGAATCTTGTGCTCGCCGACGAGCGGATCAACGTCCTGAAGACCTGGATCGACGGTCAGCCGTCCGACCCATAAGGGGGAAACGGGCACCGGCAGGGGCAATCCGCCGGGCGATTCGCTATCCTAGGGACGGTGCGCCGAATGCGTGCGCTGCGGTCGATCCGCTCAGGCTTCTTTGAAGGATACGTATCCATGTCCAAGGCACGGTGCGGCGCGGTCCTGGCCGTGCTGCTGTCCCTGGCGCTAGCCGGTTGCGGCACGAGCCAGGATGCCAGCATCCGGTTGCTCAACGCGAGCGCCGGCTATTCCGCGCTCGATGTGTATTTCGAGCTGGGCGGCACGTTTGGCAAACCGCAGATCAGCGATGTCGCCTCCGGTACGGTCAGCAGCTACGCGCAGATCACACCGAATGCCTATACCGTCTACTTCACCAGCCACGGCGTGGCGCCGGCGAATGCGCTCTCGAGCGCCAGCCAGTCATTTTCCACCAACCAGACGATGACTTACGTCGCCTACGGCGACAGCGGCGAGTTCGCAGACATGGCCATCAGCGAGGACCAACCCGGCCCGAACGGCGGCTATACCAACGTAGAGGTGCTCAACGCCGACCCGGACGCCGGCAGCCTCGATGTATACCTGACGAGCCCCGGGCTGCCTCTGAACGATGCCTCGCCGAACTTCAGCGCGGTCAAAGGCGGTCACTCGACTGGTTTCACCGAGATCAAGGCCGGGACCTACGAGCTGCGCATCACGGGCGCGGGCAAGAATACCGACCTGCGCTTCGATCTCCCGAGCATCACGCTCGGCAACTTGAAGACGCTCTCGCTGATCATCACCGAGACCCCTGGCGGCTACCTGGTCAATGTCATGGCCTTGCCCGAGAAAGGCGCGCTCACGACCTACACCAATCCCGATGCGCGCGTGCGGGCGGTGATCGGCTTGAACGGCAGTGTGTCGGCGTCGGTGGGCTCCACCGCGCTGGTGAGCGCCGCGCCCCAAGGCGTGATCGGTCCCTATGAACTCGTGCCGGCCGGCAGCGATCCGGTGACGCTGACGGTGAATGGCGTCTCGGTCTCCGTGCCCAGCCAGACGATGAGCCCCGGCCAGGATTACACGTTACTCGTCTACGGCACCGCCGCCGCGGTGAAGGAAAGTCTGCTCGCCGACAGCAACATCCCGCCGCTCAGCGGCTACTCCAGCGTTCGGCTGGTCAATGCCATGTCCGGGACCACCGATCCGATCTCCCTGTCCGTCGACTTCCTGCCGGTGGCGACCAATATTCCACTGGGAAGCGACGTACCCAGCGGCAGTGCCAGCGGCACCTCGCCCTACGATACCCAGGTTACGTCCACATCGACCGGAACCGTGATCGTGACCGATGACGTCACCGGGCAGACGCTTTACTCGAAGCCCAATGCCACCGATACGAATTACGCGACGCTCGCCTCGGGTGACGTGTACACCATGTTCATGTTCGGCAGCACCTCGGCGCCCAGCGGAGAGCTGTTCCAGGACGACCCGGTACCATGACGGAGGCGGCGGCGCCACCATCCGCGGGGGCCCGCACCGCGGGCGGCCGTACCCCGCCCGGGACGGCCCGCGCCTGCGGTGACTCGCAAGCCGGGATCAGGAACCCTGGCGACGCGGCACGCTCAAAACGATACACTGCCAGCCCGCCGGTCGCTCACGCTGAGCCGCCCGCCGACTTCCACGCCATCCCGAGTGAAGGGGGATATTGATGAGATTCGATTGCGCTCGCGCAAAACCGGGCGCTTTGGCCACCGTGCGCACCGCACTATTGGTACTGGCCGGAGCGCTCGCGATCGGGCTGGCCGGCTGCAGTGCCAGGACGCCCGTCTACAACGGTACTCCGGTGCTCACCTTGACGGCCGACGCGGCTGGGGCCTTCGGCGCCTATGTCATCGGCATCGATACCATCGAGCTGACCCAGAAGGGCGGCTATGTCTACCCTGCGCAGTCGAACGACGAGCAGGTCGATCTGACGCGCCGCGTCAATCTCACCGAGCTGTTCGGTGCCCCGGGTGTTCCGATCGGCACCTATACCAGCATGACGATCTACTTCGACTACTCGAGTCCGACGATCTACCTGCGGGGCGCGACGAAGCCGGCGACCGTCAAATTCCCTTCCTCATCAAAGATCATCCCGGTGACGGTAAAGTTCGCCCCGAATCACCCCCTGGTCATCGGCCTGAACAAGTCGACGCCCTTTGCCGTCGACATTGATCTGGCGGCCTCGACCGCGATCGATGCTGCGACCAATACCGTCACGGTCAGCCCTTACGCCGTCGCTACTGTCGAGCCGGTCGACACGAACCCATTACGGGCCCGTGGCCAGCTGGTCTTGTCACAACCCGGCAAGAGCAACGTGGTCGAGAACATCCGTCCGTTCGATGATACCTACTACACCGACCCGGGCGTGGGCGCCTTGACCGTCGACACCAGCTCCAGCACGTATTTCAATATCAGCGGGCACGTTTACGTGGGTTCGGCGGGCCTCACGGCGCTCGCCAACGCCCAATCCGGCACGGTGATGACGGCGTACGGCACTCTGGGCAGCCTCGCGACGATCATCCCGGAATTCAACGCAACGCAGGTCTATGCGGGCACCAGCGTAAGCACCCAGGGCACCGCGGTGATTCGCGGCACCGTCGCGGCACGCAGCGGCGACACGCTCACATTGGCGCGGGCGGAATCCGTGTGCCCGGAGAACTACTGCCTGGCCAACGCGACCCTCACCTACTACCCCACGGCCACCGTCACGGTCGGCCCCTCGACGGTCGTCACCGAAGACGGCGCGGCGGCCAGTGGGCTTGGCGTCCAATCCATATCGGTCGGCCAGCGGGTCAGCGTCTCCGGGACGGGAACGAAAGGCACCAGCGTCATGCCGAACTCCCTGGATGCGACCACCGGAGAGGTTCGAATGCAGCCCACGACGATCTGGGGCACCCTGGTCTCCGGAGCCAGCGGCAGCGCCACGCTCGATCTGCAGCAGATCGACCTCGACTCGCCCACCACGTTTGACTTCACGGGCACAGGCGTGACGGGCAGCGAGGACGCCAATCCGGCGAGCTACTCGGTCAATACCGGAACGACGGATGAGAGCGGCACCACCGCGGGGACGTTGCTGTCGGCCGTGGGCTTCATGACGCCCTTCGGCTCGGCGCCGCCGGATTTCTCGGCCTCGAGCGTAACGCCCGCAAGTGCCGGACCGACCGACCTGATCGTGCAGTGGAATGGGGGCACGACGGCGCCGTTCACGTCCTCGGGCAGCTCGGGTCTGGTCGTCAACCTCGGGAACTCGAGCATCCAGTCGGCCGTCATGCAGACCGGACCGCAAATCGTGCAGCTTTCCAGCCTCTCCGCCAGCCCGACCATCGCGTTCGGATGTTCCAGCGGCAACTGCGGCAACGCGGAATTCGGAATCGGTAACGGCGCGAAGGGAATTTCCGTATACGATTCGTCCTCGAGCTTCCTCTCGGGCCTCACGAGCACACTCAACGGCTCGACGGGCATCACCGAGCTGGTGGCCATCGGAACGTACGACTCGGCGAGCAACACGTTCTATACGCAGCGCATCGACCTGGTCACCGGATGAGGCGCGCGCCCTCCGGCGGCGTTCGCGCCGGCCGGAGGGTGCCGCGATCATGCGGCTCTTGCCTGAAGCGCGCGACCGCACGCGCAAAGCCCGCGCAGTGCGCCCAGTCAGGCGGCCGCACACGAGCAAGCGCTCGAGCAGTTCAACACCGAAGAGGCGCTATGTCCGAGACCATCTTCAGCAAGATCATCCGCGGCGAAATTCCGTGCCACAAGGTATACGAGGACGAACGGGTTCTAGCCTTCCTTGACATCAACCCGCTCAGCGCCGGACACACGCTGGTGGTTCCCAAGGAAGCCGCCCGCACCCTGGATGCGCTTTCGGACGAATCGGCGGCGGCGATTGGCCGCGCCCTTCCGCGCCTGTGCCGCGCAGTGATCCAGGCAACCGGAGTCGAAGAATACAACATCCTGGAGAACAACGGAGCCGGCGCGCACCAAGCGATCGAGCACGTGCATTTCCACATCATTCCCAAGCCCAACCGCTCCGAGGGCCTCGGAATCGGATGGCCAATGCACCCTCTCGACCCAGCCGATGCCGCAAGCGTGGCAGAACGGATACAGGCAGCCCTCAAGTAATCCGCTCTGCGATCAGATCGGAGCATGTTCGCAGCAGATCGACACGCGCATGGAGCAGAGTTAAGGACTCGCAAATCACTTGCCGGAATGCCATTCGCTCCGTACAATGCGCCCCCTCCTGGTGCGGGGTGGAGCAGTCTGGCAGCTCGTCGGGCTCATAACCCGAAGGTCGCAGGTTCAAATCCTGCCCCCGCTACCAC
>JAJYFU010000045.1 GCA_021790795.1 Pseudomonadota bacterium
GTATGCTGGCCGGATACGTGACGAACCTGGCGATCCTTGCGCATTGCACGTTGCGCGAGCCCCTGCCGGCCGGAGCGCTGCTGCAGGATAACGATCTGCTGGCGGATTTCATGGTGCGTCACGGCGAGGCGGTGACGTTGATCGCCTCGATCGACGGCATTCGGGTTCGAACCAATGGGGTTGCATTGGAGGATGGCCGCTACGGGGAGCTCATCCGTGTGCAGAACCGAGCCTCGCGGAAAGTCGTCGAGGGCACGGTGGGCAACGGGCGAGTGGTGTACGTGACCCCCTAAAGTTCGGGCGGCACGGGCCGATACCTCGTCAAAGGTGCTCCAGGAGCGCGGTGATGTCGAGTAATATCAATGGGTTGAACGGGCCTTCGCTGCCCGTTGGCGCCGGTGCCGGGGCAAGCCGCACGTCCAGTACGGCCGGTGAGAGCGCTGCTGCGGCTACGCCCTCCTCAGGCTCGACCCCGTCGGAGGTCCAAATCACGGATTCGGCAAATTTGCTGGCGACCGTGGCCCAGCACCTGCAGAGCCTTCCGGCCGTCAACGAGGCGCGAGTGGCGCAATTGCGCACGGCCATCGCGAACGGCAGCTATACGGTGCAGCCCGAGGTCATCGCGGCGCACCTGATGCAGCTCGAACAATCGCTTGCCCAAATCTCCGGAGGCTGATCGATGGACCCTGGTGTTTGCCGCGAGCATCTGATCGAACTGTTTCGCGACGAGTTGGCGTTGCTCGAGGAGCTCGAGCAGCTCCTGAGCTTCGAGGCTCGTATTCTCGAGCACTCCGACATCCAGAAAATCGAACAGACGACCCGCGACCGCCAGGAGCGCATGGGCGCGCTGGCCCGTCTGGAGGCACAGCGCCGCTCGCTGTGCGCCCTGCATGGCTTCGCCGCCGACCGGGCCGGTCTCACCGCGCTGATGGCGTGGTGCGACCCGGGCGGTACGCTCACCGAGCAACTGCGTGCATGCGCGGATCGGGCGGTCCGCTGCCGCGCGCTGAACGATCACAACGGCGTGCTCGTCGCGGCCAGGCTGAGGCGCATCGAGAGCATGCTCGGCGCGCTCACGGCCCGGCCGACCCGATCCGACACGTATGGCCCGCGCGGCGGTGTGTCCTCGGGCATTCGGCCCGGTAGAGCGCTCGGCGCGGCCTGAGCATCGCGCCGGGGCGGATGCGCCGCACGGCCCTCACGGTCGGCGGCCGGGCGCGCCTTGCGAACAGCGCTCTCAGCGCGCCCTGACAAACGTGGTGAAATCGATTCGCTCCAGATCGCTCGTCAGCAGGGCGAGCCCGATCAGGTCGGAGACGAACAGCGCGGACAGAAAGCCCAGTCCGTAGAAGAACGGCCCCGCGCGCAACGACAGGTAGGTCAAGACGACATTTCCGATCAGAAACACGCCGCTCAGCAGCACGCCGCGTCCCCGCAAATCGAGGTATTGATAGACGTTCAGCATGCTCATCATGAGCAACTGAAGACTGACCCCGATCACGTCGAACTGGAAGATGCGCGCGTAACTTTGGGGATAACCGAGCAGGTGCAGCAGCTGATGAACAAAGGCGAAGGACAGCAGCACGGTGACACCCTGGATCTTGGCGATATCCCACAGTCCGGTCCGCGTCGCGCTGATCATGCTCAGCTTGGCCGCATTCAGCTCGGCATAACTCCCGCCGTCGACGATGGCGCGATTGTAGGCGTCGTAGGCGTCGACGAAATCCGTCTCCAGGCGAAACAGGAATACCGCCAGGCCCGGAACGATCAGCAGGTAACTGAGGAAGATCGGCACGTCGTACAGAGGTGAGTCGCGCAGCGGACCGATCACCGCCCCGCTGGTTGCCGGATCGAACCAGAAGAGAAACTTGTCGGCCCATACCGCGAGATTGAAAAACAGGCCGGAAACGGACAGAGACCAGAAGAATTTTCCGCGGCCCTGGTACTTGCGTGGCCAGTGCAGGTAACCGGGGAATTCGCGAATGACCAGAATGCCGAGGGCAACCAGCAGCACTCCCTGGCCGCAGGCAAAAGCGACGAGGTAGCCATCCAGCCCCCAGCGCGCCCCCAGCGCCAAGCCGAGCATCACCACGGTCAGATAGGCCAGAAGATACGCGGCGACCAGTCCCTTGTAGTCCTTGAGGCTGGTGGCCATGATGGTCAGGACCCAGACGCCGCATAGCTCGGTGAACGCAATGGCGAGCAGGACCCGATACAGCCACGGCGTGTCGCGGAAGAACAGGCTCAGGGCGAGCGCCGCAAACACCGCGCCGATCGCGCAGGCTCCGGCGAGCATGCTCAACAGGACGGGGATGACGGCGCGTGCCTGCCGCGCGAACAGCATGTCGGCGATATGCCGGGTAAACAGCAACTGCAATGGACCGGTGAGTATCAGGGAAACGGCGATCAGGTACGTGACCGACACCTGAAACTGGATGATCGGCACGGACGCGAAGCGAGCACCGAGCGCGAAGAAACCGAGGAGCAGGATGCCGAATATGGACAGCAGCCAGGGACCGGACGAAACGATTCCGGCATAGGTATAGGCCTCGAGGAGGGCCCAATAGCTTTTCCGCCGCAGTATGCGGCGCAGTTCGAAGCCGATGCCCGCCATGGTCAGCCCCCGAGCGCCTCCCGGTAGAGTCGTTGATAGTGTGCCAACATCTGCGTGTCGCGATAGATCGCCTCCACTCTTGCGATGGCGGTGCCGCTGCAGCTCGACCACAGGGACTCGTCGTCGAGCAGCGTCTCGACGGCCCCGGCCAGGGCGTGGGGGTCGGCGATCGGCACGATCCGGCCGGCAGCCCGGTTGTCGGGCTCATCGGCGCCGCCGTAGAGCAATTCGCGACAGCAACCGACGTCCGTCGTCACCACCGGAACGCCGGCGGCGAAGCTCTCCAATACTGACAGCGGCAGGGCTTCGCTGATGGAGCTCAAGACGGTGAGACGAACCTGGGCCAACACATCGGTGACCTCTTGAAAGCCGAGGAACCGCACGCGCGCCGCCAAGCCCAGGTGTTCGACCAGCACGCGGCATTCCTCGTGGTACTGCTCGTCTTCCTCCGTCGGGCCGACGATCCAGAAGGTTGGCGAGGGGCCGTCCCCGCGCAGATGCGCGGCGGCGCGAATGAAGGTCTTGATGTCCTTGATGGGCACCACGCGGCCGACGAGCGCGACGATGTTGCGGCGTTCGGCGAACGGGCGGCGGCAGGGAGCGAATCGCTCGACCGCGACCCCGTTGGGAATGGTCGTCACCTTGCCCGGGCCGGCGCCGTCGCTGATCTGCGCAGCGGCCATCCCCGCGTAGAGGTTGACCACCCGCCAGGCCTGCCGATAGCTCAAACGTCCGAGCAGCTCGAAGAAATCGATCCAGAGGCGACGCAGGTGATGAACCCGCCCCGGCCGATGCAGGAATTCCTCTTCCTCATGGACCCAACTCGCCCGCATCATGTCCAGGCGTCTTTCCTTGGTGTAGATGCCATGCTCGGAGATGATCAATGGGCGGTCCCAACGATGGCTCAACACGGCGGCCAGATAGCCGGCATAGCCGGTGGAGGGACTGTGCAGGACCCGAGCCCGCGGGGCACGCTCCACGGCGGCCTGCAGCACCCACAGGGGCGCGTGCATGCCGCGGATGGTCCAGAAATAGTCGACGAACGACGGTTGATCCGGGATTCGTGCGTAGCATTCGAGCAGATAGTCCCATACCGCGCGGTCATGCAGGAACGCGCCGTGCGTGATTCCGAAGTTTCCGCCGCAGTGGCTCAAGTTCAGCGGCGCGTCCGCGCCGGCAATGCATTGCTTCATCTGTGCATGCGCCGCCCGCACGGCATCGAGGTCCGAAGCACCGGCTGTGCGTCTGCCGCCGCTTATCTGCGCGAGGTCGTCAAACAGGAAATATTCGTCGTAGTAGTCGACATTGGCGGGCAAGACGTACGGGGTGCCGCCATATTCCTTGCGCGCGCCGCCGAGAAAAATGACACCGAAGCGCAATTCCGGGAAACCCTGAATCAGGTGGTTGACCCAGGCCGAGACCCCGCCGCGGACGTAGGGAAAGGTGCCCTCGAGGAGCAGCAGTACATCGACGGATTGCGCGCCTTTGCTGTTCATGGGGAGGAGCGCACCCAGAAGCGGTGGGACGGGCCGTATCGCGATGACAAGACCAGTTCGGGATGATCGGCGTAGAGCCGGCGCAGCGCGGGGATGTCGTGGTCGGCGTAATAAGCTGCCGCCAGATAAGGTGCGACGATCGCGTCCCCGACGCCCCGTCGCCGGGCGTCCAGAAGCGCGGCGACGGCCTGCGCGCTGTCGCCGGTTTCCAGATGACGCAGACCGGCAAGCAACGGCAACGTCCCGTTCTGGTCATCGTCCCGGCCGGCGCCTGGCGCGGGAGCGCCCGCGTTTCCCTGCGCCCGTGCGCGCGGGTCCGCCATCTCTCTCGAGATGGAGTGATCGATGCTCCACTGCAGCCACGCGTGGTAGCCTCGCAGGCGCTGCACCAGGCGCGTGCCCCGGGCCGCATCGATCTGGCGCCGCAGGGAGATGAGCAGTTCCGTGTTCTCGTGCTCGCGCTGATCGAGGGCGGCGTAGGCCAACAGCCGCACCTCTTCAGCCTCGTCCTTCAGCGCGGCGCGCAGCAGACGATATTGGTCGAAGAATCGGGAACTGACGATCTGGGAGAGGGCGGCCACCCGCTGTTCCGGATCGCGTGAGCCGGCCAGGCGGCCGGCGATGCCGCCGGGCGCGGCCGCGGAAGGCTGCAGGCGGAAATCCCGCACCGCGGGCGGCAATTGGACCGGCTCCACCTCGGCGCGATCGATCTTACGGTGCACGCGGCGCAGAGTCGCGGCGTATGCGATGATCAGAACGACCCCGATGAACGGCATCGCCAGCGCAACCACCAGATACAGCACGGTGGCGAACATTCTGCGCTCACCAGCCACGAATGGCGTCAGGCGCAAAGCCGACAGGACGGCGAGGGCCGAGCAGAGAAGATAGGCAAGGACGAGCGCCGTGAGCGTCATCAGGCCCCACCGGGCGCAAGAACTTCGCGCAACTGAAGGGCGGCATCCCGTGCATCGATCCTGCACAGGTGGTAGGCGAGGAAGGCGTTGGCCCACGACTCGGCATAGTATCTGCGCTGCTCGGTCTCGATTCGGCTCAGATATCCCTCTGCGGCGCTCGCGCCCGCGAAGGGCAGCAGGGCGATCATGCGCAGCCGACCGGGCTCTCGATGCACCCAGAGCATGTCCATGCCGCGGCGCAGGTTTTGAATACGGGCGACGATATGCTCTGCGTCGTCCCCGGGTCGGAATTCGTAGCGGATGAGCATGCCCGCTTCCGGCACGAGCCGCGCCAAGCGTGTCAGCTGCAACAGCACCGTCGCAAACTCGACGGGGCAGTCCGGCCACTGCGCGAGCATGGGGCGCCCGCGCGCCAGGGCGTCGCGATAGCCACACAGGTACTGGAACAGGACCTCGACGATCTGCAGGTGCTCCCGGTTGATCGCGAAGAACGACATGTCCTCGATGCAGAGGAATTGCCGTTCGGCGCCGCTTGCCGCGTGCACGTGAACGGCGAGGTAGTGCTCAACGCGGCTCAGATCGAGATCGGCCAGGCACCGGCTCTCTCCCGACGCCACGGCGGCGCGCAAGACCGGATCGTCGGGCCGCCAACCCGAGTCCTGGCCCAGGGCCGCCAACAGCTCCGGATGCGTCGCGTCCGGCCGGAGCCGGTACCAGGCGGCGCGCTGCACACCCGCAAGTTGATTCAGGAAGTAGAGGATGCGGGACAGAACGTCCTGACCGAACTCGCCTTGGGCGGCGTCCAGCGCGCGGTGCAGTTCCTGCAGCGCGCTGCGCGCCGAAACCGGCTGGTACAGCAGGCTCTGCTCCAGGCGATCGAGGGAGATGCGGGTGATGTACAGATCATCGGCGAGCTGCCGAAGCCGGGTGGCCGTGATCTGTTCCTGCAGGCCGCGGCCGGCTTCGCGCCGCGACCAATAAGAGGCGAACTCGGCGCCGATCAGGGCCACCAGCAGCACGCCGGCGGAAACGGTCAGGGCCTGAGACACGGGGTAGGGGTGCCAGAGAAAGGTGCTCGCCAGCACCAGGCTCGAGAGCAGGGCGGGCAGAAACCCGTAGCGCAGCGCGATCAGCAACGGGATGACGAGCAGCCAGGGGAACGGCTGCCGCAACAGCAACGGATCGCCGGGATCGAGCAGCCACGTCAAGAGCACGGCGAGGGCCGGAAGGAGGACGGCCTCCAGCCAGCCGTGTCCGCGACGGGCAATGGCGCTGAGGGCTCGCATCGACTCAGTGCAGGGCGCGGGCGAGCAGCCGGTGGATCAGGTGTTGCGCGACAGCGGCCGTGCCGGATCGTCCGAGGCTACCGCCGTGGGCGCTTCCAACCCCGCTCCAGATCACAGCACCGCTGGGCACATCCACGACCCACAGGGTCAGGGACACTTCCGGCTCGGCATTGATTCCGGCGCGATAGCTCCATTGGTCCACGCTGCCTCCCAGGGCATAGCCGGCGCCGTCGGCGCGCGCGGCGGTCAGGGCGCGGTTGTAATCCCGATGCCAGTCGCCGCCGAGCAGGGTCTGGAGCCGGCTGCTGATGGGCAGAGTCCCGAGCACCCGTTGGCCGTCGCTCTGCAGCAGAGCCGCCGCCAGGGCCGCGGCCCGCGCGTTGGCGACGGGAGTTTCGGTGTTGTTGGCGAACGGTAGGACCGCCCAGGCCGTGCCCGCGGCGGGTCTGAGCGGCTGTTGCGCCTGGATATTCATGCTGGCACAGCCCGCCAGCATCACCAGCAAGGTGGTCGGAACCAGAAATTTGTGCCATTTCATGTCGTGTCCTCTCGGCAGATGCTCTTCAGAAGTAGTATCGGTAGCCAATCTTGACGATTTGCTGGGTGAGCGCCAGGCCGTTTTCGCTCTGCCCCTGGGCGAAGCCGATGCGCAACCGGTCCGGACCCAGGATCGGGGTGCTGATCCCCGCGCCAAGCTGATATTCGGCGCCGTAGCGCGTGTTCTCGTAAGCACTGAGCGTGAGATAAGGAGTCCAGGCGGCGCCCAGGGCGCGCCGCCACGCCGCCCATTGCAGCCGCAGCCCGGCGTCCGCATAGCTCCCGGACAGCAGCAGCCCCGGGTCGTGCTCGCCCGGCGGGAGCAGGGCGGACAACACGCCGGTCACTGTCCGCCGCCGTGTCATTGCGTGGTAGTCGGCAAACGGCCCGACCTGCAGTTCCCACGGGCCAAGAGCGTGTCCCCACATCGCGGCAGCCGCGAGGTAATGATCCTGACCCAAGGCGATGCCGTCCTGTCCCTGATACCGCTTCCAACCCAACCCGACACTGCCTGTCCACGCGCCGAGCCGTTGCGTCCACTGGAGGCCGGCGCGATCGACCATGCCGCCGAGGGCCAAGGCGGGACTTTCGAAGCTGCGGGCGTGATAGTCCGCGGCCGCCGATAGCTCGGCGCGCGTCGTTACCCGCCACGATGCCGCGAGCCGGGCGGCGATATTGTTGCGCAGGGCCGTGTACTGGCCGACCTGGACGCGAATCCGCCAGCGTGGAATCCGCCAGAAGAATCCAACCATTGCGTGGCTGCTCACGGCGGATCCCGCCATCAGCCGGGCGTGCGTCGCCGTCTGCCGTTCCAAGGTGTCGGCGCGCAGCAGCAGACCCCAATGATCAGCGACTGACAGCCGCGCCGCGAGTCGCGGTCCGTAGAGATTCAGCCCGTCGAAGCTGCGCCAGCTCGCTTGCAGGTCGAGGTAACTGGCGCTACGGCGTACCGCCCGCAGATATTCCCGGCGCAACGCTCGATCCCGGGGATCGCTGCGCAGCGCTTGCAACGCGTCGCGGCGTGCCTGCCCGTAGAGGCCGAGGTCCATCTGCGCCTGCAATCGATCGACCGGTGCCAGACCGGCCGGGCGGTGGAGCAAGCGGGCGAGCTCGGTCAGATCGCGGCGATGGAGTGCCAGGCTGAGCCGAACCCAGCGCGGTGTCGGTCGCGGGTTGCCGGTGATCAACCGTTGCGCCAACCTCCAGTAACCTTGGGCGAGGCTCCAGGAGAGGGCCGGCAGGTAATCGCCGCAGCGAGCGGCGGCGAACAACGTCCCGCGGGTGAAATTGCCCTCGCTCGGCGTGGAAGCCAGACTGGCCGCCAAGTCGTGCAGAGCGCGGACGGCGGAGGGGTCGGATTTCAGGGGGGGCGCGACGCCGGGCAACGTGCACTGCGTCGGGGCGGACGCCGAAGCGCCCCGCGGGACCTCGATCCCGGCCGGCGGAGCGGCGGTGGCGGCAGGGGCGCTATTCGCCACGAGAGTTACTCCAAGGCCGAGCAGCCACACCGCGTTCCTCGTGCCGCGGCTCACCACCGCATTCCCGCCGGGTGTGAACCCACAAGCGCGCACACGCTTTCCGCGGCGGCCACGCGTCGCAGGGACCAGGCGAGGCCGGGATCACCGCTGCCCTGCCAGAGCCATGCGCGATTGAGGAGCGCGCGCGGATCAGACGGTCGTGATGGAGTGTCCGCCCGGGCCAGTCGCAGCGCCTGACGCGGCAGGCCAAGACGTTCCAAAGCGTTGCGTACGGCGGTGCGCAAGGCTGCCGGCGGATCGAGACGATGGCCACTGAGCAACGCTGCGAGGGTCCGCCGTTGGCCGGAGTTGATCAGCATCCACAGCAGGCTGTTTTGCGCCGCATCGTCGTGGGGATCGAGGCGGATCGCCTCGGCGTACGCCTGACCCGCGAGCGCGTAGTCGCGCCGGGCGGTGGCCCACCGCGCCAGTGCCAACCAGTAGGCCGGATAGCTGCGCCGACCCTGTGGGGCCGCCCGGGCGGCGGTGCGCAGCAGTTCGCCCAGCTCGGGCCACCGCCTTGCTTGCGCGGCGTAGTAAAGGCTCTCGAAATAGAACGGCGAGACGTGAAAGCGCCGCCAACCCGCTTCAGCCACGGCGAGCGCCGCCGTGGGGTTGTGCGGGCCGGTCAGCGCCATCAGGAGCAGCAGATCCTGCTCGCTCGACACGCCCAGAAGATATAGGGTCTTTTCCGCGCGATAGGCGGCGAGATCGTCGTGGAGATTCCAGGCCAGCGCGGCATAGAGCCGCCAGAACGGCACGTCGCTCGAGGCGGCGTGCCGGCGCACGCGCTCCATGGCGGCGAAGGCCCGGCGGTCGTGGCCCTGCATGGACAGAAGTTGGGCTTCCTTCACCGCCAACCCGGGCGTTGGTCGATAGACCTCGGCGATGCGCCGCAGGGCCTGCATGCTGCGCGCGATGTCCCCCAGCTGGTAGGCGAGGTAGGCGGCCTGCTCGAGCAGATAACGGTTGGGGCCGAAGCGCTTCAGGTCGGCGTCGATGGCCGCCAGGGACTTGCCCGGCTCGGCCAGCTCTCCATAGGCGAAGATCAACGACTTCCAGTCGGCAGGGTCGAGCTGTCCCGACTGGGCCCGCGCCCTGAGCAGTCGCACGACGACGTGCGGTCTGGACAAGTCCATGGCCAGCTGTAGCGTTTTCGCGAAGGCGTGCGGAACACCGTGCTCGGCGAGCCAACGCCACTGTCGCAGCGCTTCCTCCTTCTGGCCGAGCCACCGGGCGACCCGGATCAGCCGGCGGCGCCAGACGATATCGCCGGGCCGTTGGGTGACGGCGGTATAGGCGAGGCGGTATGCCGCATCGAGTCGATGACTCTGCAGGAATGCCGCGTAGGCCAGCTTATAGAGTTTGGGCGAATAACGGCCGGGAAAGGGCGTGAGCGGTCGCGGTGCCGCGTACCACGACGGAGAAACACCGCCATCTTGAAGATAACCGAGCTTCCTGCCGCCGTTCTGGCTCTCCTTGAGCTCGATGGCGAAAGCGTTGGAATCCTCGTGATGCAGTAGATACCTGGCCCGCCATGCGGCGTCGCGTGGCGCCAGACTTCCCGCCGCGTTCCACCAAGCGGCGCGCGTGGCGGCGCCGTGGGCGAGAGCGGCCGCTGACAGCAGCGCGCTGGCGCACAGAGTCCATCCGTGGAGTCTCATCGCAGTGATCCCGGGGGCCGATGCTCCAGCGCGGCATTCAGCCATCGCGCGGCCCGCTGCGGTTGGCCGGCGGCCAGGGCGAGCCGCGCCATGAACAGCACGATGGCGTGATCCCGCCAGAGGCCCGGCAGATGCGCCAGGGTTGCCCGTCCAGCGGACAGCGCGGCGATCGCCCCGCCGCCTCCCTCGATCCAACCCATGCCTTGCAGAAAGAAAGCTCTTTGCCGGACCGGATCGTGACTGTGCGCCGCCAGCGTCAAGAGTAACCGCCCGCCCCGCGCACTGCGGCCGTCCGCCGCCCAGGCCCGGGCCGCCGCTTCCTGATCCGGGCGTGCGGCCGCGGGATCGCGCCGGGCCGCGGCCAACCAGGCCTTGGCGCACAGCGCATAGGCGCCGATGGCGAATGCCTCGTGGGCCAGGCGGCGCCACTGCGCCGCCGGCCACCGGCCCTCCTCGAGGAGTTGGGCGAGCAGCGGCCGCAGGCGCCGAATCGCCTGCCGGCGTGGCGTGGAGCCGGGGGCATGCGTGAAGGCCAAAGTCAGTTCGATGTGCCAGCGCGTGAGCAGTGCGGCGCGAAAGAGTCGACTGCGTGGGTCGCGCAGGACCGGCGCCAACTGCGCCTCCGCGGCGCGATACTGGCCGCTGCCGAGCAGCAACGTGGCGCTTTGCAGGCGGGCACGGGCCTGCGCCGAGGATTCCTGGAAGCCGAGACCGCCATGCCAGCCGTACTGCCACGCCACGGCAAGAATGACGGCCAGCACCGCCACTGCGAACAGCACCAGACCTGCTGGGCGCACCAGGCGGCCGGGCCCGCCGTCACCATGGTCATGGACAGCGTACATGGACGACTACGTCGTGGTCCGCGCTCGCAAACTGTCCGGAGGCGCCCGGACTGGCCGGATGACCGTTCAGTTCGACGCGGCAGGTCCGGACATTGGCGAGACGAAGTTGAACCGGAACATAACCGTGCACACGTGCGGTGAAGCTCGTGGCTGTCGCCGAAACGGCGGCGATCGGCGCGTTGGCGCTGACGACGTAGGGTGCCTTGGCGGGCGCGCGCCGCACCGCGAGGTGTACCGAAGGCTGCCCGTCCATGTGTACGTAGAGCCTGCCGTTGGGACTGTCGTCGTATCCGGCGATACCCTGGCTCCGGGCAATGTCAGGTATACCGAGCGACTTCGGCATACGTAGCTCGCGCAGTGCGCCGGCGCCGCCGATCCAGAAGCCGTTGCCCTGCCGGGCGATGTGGATGGCGAAGAAGTCGTTGGCGATTCGGGCGTAATCCGCGGTGTAAATCGGAGTGATCGACTGCTTGAGCACCCAGCCGTAAACCTTGTTCACGGCCGCCAGAGACGCGAGCTTGCTGCCCGAATACCAATGCGTATAGATGTCGATGGGCTTGATCCGGTGAGGCCTGTCGGTCATCTCGAAGGTCTGGATGACGTTCACGTAGCCCCAGTACGGGCCGTGCCACAGATTGGTGAAGTAGTCCTCGTTGGCGTCGGGCGCGAAGACCTGCAGCCACTTGCCGCGGTAGATCCCGATGGGGGGTACCGCGGTGACGCTGGGATTCTTCCGGCTGATGTAGGCGGTGCCGCCATTGATGTTCATCAAGCCGGCGCCGTAGGCCAGACCCACCACCTGGGCATCGGGATCACAGTCTCCCGACCACTGGTCGATGACCACCTTCTTGCCGGGTGGCGCGAGATGCGCGTCGATCCACCGTGCGGCGCCGACCGCCTCCATGTAGGGGCTGAACGTGTAGCCGGGGACCGGCAGATTGTTGCCGGGCAGATTCTTGCCCGTCTCTATGACCGGCCAATCGAACGGATGCGACCACATGTGTGAGCCGATCTCGACATAGGGCAGGCGGAACAGCTGCCGCGCGATGTTGCTGCCCAGGGGCGCCAGCGCAGGATAGAGGCCGTGATTCCCGGGCAACAGGTCGCCGACGATGACCGAGCCGGTGAAGGGCAGCTTGTACCGCTCCACGATCCGGTGCATGTAGACCTCGCCGGCGATGTGATACGGCGGGAATTGGGCGCGGCTGACGAAGCCGTCACCGTCGGTGTGGGCCATAAAGAGCCGTCGTCCGCTTTCCGTGGTGGTGTCCGGAACGGGCATGCTCGGCAGGTGCAGGGCCTTCCGATACAGGCGGAAGGGGTTCACCAGCCACCGTGTGTCGCCGTCGGGCAGTGTGGTGAGCAGATAGGGGGACATGACGTAGCCCCCCCAGGGCGTGATCGCGGCGGCGTCTTCCACCGTTCCCCTATGGCTCCGCAGCCGCAACCAGACGTGACTGCCGTTCGGTGCGGCAACCTGGAGGAAATTCCGCGGGTCCGGTCGGACCCGTAACTCGTAATTCATTGCGACGGAAATGCCCTCGATCGTCAGTCGCGCGATCTTCCTTGATTCCGGCCTGACCATCCGCAGGGCTCGATACGCGCCACCATCCAGATCGTCCTGAAAATTCTGCAGCAGCAGAAGCGGGATACCTTCGGTCCGAGCCGCCCGGAGCCAGGATGAGAGGCCGGTGGTGTCGTCGAGGTGGCCGAGGTCGTCCCAGACGATGATCCCGGCGTACTCGCCCGCCGTCGGAGTGCCGGGTGGACCTCTGGAGAGGCGGCGGAATACAGGGATGTACCCGAGGTATTCCAGCGGCATGGCGCCGTCGATGAAGGCCGAACTGTGCTCCTGCGCGTGGTTGCTGTTGTAAAGAATCAGCACGTGCCGCGGCATCGGCTCCCGCAGTCCCGCGCCGACGGCCGTCAGGTGACCATCGGTGACGTACGGCACGAATCCCAGGCGACTGATCTTGCGAGCGTCTTGCCACCAGCCGCGCCGGTCGAGGCGCGTAGGCAAGTAGTCGACGACAATGGCGGGCAGTCCATAGGACTGCGCCCGGCGCAATGCGGGGATCAATGCGCGGCGCACCGCCGCGGGAACCGGACGATACGTTCCGTTGCGTTGATCCCACCCATGGAACAGCGACTCCGCCACGACGCCGACCAGATCCTGGTGTATCCGGGCGAGGACCGTGAATCCGCGGTTGGTGATCAGCTTGGCCTCGGGATGCGCGCTCTTGATCGATCTGATGAGCCGCACGAGGCCGTTTTGCTGGGCGGCGCGGGCCCGAATGCCGTGGACGACCTTCTCGTAGGAATCGATGGCGTCAAGAAAGAAGCCGCGATAGCCCTGTCTCCAGATCGGATCGATGATGCGGCGCCGCAGGTACCTGCGGCATTCCCGGCGCGCCAGGTCGATGATCTCGCCGCCCCAGGCGGCGTCGCGGCCGAGAACGCAGCCGCGGGGCAATCGTGCATAGCGCGGGTTTCCCGGCGTCGTCTCGCCCATGCTGGCGTACGCAAAGACCTTATGCCGAGAGGCGAAATCGCGAGGCAGGCGCCGCGGCCCCGGATTGACCACCACCCAGTCGAAATCGTGCATGGCGGCCGGAGCGGTGCCGCCGCCGTAGTAGAAGCCCACACTCGGCAGGCTGTGCGCCAGTGCGGCGGACGACAGACAGAAGCTTGCTAACGAACAGAGCATGGCCCAAACCGGTGCCCGCGACCGCATGAAATGACTCGCTCGTACCCTACCGTGATCCCGTGATTATGTATTAGGGAGGGGATCACAGTGTCCTGCCCCCGCCGACTCAACGGGCAATTTGTGTGCGCCAGTTCGCACAATTTTCCCGTGCGCCCCGCGCGCGGGCGAAGCGACCTCGCCGCGATCCCGCGTGACGGCGCCTATCCCAGGGCTTCGCGCAGCGCGGCGATTTCCTGGGCGGATTCGGCAAGCAGCGTCCTGCAGGCCGGCTCATCGAGTTGCAACCGATGCAGAGGCCTGGCCGCGGCGACGCGCTCGGACAACGCCGAGGTGTCGTCACCATCGGCGAGCAGCGTGCCGGCGAGAAGCGCGTCGGCCAGAGCCGGCGCGCCGCGCGCATCGCGTTCGTAGTTTTCCGATTCCTGCACGGCCTGTACGATCTCGTCGGCCATGCCCCAGTTCTCGAGCAGCGCCGCGGCGATGCTCAGGTGCCAGGCTCTCTCGATCGCTTCGTATGCGGCCGCATCATGAAACAGGGAGCGGTGGCGGCTGGCTCGCGTCAGAATGTAGAGCTTGCCGACACCCTGAAGAAGGCCGGCCAGGAGCGCCGTGTCGGCCATCGCGGTGGTCAGGCGCCGCGCGATGACGAAGCTCAGGCTCGCGACGTTGACGCCTCGCCGCCACAAATCGCCAAGCGGCGCCTCGAGGCCGCGCAGCGCGGGCGCGGCCTGCAACTGGCGCAGCGCAAAGGCGATGGTCGCGGAGCGCACGGTGTCCAGTCCGACGCGGGCCACCGCGGCACGCAGATCGGCGACCCGAGGTCCGGACGGGTTGAGCGCGGCCGAGTTGGCCAAGCGCATCAGCTGCGTGGCCAGCACCGGCTCGCTGCCGATGACACGCAGGATACGCCCGAGATCGGCGGCCGGATCGCCGAGCACCCGCTGCACGCGCATGACGATGTGCGGAAAGCCGGGAAGCTCCACTTTGCCGTCGGAGAGCTCGGCGGCGAGCTCCCGCACGAATCCGAAGGCGATGTCCTGGTCTGGCACGCCAAGCGGGCCGCGGCTCATGATGGTCTCGGAGTTGAATTGCGATTGCATTGGCGGATGACGCGCTTCCGGCCGGCCTCAGACCCCGAGCGCGTCGCGCAGAGCGTCGATCTCGTGCTGCGATTCCTCGATCAGCTTCTGGTAGCCGGCGGCGTCTATCTGCAGGCGCCGGCCTGCGGCGACGTCGTGCATGTTCAGTTCCAGCGTGTCGGGGTGGTTCTTGAAGGCGCTCAGCAGCTGGCTCACGGTGAGCACGTCGGTGAGGTCGGGCGGACCGATATGTCTGCGTTCGAGATCCTCGTAGCCTCTGACCGCCGAGACGATCTCCTCGGCCATCTCCCAGTTCTCGAGCAGCGCCTGGGCGATGGGCGTGTGCCACTCGCGCACGATGGAGCCGTAGGCGCCCTGATCTGCCAGCAGCGTCGGATAGCGTGTGACGCGCGTCAGGATGTAGAGACGGCCGATCCCGTGCAGCAGACCGGCGAGCATCGCGGTGTCGGGATTGACGCGGCTGAAGCGCTTGGCCACCACGTAGGACATCGCGGCGACCGCAGCGCTGGTTTGCCACAGATCGTCGAGCGGCTGCTCGAGGCCCTTCAGGGCGTCGCTCTTTTTCAGCTGCGACATCGCGAAGGCGATTGCCGCGCTGCGCACCATGTTGAACCCAAGGCGGGCGATCGCCGTGCGCAACTCGGTGATCGGGCGGCCGCTGTAGTTTATGGCGGCGGAGTTCGCGATCTGCAGCAGGCGGGCCGCCAGCATCGGCTCGGAGCCGACCACGCGCACCACCTTTTCCTGCGAGACCTCCTCGTCCGAGAGAATCTGGCGCACGCGCAGAGCGATGTCCGGGAAGCTCGGCAGGTCCACCTTGCCTTTGGACAGCTCGGCGGCGAGCGCCTTGACGAAGGCGAAGACCTCCGTATTGCCGCCGTCGGCGGTTGCGGGAATTTCCTGTGCGGGGATGCTCACGGTCTGGACCTTTCCATACCCTGTGCTTATCGGCGGCCGCCGCGCAGACTTGATACCGCAGGACGGAAATCCCGGTCCGTTCAGCCCGGGCTCGCGGCGTTGGCGGACGGCTGCGCTCGAGTGAGATCCATGGTCTCGGCGAGCGTGCGCAGCTTGGCGGCGATCTGATCGAGCGGCAGTACATACTGTGCCGCTCCCAGCGCGACCGCCTCGCCGGGCATGCCCCACACGACGCTGCTGGCTTCGTCCTGGGCGATCGTGCGGCTACCCCCTTCGAGCATCTCCTTCAGGCCTCGGGAGCCATCCTTGCCCATCCCGGTCAGCAGGACGCCGATCGCATTGCAGCCGCCGTTCTGGGCGACGGAGCGAAACAGCACGTCGACCGAGGGCTTGTGGCGATTGACCGGCACACCGTCGTCGAGCCGGCAGACGTAGCGTGTACCATCGCGTGCCACCAGTAGATGCCGGTCGCCCGGGGCGATGTAGACGTGGCCGGCGAGAATCTGCTTTCCGTCCTCGGCCTCGCACACCGACACGGAGCAGCGTTCATTCAGGCGGCGCGCAAACGGGCCGCTGAACGCCTTGGGAATGTGCTGGGCGATGACCACACCGGGGCTGTCGGGCGGGAGGCGTGTGAGCACCTCCTTGATCGCTTCGGTGCCGCCGGTGGAGGCGCCGATTGCGATGATGCGGTCGGTGGTGCGCAGCTGACGCGAGCCCGTGCTGCGAGGCAGCACCGCGTCGGCGCTGTGGGCCGGTACGGGTGCGCCAGGCATGCGGCTCGGGTCGAGCGCCCGCACGCTGGCACAGGCGGCGGTGCGGATCTTTTCGATGAGCTCGTCGCGGTACTCGGTGAGAGTTGCGGCGAGATCGAGCTTCGGCTTCGACAGGTAATCGACGGCGCCGAGGGCCAGCGCGTCCAGCGTCACATCCGCGCCGTGCTCGGTCAGCGAGGAGACCATTACCACCGCCATGGGCCGCAGGCGCATCAAGTTGCGCAGGAACGTGAGGCCATCCATTCGGGGCATTTCCACATCGAGCGTGAGCACGTCGGGATTGAGCCGCTTGATCATCTCGCGTGCGGCGTGAGCGTCGGCCGCCGCGCCGACCACTTCGATGTCCGCCGCCGCGCTCAGCATCTCGGCCAGCAGTCTGCGCACCAGCGCGGAATCGTCTACGATCAGTACGCGAATACGCGCGCGGCGTCCCGCCGTCGCCGACTGTCGGGAGAGTTGGATCTTCTCCGGACCGTTCATGTGAACAGCTCCACGTCGCCGCCTGGAGTGTGCCGCCCGAGGCTCTCGAGGTACAGCTGCTCGTGGCGGCTGATGATGCGATTCTCCACCGGCCGCAGCTTGCGCAGGCGCACCCGCCCACTGGTCGGAAAGTAGATCACTTTACGCGGCTGGGTACCGCCGAGATCTTCGGCCGCGACCGGGTACCGCTCGATCCGCATGTAATCACGCATGAATCTGATGTTTCGATCCCCGACGTCAGACATGCCGGCGAGGATCCGTCCGCCGCCGAACAATTTGATCTCCAGGCGCTCGCGTACCGCGCCGAGCTTCAGCAGATCATTGATCAGGCTTTCCATGGCGTACGAGCCATAGCGCGTCGCGAGCCCGACGGCCGGGTCCAGCCAGTCGTCCGAGCCGGAGGTGGCATCTTCCGGCAGCATGAAGTGATTCATGCCGCCGACGCCCTGGCGCGGGTCGCGCACACAGGCCGAGATGCACGAACCGAGCACGGTACTGATCACTTCCTCGGCGCGCGTGACGTAGTACTCGCCCGGTAGAATCTTCACGGTCCAGCCATGCTCGCGGTCCCAATGGCGCTCGAAGTGCTCGAATCCCGGCACCGCCAGCTCGGGATCGGGCGGCGCCGGGGGGTCAGACCCGCCGGTAGATCGACTTGCCGATGAGCGCATAGCTCTCACTGACCTTGAACAGACTCTCGGAATGTCCGAGGAAGAGCAGGTCGCCCGGACGCTGCAGCCGGGCGATGCGGGCGAACAGATCGCGTTGCGTATCCTTGTCGAAGTAGATCACCACGTTGCGGCAGAAGACGGCGTCCAATGGTCCTTTCATCGGGAGCGCGCGCACGAGATTGAGCTGCTTGAATGCGACGAGGGCGGCCACTTCGGGCGCGATGCGCTGGCTCACCACGCCCCCCTCGCGATGCTCGATGAAGAACCGCTGCAGACGCGGCGGTGACACACCGTGCATGCGTTCCGGCGCATAGATTCCGAGCCGGGCACGCGCGAGCATCTCGGAATCCAAATCGGTGGCCAGGATGCGCACGTCCCAGTGCGCCGGATCGGGCAGTGTCTCCGCGACCGTCATTGCGATCGAATACGCCTCCTCGCCGCTCGAGCAGGCCGCCGACCAGATGCGCAGGCGTCGCGTGCCGGAGCCGGCGGCGGCGAGCGGCGTCAGCCATTCATCGCTCAGGTACTGAAAGTGATGTGGCTCGCGGAAGAACGCCGTCAGGTTGGTCGTGATGGCGTTGCACAGCTCGGTGAGCTCGTGCTCGTCGCGCGCGAGCAGCTCGCGGTACTCGGCGAAGCTCCGCAACTGCAGGGCGCGCAGCCGCCGGGACAGGCGGCTGTAAACCAGCTCGCGCTTCTGTTCGCCGAGGTTGATGCCGGTGAGCGATTTGACCAGAGCGCGCAGCTCGTGGAAATCCCCGTCGTGAAACGCGAATTCCCGCAGCCGACTGACGGTGGTGTCGCGTAGTGCGGCGATGTTCGGGCTCAAAAGAGCTCCACGCCACCCTCGTCGGCATGCAGCAGCGCGTGCCCGTGCCGATCGCCGGCCGGCATCGGCAGGTTGAACAGCATGCGATGAGAGTCGGTGGTGAAGTGGGCGCGCAGCCGCTCACGCAGAGCCGGCCAGTCCCGCGGCTCGGCCGCCGGCGCCGGTTCGCCGGCGGCGCCGGCGAGCAGATCGCGCGCCTGGATCAATTGCTGGGTCATGCGATCGTGGAATTGCAGGCTCTCGACGCAGGCGGCCAGCTCCGGCGCCAGGGCCGGGGACGGAGCGGCCGCTGCGATGCGCGCGAGCGCCCGGCCGAGCGTCTCGATCGGCGCCAGCGAATCCTGGATCGCCAGCTCGATGAGCGCGGCCGCGGTGACGACCGCCAGCGCGAGCGGCGCGGCGTCGGCCGCGGCGGCCGGTGGATTCGTCTCTGTCGGTATCGTCATCTGTGGTCCACGTCGTTCAGGTCTCTCTCGCGGGTGCGGCGTACGGGGCGCGCACGGCGAGGAAGGCGGGACTCAGCTGTGCTTGGACTTGAAGATCCTCACCTGGCGATTGAACTCGGTGGCGATCTCCCGCAGTTCGCTCAGCGCCGTATTGTGCAGATTGACCTGATCGCCCGGGGTCAGCCGGTTCTGGCGTACCTCGAAGTCCAGGCATTTCATATACGTCTGAACATCGCGGTTGTACTCCTTTATCGTCTGCATCGCCGTGATCATCTGCTGCTCGCTGGCCGTAGCGCCGTCGGGGATCTTGCTCGGCGCGGACGGCAGCCGGCAGTTGGCCAGGGCCACCGGCCCGACGAGCGATCCGGCAATCGCCGCGGCGAGCAGGAGTTTGTAGGAGGGTTTCATCACGGGACCTCGTTTCAAGCGTAATGGAGCGAACAAGCGCAAATTCAGCTGAGCACCTTGGTGACCGTGGCGAGCAGCCGGTCCGGATTGAACGGCTTGACCAGCCAGCCGGTCGCGCCAGCGGCCTTCCCCTGCTGCTTGCATTCGAGAGTCGCCTCAGTGGTGAGCATGAGCAGGGGTGTGTAGCGGTAGTTGCTGCGCGCACGAAGCTCGCGCACCAAGGTGATGCCGTCCATCTTCGGCATGTTGACATCGGTGATGACGAGGTCGAACCGCTCGCGCTCGGCGATTCGCAGAGCCTCGACGCCGTCGGCCGCCTGCTGCACGTGGTGCCCGGCGCCGCTGAGCGTGATGCCGACCATCTGCCGCATCGCCGCCGAGTCGTCTACCGCGAGTATCCGGGCCATCGTCGTGCTCCGCAGGCTGAATCAGTGAGTTTCATCGATCAGAACTCCTGCCACTCCGAGTCTTCCTCGATCGGCGGCGCGGGACCGCGACCGACCGCCGCGGCCAGCTTCGGCGTGTCGTCTCCGGGCGGCGACGCGGCGCCGGTGCGCTGCCGGCCGGCCCACGGCCGCCCGGAGCGCCTGCGCTCCGGGCGCGGCGGTGGGGCCGGGCGCGGCAGTGGGGCCGGTGTCATCGCGATGGCGGCGCCGGCGAGCGCGGCGCCG
>JAJYFU010000002.1 GCA_021790795.1 Pseudomonadota bacterium
CGACGTGCGTACTGGCTCCATGCCCCCGGAGCGGCGCCAAGATCGAGGCAGATCACGCCCGATCGAAACATTTTTTCCCGCAGATCGATCTCTTCGAGCTTGAATGCCGCCCGTGACCGCCAGCCTTCCGCCTGCGCTCGCTTCACGAATGGGTCGGAGAAGTGCTCGTTGAGCCACCGACCGCTGCTTTGGGACCGCTTCGCCATATCGGTCTGTAGAATGCCCCAATGTCCACTACCCAGACACTCACCGAACGCCAGCGCCGCCATCTCCGCGCGCTGGCCCATGCGCTCAAGCCTGTGGTTCGCCTCGGAACGGCCGGTCTGACCGACGCCGTCGTGCGGGAGACCGAGCGCGCCCTGGCTGACCATGAGCTGATCAAGGTCAAGGCCGCCGCGGCCGATGCCGAGGCACGCGACACGCTGCTCGCCGGCTTGGCCGAACGAACCGGCAGCGCACTGGTACAGCGCATCGGTCACTGCGCGGTGCTCTATCGGCCGCGGGACGACGTGCCGCGCATCGTGATTCCCGGCCACTAGGCGCTTACTCGAACCGTACCTCGACGATTTCGAAGGAGCGCACCCCGCCGGGGGCTGAGACGTCCACCACGTCTCCCTCGGACTTGCCGACCAGCGCCCGCGCAATGGGCGAGGTAATCGAAATCCGACCCGCGTTGACGTCCGCCTCGTCCTCGCCTGCAACCTGATAGATGAGCCGGTTACCGGCTTCGTCCTCGAGCTCGACCACCGCGCCGAAGACCACTCTGCCGGTATTCGGGAGCGTGCGCGGGTCGATCACCTCGGCGCTCGAGAGCTTGGTCTCGATATCCCGAATCCGACCCTCGATGAAACTCTGCTGTTCCCGCGCGGCGTGATACTCGGCGTTCTCGGACAAATCGCCGTGGCTGCGCGCCTCCGCGATCGCCTTGATGATCGCCGGACGAGACTCGCTCTTGAGCCGCTTCAGCTCGGCGCGCAGCGCCTCGGCGCCGCGCAGCGTCATCGGAGTACGTTTCATGCGCGCACCGCCTCCCGATGCAGATCCTGGAGGCGGTTGACTTCCACCTCGTCGAGATGATCGAGGGCTTCGCACGTGGCCAACCCCGCAGCGAGCGTCGTGTAATACGTCACGCGGCGGTGCACCGCCTCGCGGCGAATCGAGTTCGACTCCCTGATGGCGAGCTTGCCCTCGGTGGTATTGATGATGAGATCGATCTCGTCGTTCTTGATCATATCCACGACGTGCGGCCGGCCCTCGCGCACCTTGTTGACGCGCCGGCACGCGATGCCGGCCTCCGTCAACGCCCCGGCGGTGCCTTCGGTCGCGAGCAGCTCGAATCCCCGCTCGATGAGGCGCCGGGCCAGCTGCACGGCCCCGGGCTTGTCGCGGTCGCGAACGCTGATGAAACATACGCCCTGGCGCGGCAGCGTCACACCCGAGGCGCTCTGCGCCTTGGCGTAGGCCTCCCCGAAGGTGCGGCCGGTACCCATGACTTCCCCGGTCGATTTCATCTCGGGTCCGAGTATGGGGTCCGCCTCCGGGAATTTCACGAACGGGAAGACCGCTTCCTTGACCGAGTAGTACTCGGGGGTACGGACCTCGCCAACCCCGAGAGCCGCCAGGCGGCGTCCCGTCATCACGCGCGCGGCGATTTTCGCCAGCGGCAGTCCGGTGGCCTTGGAAACAAACGGCACCGTGCGCGAAGCCCGCGGGTTGACTTCCAGCACATAGATCACGCCATTCTGGATAGCGAACTGTATGTTCATCAGGCCCACCACCTGCAGCGCGTTGGCGAGCTTGCGCGTCTGCTCGCGCAGCTGCGCCTGCAGGTCGGCGCTGAGGCTGTTCGGCGGCAGGCAGCACCCGGAATCCCCCGAGTGCACGCCGGCCTGCTCGACGTGCTCCATGATGCCCCCGATCAGAACCTGCTCCCCGTCGCATACCGCGTCGACATCGACCTCGATCGCCACATCGAGGAACCGATCGAGGAGCACGGGACTGTCATTGGAGACCTGCACCGCGTGCGTCATGTAGCCGCGCAGGTCCTCTTCGTTGAACACGATCTCCATCGCCCGCCCACCGAGCACATACGAAGGCCGCACCACCAGCGGGAAACCGACCTCGCGGGCGAGCTGCACGGCCTGATCCTCGGTCCGGGCCGTCGCGTTGGCCGGCTGCCGAAGTCCGAGTTTCTGCACCAGCGCCTGGAACCGCTCGCGATCCTCGGCCGCGTCGATCGATTCCGGCGAGGTGCCGATGATGGGCGCGCCGGCCTGCTCGAGCGCCCGGCAAAGCTTCAGGGGCGTCTGCCCGCCGAACTGCACGATGACGCCCTCGGGCTTTTCCTTGGCGAGGATCTCCAGGACGTCCTCGAGCGTCAGCGGCTCGAAGTACAGCCGATCGGACGTGTCGTAATCGGTCGAGACGGTCTCGGGATTGCAGTTGACCATGATGGTCTCGAATCCGTCCTCGCGCAGGCTCAGCGCCGCGTGCACGCAGCAGTAGTCGAATTCGATTCCCTGGCCGATGCGGTTGGGCCCGCCGCCGAGGATCATGATCTTGCGCCGTCCGGTGGGCTCGGACTCGCACTCCTCCTCGTACGTCGAATACAGGTAGGCCGTCGACGTCGCGAACTCCGCCGCGCACGTGTCCACCCGCTTGTACACCGGCCGCACGCCGAGGTCGTGGCGCTTGTGGCGAACCGCCTGCTCGGGCATCTCGACGAGCCTGGCAAGACAGGCGTCGGAGAACCCCTTGCGCTTCAGCGCGCGCAGCCGCGCTCCCGTCAGCCCGGCGAATCCTTCCTCGCGTACGCGCGCCTCCTCGGAAATCAGCTCCTCGATCTGCGCCAGGAACCACGGATCGATGCGTGTCAGCTCCGAGATGCGCTCGAACGTCCAACCGGCGCGCAACGCATCGGCCACGTACAGCAGACGATTCGGGCCCGCGGCGCGCAACTCGTGAGTCAGCCGGCCCTCGGCCTCCTCGCCGGCGGCCGGCAGCGGCTGCGGCGTCAGACCGTCGAGCCCCGTCTCCAGGCCCCGCAACGCCTTTTGCAGCGACTCCTGGAACGTGCGGCCGATGGCCATGACCTCGCCGACCGACTTCATCTGCGTCGTCAGCCGGTCATTGGCCGCGGGAAACTTCTCGAACGTGAAGCGGGGAATCTTCGTGACCACATAGTCGATGGCCGGCTCGAACGAGGCCGGCGTCGCGCCGCCGGTGATGTCGTTCTTCAGCTCGTCCAGCGTATAGCCGACGGCAAGCTTCGCGGCGATCTTGGCGATCGGAAATCCGGTCGCCTTGGACGCGAGCGCCGAGGAGCGCGACACGCGCGGGTTCATCTCGATCACCAGCAGCCGGCCGTCGCGCGGATTGACGGCGAACTGGACGTTCGAGCCGCCCGTATCGACCCCGATCTTGCGCAGCACCGCGATCGACGCGTCGCGCATGCGCTGATACTCCTTGTCGGTGAGCGTGAGAGCCGGCGCCACGGTGATCGAATCACCGGTATGCACACCCATCGGATCGAGGTTCTCGATGGAGCAGACGATGATGCAGTTGTCCTTGCTGTCGCGCACCACCTCCATCTCGAATTCCTTCCAGCCGATCACCGACTCCTCGAGCAGCACCTCGGATGTCGGCGAGGCGTCGAGTCCACGCGCGACGATCGCCTCGAGCTCCTCGCGGTTGTACGCGATGCCGCCCCCGGAGCCGCCCAGGGTGAAGGATGGACGGATGACGATCGGAAAGCCGATGTCCCCGGCGACCGCGAACGCCTCATCGAGGCTGCGCGCCATCTGCGAATGCGGCGACTCGAGGCCGATCTCGGTCATGGCGTCGCGGAAGCGCTCGCGGTCCTCGGCCATGTCGATCGCTTCACGCTTCGCGCCGATCAGCTCGACGCCGAATTTCTCGAGCACGCCCTCACGCACCAGATCGAGCGCGGTGTTGAGCGCGGTCTGCCCGCCCATGGTCGGCAGCAACGCGTCGGGACGCTCCTTCTCGATGATGCGCGCCACGGTGCGCCAGTTGACCGGCTCGATGTACACGGCATCGGCCATTTCCGGGTCGGTCATGATGGTGGCCGGGTTGGAGTTGACCAGGACCACCCGATAGCCCTCGGCGCGCAGCGCCTTGCAGGCCTGCGCGCCGGAATAGTCGAACTCGCACGCCTGGCCGATGACGATCGGGCCGGCGCCGATGATGAGGATGCTGTTGAGATCGCTGCGCTTGGGCACGGGGTCGCTCTGGAGGTCAGCGGGAAATCGCGCTCTGGCGCGCGGCGGCCGCTTGCGGGTCCCGGGACTGGCCCTGAGCCTCGCGCAGCTGCGCCTGCAGCCGGCGCACCATCTGTTGCACGAACCGCTCGAACAGCGGCTTGACATCGTGCGGGCCGGGGCTCGCCTCGGGATGTCCCTGGAAGCCGAAGGCCTCACGATCCTGGAATGCCAACCCCTGCAGGGAGCCGTCGAACAGCGAGCGGTGCGTGGCGCGCACGTTGGCCGGCAAGGTCGCCTCATCGACGGCGAAGCCGTGATTCTGGCTGGTGATGAGCACCCGGCCGGACTCCAGGTCCTGCACGGGGTGATTGGCGCCATGGTGGCCGAATTTCATCTTGACGGTGCGCGCGCCGGCGGCGAGCCCGAGGATCTGATGGCCCAGACAGATGCCGAACAGCGGCAGATCGGTCTGCAGAAACCGGCGCGTCGCCTCGATGGCGTACTCGCAGGGCTCGGGATCACCGGGTCCGTTGGAGAGAAACAACCCGTCCGGAGCCAGGGCGAGCGCCTCATCGGCGCTGGTCTCGGCCGGCACCACGGTCATCCGACAGCCGAAATCCGCCAGAAGCCGCAGGATATTGCGCTTGATGCCGAAGTCGTAGGCGACCACGTGCAGGCGCTGATGCGCGCGCAGCGCGCCGGTCTTCTCGGGCCACACGCTGGCGTCGTTCCACTGGAACGCGCGCCGCGTGCTGACGACCTTCGCCAGATCCATGCCCTTCAATCCCGGAAACTTGCGCGCCGCGATGACCGCGGCGGCGGCATCGGCCTTCTCGCCGGTCATGATGCACGCCGACTGTGCTCCGCGCTCGCGCAGGATGCGCGTCAGACGCCGGGTGTCGATGCCGGCGATCGCGACGATGCGGCCGCGTTCGAGAAAACTGCCGAGCGATTCATTGCCGCGCCAGTTACTCCAGCGTACCGGCAAATCGCGCACGACGAGACCCGCGGCGTAGACCTGCGCAGACTCGAGATCCTCGGGAGTCGCGCCGGTGTTGCCGATGTGCGGACAGGTGAGCGTGACGATCTGACGGGCGTAGGACGGATCGGTCAGAATCTCCTGGTAACCCGTCATCGCGGTGTTGAAGACGACCTCGCCCGTCGTATTACCTTTGGCACCAATCGATTGGCCGCGAAAGACGGTGCCATCCGCCAAAGCCAGGACTGCCGGCACGCTCACTTCGATGGATCCTCTCTTTCATCCGGCGGCGGGTCCGACTGCGACCCGCCGCGCCCGCCGGTTTGCGCCCGCGATAGGCGGATATACAAAGCGGGAGGCGTTCCTAAGAACGGCCTCCCGCCTTGCGTGGACTAACCCGCACACGAATCGATTGACCCGCCCGCGGATCGGGCGAAATTCTACGGTCGCCTGCCGCGGGTGTCCATGAGAAATTCGCCGCTGGACCGCCGCATTCGAGACACTGCAGGATATTCTCTACCAGATTGATTTTACACAAAAATATCGCGCATCTCATAGCGTCCCGCGGGTTGCCGCGCGAGCCAGAGCGCGGCGGTGAGCGCACCGCGGGCGAAGATCGCGCGATCGGTGGCGCGATGCCCCAACACGAGCTGCTCACCGGGCCCGAGGAAGCGTACATCGTGCTCTCCGACCACGTCACCGCCCCTCACGACGGCGAAACCGACCTCGCCCGGGCGCCGCGGTCCGCTGCGCGCCGACCGGGCGCCCGCAAGCGCCTCCGCGGGAGCGATCCCCCGGGCATCGGCTACCGTCCGGGCCAGTGTGAGGGCGGTTCCCGAGGGCGCATCGCGCTTCATTCGGTGATGCGTCTCCAGAATCTCGACGTCGAACTCGACCGGCAGCGCGGCCGCGGCATGGCGCACCAGCTCGGTGAGCAGCGTGACGCCAAGGCTGGTGTTCGACGCCACGAGAAGCGCGATGTGCTGCGCCGCCTGGGCCAAGTCGGCCTCACCGAGCGCCTGCGCCAAACCCGTGGTCCCGATCAGCAGCGGGATCCCCGAGGCACGGCAGGCTGCAAGGTGGGCCCCACTCGCCTCGGGAAGGGAGAAATCAATCGCGACGTCCGCGTTCTGCAGCGCCCCTGCCAAATCCGCGCTGACGGCAAGTCCGAGTGGCTCGATGCCGGCAAGCTCGCCGGCATCTCGGCCGAGTGCGTTGCTGTGGGGTGAGGCAATCGCGCCGGCGAGGGTGAGCTGCGGAAACTCGGCGGCGGTACGCGTCAGCGCCCGCCCCATCCGGCCCGCAATCCCGATGATCACTGCACGTGTGCCCACAGAGCGGCTCTCAGACGCCGAAGAAGCGACGCACGCCGTCGAAAAACCCCTTCTCCCGCGGCGAGTGCCGCGTGCCGTTTTCCTTGAGCGATTCCTCCAGCTTGCGGACCAATTCTCGCTGCTCGGCCGAAAGATGCACCGGCGTCTCGACCACCACGCGACAGAACAGGTCGCCCCGCGCGCTGCCGCGGACCGGCTTGACGCCCTTGTCGCGCAGCCGGAACACGCGCCCCGACTGTGTCTCGGCCGGAATCTTCAGCACCACATTGCCGTCGAGAGTGGGTACCTCCACCGAGCCGCCGAGCGCGGCGATGGCGAAACTGATCGGCACCTCGCACGAGAGGTGCTCGCCGTCGCGCTCGAAGATCGAATGCTCGCGCACGTGCACTTCGACGTACAGATCCCCTGGCGGCCCGCCATTACGGCCCGCCTCGCCTTCTCCCGCGAGCCGGATCCGATCGCCCGTGTCCACGCCGGGCGGAACCTTGACCGAGAGCTTGCGTGTACGCCGCACGCGGCCTTGGCCAAAACACGTATCACAGGGGTTGCGGACGATCGTGCCGGCGCCGCGGCACTTGGGACACGTCTGCTGCAGCTGGAAGAAACCTTGCGAGATGCGCACCTGGCCGCTGCCGCCACACGCGTCGCACGAGCTGGGCGAGCTGCCCTTGGCCGCCCCGGTGCCGTGGCAGGTTTCGCACTCGGTCAGCTTCGGCACCTCGATCTGCACCGTGTGCCCGAAGACGGCCTCGCGCAAATCGAGCTCGAGCTCGTAGCGCAGATCGGCGCCCCGGAACACCTGCGCCCGACCGCCGCGGCGCGCGGCACCGAAGATATCGCCAAACACATCCCCGAAGATGTCGCTGAACGCGTCCGCGGGATTGGGGCCACCCCGGCCGCGCGCACCGGCGGCGGCCTCGACCCCCGCATGACCATACTGGTCGTACGCCGCACGTTTGGACGGCTCGGTGAGCACTTCATACGCTTCCTTCGCCTCCTTGAAGCGCTCCTCCGCCTCCGCGTCGTCCGGATTTCGGTCCGGATGGTATTTCATCGCCAGGCGCCGGTACGCCTTCTTGATTTCCGCCTCGGTCGCCGTCTTGGGGACGTCGAGAACCTTGTAGTAATCGCGCTTGGACATGCGGGAATGTTAGCGTGAATTATGCACGAGCGTTCCGAAATGCGCCGATCTTCCGCGCGTCCCCGAGCCGCGTCGCCCGCCGGGCCGCACATGCGCTCGCGCGGGCCGGGTGAAAGACATCCTGCTTTCACCCGGCCCGCACGCAATCGCGCTCTGCGAACCCGTGGCGAGCCACGGGTTGTGCCGGAACTCGCGAGCCGATCGAGATCGAGTTGGCGTTAGGACGCTTTGCGCCCCTTGTCCTTGACCTCTTCGAACTCCGCGTCGACGACATTCTCCTTGCCGCCGGTGGCGCCACCGCCCGCTGCACCCGGCTCGGCGCCCGCCGCACCGGCGGCCGCTGCGCCGGCCTCGCCCGGCTGGGCCGCGTAGGCCTTCTGGGCGATCCCGGCCGAAGCCTGCGCCAGCGCTTCGGTTTTCTTCTCGATCACCGCCTGGTCGTCGCCCTTGAGCGCCGTGCGCAGCTCGGAGATGGCCGACTCGAGCGCGGCACGCTCACTCGACTCGACCTTGTCGCCAAGATCCTTCAGGCTCCGTTCCACGGCGTGAATCATCGCATCGGCCTTGTTGCGCGTCTCGACCAGCTCGCGGAAGCGCTTGTCCTCGGCCGCATGCGCCTCGGCATCGCGCACCATGCGCTTGATCTCGTCCTCGTTGAGGCCGCTCGAGGCCTTGATGACGATCTTCTGCTCCCGCCCGGTGGCCTTGTCCTTCGCCGATACGTTGAGAATACCGTTGGCGTCGATGTCGAAAGACACCTCGATCTGGGGCATGCCGCGCGGCGCCGGTGGAATATCCGACAGATCGAACTTGCCGAGGGACTTGTTGTCCGCGGCGCGCTCGCGCTCGCCCTGCAGCACGTGGATGGTCACCGCCGTCTGACTGTCGTCGGCGGTGGAGAACACCTGCGCGGCCTTGGTCGGAATGGTGGTGTTCTTCTCGATGAGCTTGGTCATGACCCCGCCCAGAGTCTCGATGCCGAGGGACAGCGGGGTCACATCGAGCAGCAGCACGTCCTTGACTTCACCGGCGAGCACGCCAGCCTGGATCGCCGCTCCGACCGCCACCGCCTCATCGGGGTTCACGTCTTTGCGCGGCTCGCGTCCGAAGAAGTCCTTGACGTACTTCTGCACCAGCGGCATGCGGGTCTGGCCGCCGACCAGGATGACCTCGGCGATATCCCCGGCGGAGACGCCGGCGTCTTTCAGCGCGGTGCGACACGGAGCAATGGTTCTTTGCACCAGCTCCTCCACCAGCGCCTCGAGCTTCGCTCGGGTGAGCTTGACGGACAGGTGCTTCGGACCGGAGGCGTCCGCCGTGATGTACGGCAGGTTGATCTCGGTCTGTTGCGTCGAGGAAAGCTCGATCTTGGCCTTCTCCGCGGCCTCCTTCAGACGCTGCATGGCGAGCGGGTCCTTGCGCACGTCGACGCCGGACTCCTTCAGGAATTCCTCGGCCAGGAAATTGATGATGCGCAGGTCGAAGTCCTCGCCGCCGAGGAACGTGTCGCCGTTGGTCGAGAGCACCTCGAACTGATGCTCGCCGTCGATCTCGGCGATCTCGATGATGGAAACATCGAACGTGCCGCCGCCCAGGTCGTACACGGCGATCTTGCGATCCCCGCCCTGCTTGTCGAGCCCATAGGCGAGCGAGGCGGCGGTCGGCTCGTTGATGATGCGCTTGACCTCGAGGCCCGCGATGCGCCCGGCGTCCTTGGTCGCCTGGCGCTGGGAATCATTGAAATACGCCGGCACCGTGATCACCGCCTCGGTGACCGGCTCACCGAGATAGTCCTCGGCGGTCTTCTTCATCTTCATCAGCACGCGCGCGGAGATCTCCGGCGGGGCCATCTGCTTGCCCTGCACCTCGACCCACGCATCGCCGTTGTCGGCGCGGGCGATCCGGTACGGCACCATCTTGGCGTCGCGCTGCACGACCTCGTCCTCGAACTTGCGTCCGATCAGACGCTTGATCGCAAACAGGGTGTTCTGCGGATTGGTGACCGCCTGGCGCTTGGCCGGCTGGCCCACCAACACCTCGTTGTCCTTGGTGAAAGCGACGATCGATGGCGTCGTGCGATCGCCCTCGCTGTTCTCGATCACCCGGGGCTTGCCCCCCTCCATGATGGCCACGCACGAATTGGTGGTGCCGAGGTCGATGCCGATTACCTTTGCCATGATCTGCTCCGCCGATATCTGCTGTCGTAGGGTGCCTGAAAGTCGTCGAGGTTCTTTCTGGGGGCCCGTCAGGCCGAATCAAGGTCTACCCGGCGGCCGCCTTGGCGACGATCACCCGCGCCGGGCGCAACAGCCTGCCGTTGAGCTCGTAGCCCGTCTGAACCACCTGCAGCACCGTGTTCGGAGCCGCCGTGGCGGACTCCTGGGCCAGCATGGCCTCGTGCCGCGCCGGATCAAAGGGTTCGCCGAGCGGCAGGATGGGCGTGATTCCGAGCTTCTCCAGGGCCTTGGTCAGCAGTTTCAGGGTTGCCTCCTGGCCCTGCTTGAGGCTCTGGGGGTCAACGTCGGCTTGGCCGGTGCTGTGCACCGCGAGCTCGAGGCTGTCCTGGACCGGCAGCAGCTCGGCGGCGAATTTCTCCAGGCCATACCGGTTTGCCGCCTCGATGTCGCGCTGGGCGCGCTTGCGTACATTGTCCAGCTCGGCCACGGCGCGCAAGTACTGCTCCCAGTGCTCACGCGCACGCAGCTCGGCTTGCTCGAGCGCCTGCTGCACTCGCGCCAGCTCCGCCGGCGCATCGCCGCCCTCACCGGGAGCCGCCCCACCGGCCGTGCCGGCCGGCTCGCCCGCGGCGCGCGGCGCCTCTGCCGGGCTCATGCCGGCCTGTTCAGTGCTCATCCACAATCCTCTCAGATTCTTGAGGTAAAACCATTGCTTCCCGGGATCGCGCCGGGATGGCCTGCTGCGATCGGTGGGGGTCAGCGCCGCGAATTCAAGGCGGCGCCCAGCAGTTTTGCCGTCATGTCCACGATGGGAATGACCCGCTCGTAAGCCATACGGGTCGGTCCGATCACCCCGAGAACGCCGACGGCCGAGCCCGGCGAGCCGTACGGGGCGGTGATCACGCTGCAATCGTCGAGAATACGGTAGCCGGATTCATGGCCGATGAAGATCTGCACGCCCTCGGCCCGCAGGCTATGGTCGAGCAAGTGCAGGAAATCACGCTTCTCGCTGAACGCCTCGAACAGGCGCCTCAGCCGCTCGACGCTCGAGAGCTCGGCCAGGCTCATCAGATTCGTCTCGCCCTTGATCACGTACTCGAGCTCTCCCTCCTGCCCGCCAGACCCGAACACATGCTGGGCCATGGAGATCGCATCGAGCATGACCTGGTTCATGTGCGCCCGGGTCTCGCTCAGCTGGCGGAGAATCTCTTCGCGCACCTGCTCGAGGGAGCGCCCGCGAAAGTGCTCGTTGAGGAACTGCGTGGCCCGCTTGAGCTCATCGGGGGAGTAGTACCGCTCCAGCTGGATGATGCGGTTCTGCACCTCGCTGTCCCCATACACCAGCACCACCAGCACGCGGTTCTCCGAGAGGCTCACGAACTCGATCTGCGTGATCGATGCCTGGGTGGCGCGCGGCAAGGTCACCACGCCCGCAAGCCGAGTCAGGCTCGAGAGGAGCTCCGAAACCGTGCTCACCAGATCCTTGCCGCTCTCGCGCAGCGTCGCGAACTGGCGCTCGATCTCGTCGGCTGCCGCAGCCGGCAGCGGCCCGACCTGCAGAAGCGAGTCGACGAAGAAGCGGTAGCCTTTGTCGGTCGGAATCCGGCCGGCCGAGGTGTGCGGCGAGGCGACGAAGCCGAGCTCCTCCAGGTCGGCCATCACGTTACGGATGGTCGCCGAGGACAGCTGCAGTCCGGATTCGCGCGACAGCGAGCGCGATCCGACCGGCTGACCGTCGCGGATATAGCTCTCCACGAGCACCCGCAGCAAATGCTGCGCGCGCTCGCTCAGTTGATCTTCCCGCCCATCATGCGTCATAGGTGCCGGCTGCGCGCAGATGTCGCTCGCGCGGTTGCCGCCTCGAAACTATAGGCACGGCGCACGAGCGTCAAGCAACCGATCCGGCGTCCTGCTAGGATTTTCCGATGACCCCTCCTCGCAGCTGTGCGCTGGTCGGCCGATTCACGGACCCGCGGGTGGCCGAATCGGCCCAGGCGGTGCTGGCGCATCTGGCCGCCCGGGACGTGGCCGTGCGGGTGGACGCCCGCACGCCCCTTGCGGGCAGTCCGGGCACGACCGGGGTGCCTGAGGATCAGCTCGGCGAGGCCGTCGACCTGATGATCGCGGTGGGCGGCGATGGGACGTTGCTCTACGCGGCGGGCCTGGTGGCGCGCCACGGCGTGCCGCTGCTCGGTATCAATCGCGGCCGGCTGGGCTTTCTGACGGATGTGATGCCTCAGGACATCCCGGCGTGCCTCGATGCGGCCCTGGAAGGCCGGCTCGATGCCGATGAGCGACCGCTGCTGGCCGCCTGCCTGTACCAGAGCGGTGGCGCCACCGCCACGGCCCTGGCGCTCAACGACATCGTGCTGCAAAAATTCGCCACCGGTCGGATGCTCGATTTCGAGACTCGCGTGGCCGGCAACTACGTCAACACGCACGCGGGCGACGGCATCGTGGTGGCGAGCGCCACCGGCTCGACCGCCTACGCCCTCTCGTGCGGCGGCCCGATCATCGAGCCGCAGTTGGACATCGTGGTGCTCGCGCCGATTTGCCCCCACACGCTCTCGGATCGCCCGATCGTGGTCTCGGGCCGCTCGGCCATCGAGATCCGATTGCTGGAGCGTCCGGACACTCGCGCGCAGATCACCTGCGACGGCGTGGTCCTCGGCTCCATGGTCCCCGGCGAACGGCTGCAGATCAGGCGCGCCGCCGAGCGCATCACGCTGCTGCACCCGCCCGGCTACGATTACTTCCGGCTGCTGCGCTCGAAGCTGCACTGGGGTCGAGGTAACGCCGAACGCTGAGCGCCCCGCGCGCCGCGCAGATCACGGCTCATCGCCATGCTGAACGTCCTGCAGATCCGCGACTTTGCCATCATCGATACGCTCGAGCTGACCGTGCGGCCTGGACTTACGGTGCTCACGGGCGAGACCGGGGCCGGCAAATCCATCCTGGTGGATGCGCTGCAGCTGCTGGCCGGGGCCCGGGCCGGCGCCGAGATGATCCGCCACGGCGCCGAGCGGGCCGAGCTCAGCGCCACCTTCGACGTGCGCACCGCCCCGGCCGAGCTTGCCCAGTGGCTGGAACAACAGGCGCTCGGCGCCGATGAGCTGATCGTGCGGCGCATGATCTCGGCCGACGGGCGCTCGCGCGCCTGGCTCAATGGCCAACCGGTACCCCTGCAACTGCTGCGCGAGGCCGGTAATCTGCTCATCGACATTCACGGCCAGCACGAATTTCAGTCGCTCACCCGCGCCGTCCGCCAGCGCGAGCTGCTCGACGAGTACGGCGGACTCGAGGCGCGCGCCGCCGAGGTCGCCGAGACCTGGCGCCGCTGGCGCGAGCTGCAATCGAGCCAGAACACCCTGGCGGACGCCGCCCGCGATCGAGGTGCTCGGCTCGACCTGCTGCGCCATCAGGTCGGCGAGCTGGCCGCCCTCGAACTCGGCGCCGGCGAGCTCGAGCGCCTGAGCGAGGAGCGCACGCGTTTGGCACACCGCGGCCGTCTTGCGCAAGCCGCCCAGGGCGCGCTGGCGTTGCTGTACCAGGACGAGTCGCACAACGCCCACGGCGCGGTCGGACGTGCGCTGCAGTCGCTACGCGGGGTTGTCGGGATCGACGCGCATCTCCAGCCGATCGTCGCGCTGGCGCAGGAAGCCGAGGTCAATCTCCGCGAAGCGGCTCGCGAGCTCGAGCGCTACGTCGAGGACCTGGAGCTCGATACCGCCCGGCAGAACACGGTGGAGAGCCGGCTCGCGGCCATCGAGGATCTCGCGCGCAAGCACCGGGTGGCGCCGGCCGAGCTGCCGGCGCGCGCGGCGCAGCTCGGCGCGGATCTGGCGGCGCTCGAGCGTACCGAGCTGGATTTGGAGGCCGTGCGCGCCGAACTGGCCGGCGTGCTCGCGCAGTACCGGCGTCAGGCGCAGGGGCTCACCCGGGCCCGCGTCGCGGCGGCCGCGGCGCTCGGCGCCGCCGTGAGCGAGCACATGCAGAAACTGGGCATGGCGGGCGGACGCTTCGAGGTCGGCGTGACGGAGCACGCGGGCGAGCCCGCGGCCCACGGCGCCGATGACATCGAGTTTTGCGTCAGCGCCAATCCGGGTCAGCCGCTACGCCCGCTCGCCAAGGTCGCCTCCGGGGGCGAGCTGTCCCGCCTGTCGCTGGCCGTCGAGGTGGCCAGCAGCGCGCGCGAAACCCGCTGCATGGTCTTCGACGAGGTCGACTCGGGTATCGGCGGCGCGGTGGCCGAGATCGTCGGGCGCGAGCTGCGCATCCTCGGGGAGCGCGGCCAGGTCCTGTGCGTGACGCACCTGCCGCAAGTGGCTTCGCAGGGACATCAGCAGATGCGCGTCGAAAAGCGAGCGGACGGGGGCGCCACGCGCACCACGCTGGCCGAACTCGATGCGAGCGAGCGCATCGAGGAGCTCGCCCGCATGCTCGGCGGGGTCGATGTCACCGACTCGGCGCGCGCGCACGCGCGTGCGCTGCTCGCAGGGACAGGCCCGCTTGAACCGCCACGGCCGGCAAAGCGTGCCGCGCGACGCCGCTGAGCGCCGCCCGTCAATGCTCCGGTTTGCGCCGGTATGGGCACGCCTCGCGGCGGCAGTGGCCGTAGAGAATCAGGGAGTGGTCGCTGATCTCGAAGTGCAGCTTGCGGGCCACGGCGTTCTGGCGAGACTCGATGTCCGGGTCGACGAACTCTTCGACGCGGCCGCAGTCCAGACACACGATATGATCGTGATGCGCGCCCTCGTTGAGTTCGAAAACCGCCATGCCATCCTCGAAATGGTGACGCGCGACCAGACCGGCGGCTTCGAATTGGGTCAGCACCCGGTAGACCGTCGCGAGGCCGATATCCTCGTGGGACTCGAGCAGACTGCGGTAGATGTCCTCGGCCGACAGATGCCGCGTCTTGCTGCCGGCGAGGATCTCCAGGATCTTCAGGCGCGGCAACGTGACTTTCAGGCCCGCTTTGCGAAGGTCATTACCTTCCACGGCGATCTGCGCCTCCCGAGGTCGAGCACCGCGCGGATCGCGGCGGCGGCGCGTTCATGATCAGGTATCATCCGTTCCCATTATTGCCCATCGGACCTTCATGCGACCAGCTCACTTCAAATCGGCCCTGCGTCTCAGCCTGGGGCTCGCGGCACTCTCGGTACTGCTCGGCGGCTGTGTCTACCGCATACCCATTCAGCAAGGGAATTACATCGATGGCACGGCGGTACGGCAGCTGAAGGTCGGCATGACTCGCTCGCAGGTGCGCTACCTGCTCGGCACGCCGATGATCAAGGATCCCTTCGACGTCGATCGGTGGGATTTCGTGTACTACTACAAGCACGGATACTTCTCCCGGCCGTACGAGAGTCGCGTGACCGTATTCTTCAAGAACGGCAAGGTCAGCCACTTCGCCCTTTACCACGTGCCGAAAGGCCAGCCGCTGATCCCGGGGCTCCCCTCGTCGTAAAGACGTTCCTCGCCGGCCCGCGCCGCCTGCCCCAAGCGGATCATGCGCTCCGACTCCTCGCCCCCTACCCCGAGCGTCGCGCTGCGGCGCCGGCCGCTGCGCGGCCCGCGCGCTCACGCCGCCGCTCGCGCGGGTCCTGCCCTAGAGGCCGATACAACTCGATCCGATCGCCGTCTTGCGGCACATCGGCCCGGCTGCGCAGCTCGCCGAAGATACCGACCGGCGCGCTGTCCCAGGGCACCGGCGCGTCCGGGGCAGCAGCGCGGGCCGCGGCCAGCGCTTCGCCGATACATGCTTCGCCCGGCAGCTCCACCGGAATCAGATACTGGCGCTGCGGCGCGGCATAGGCGATCAGGCAGCGCTTGCGGACCGGCTCGCTCACGTCCCGGCGAGTCCGACGGCCGGCGCGGACGAGCGGCTGCGGGCCACGAACGCATCGACCAGGGAGCTGACGGTCTCGGCGAAAATGCGATCGAACAGCACCCCCGAAAGCGCGCTCTTGAACTTGAAGCTCAGGCCCAGTTCCACGAGCGTGCCCTCACCGGCCGGCGTCAAGCGCCACTCACCCTGCAGGGTGCTGAACGGCCCGCTCACCAGGCTCATCAGCACTCGGCTGTCCGGCTCCAGGACATTACGAGTCGTGAACTCCCCATGCAGCGGACCGCGCCGCACACCGATGGTGGCGATGATTTCCTTGTCGCTGCGCGAGAGCACGCGCGCGTGCGTGCACCAGGGCAGGAACTGCGGGTAGCTGTCGATGTCGTTGATGAGCGCGAACAGCCGCTTCGGCGGTAAGCTGACCAGCGCCGAGCGCTTGACCTCTCGCATGAGCGAATTGTCCCAGGATCGGCCCGACCGGCACAAGAGCCGCGCGGGAAATCCCTGCCGCGAAGCGCACGCACGCTACAATGCGCGTCCGCACCGATCCGCACACTCATGCCTGCCCAAGCTGACCCTTCCCGACGGTTGATCGCCGAGAACCGCAAGGCGCGCTTCGATTACTTCATCGAGCAGCGCTTCGAGGCCGGTCTCGCCCTGCAGGGCTGGGAGGTCAAATCCATGCGCGCCGGGCGCACCCAGCTGAAAGAGGCCTATGTCTATCTGCGCGGCGCCGAGGCGTTCCTCATTGGCGCGCACTTCTCGCCCCTGCCGACCACATCAAGCCATGTGCCCGCCGACCCGGTGCGCACGCGCAAGCTTCTGCTGCACCGCAGCGAGCTCAATGGCCTGATCGGCGCGGTCGAGCGGCGCGGCTATACGCTGGTGCCGCTCGAGCTGTACTGGAAGCACGGCCGGGCGAAGCTTTTGATCGGTCTCGCCAAGGGCAAGAAGCAGCACGACAAGCGCGCCACCGAGAAGGAGCGCGACTGGCAGCGCGACAAGGCGCGGCTGCTGCGCCGAGGCTGAGCCTCAGGGCATGTCCAGCCCTTGCAGCAGCGCCGGCAGCGGGTGGGCCGCGGAGACGTTCTTGGAGCTGCTGAAGCTGTAGATCAGATTCATCGTGGTCATCGTCAGGGTGTGACGCACCTGCCCGGGCGGCGGATTGGTATTGTTCGTCACGTCCACACCGAACGACAGCGACAGGTGCTTGTGGACCTTGACCTGCACGGACAGATCGTCGGTGCTCATCGTGTTGGTGGCTCCCGACTCGATCAGCATCGTATTGAGCACCTTGGCGTTCGACGAGAACACGTGGGAAAACTGCGCGCCGACGTGTACCACCGGCTCCCCCATGGCAATCTCGGGCTTGCGCGAGGTCACTTCGCCGAAGGCGTTGTACGTCAGCGCCTCGGGCTCCTCGCGCAGGTAGCCCGCGCCAAGCTCGGTCGAGAGTTTGTTCGATTTCGACTCGATCAGCAGGCGCCCCATGCCGCTCGCGGCGCTCTCCTGGTAGGCAAAACCGTCGAACCGGTTGCGATCGTAGAGCGCCCCGCCGAACCAGAAGGTCCGCTTGCTCAAGGTCAGATTCACCCCGAGGCGCGCGCGCTCGTCCTCCGTGGTGGCGATGGCGTTGGTGCTGGCGTAGTTTCCCGCGACACTGGCACTGTATACCCAGCGGCCCAGCTCGCGCGCCGCGGCGAGCTTCGTGTTCCCGCTATCGGTATTGGTGATGCCGCGCGAGAGGATGACGCCCAGCGACCCATAGGTGGCCCAGGCCGATTGCGCCTGCGCCTCCGCACACACCATCAGGGCGGCACCCAACGCCACCCAGCCCCAGTTCCACATCCGCATCGAAAATGAGCCTCACTAAGGCGCCTGCGGCGCTCATTAAATCGTCTAAATCTTTTTAGTGTATACCAATTTTCCATGAAATCCGGACGATCAAGCTTCTCGTGCGCGGCGCCGGCGGGTCGGGTATGCTGGCGCTGTTCTCTGGGGGCGACCGGTTTCGACGTGGGTTGCGAACCTTCAGGGGCGTACCGAGGCGCAGTGCCCTCGTAAATCACGCTGCAAAACCATAGTTGCCAACGACGACAACTTCGCTCTCGCCGCCTAATCGCGGCTGACCTTCGACCGGTCCGTGCCTGTGCGGCCGACTCGGGGGACGCGTTCACAGGCTCGCGATCCGACGTGCGACGGGCCGGATCGTTAAGAGTCACCGTCCGCTGGCGCTTCGCCTTACCCTGCCCCTCGGGTAGCGCGGCGCGAGAAACAAAGAGCGGGCTACGTACGTAGAGCCTGAAGTCTAGGACTTGCGGACGGGGGTTCGATTCCCCCCGCCTCCACCAACTCGCGGCGTGCGCGCCCCTGGGCCGCGCACGCCGCCCCCCGGCTCATGGCCCAGCTTGAGCAGACCACGGAGCACGCACGACCCGGCCGCCGCGGGAACGCGCGGGGCGCACGAGTGTCATCTCATCATCGTGCGGATTCAGCCGGCATGTTAGGTCGCCGGCGGTCATCCCGAGCGCCGGGACTCGATGTACGAGACTCGGCCGCAAGCGGCCATCGCCCTAAAGAAATGTGAACATGGAGCACGGCTGCGTGTTTCTCTCTCGCGACAAATGCGCTACGCTCCCTGATCGATCATCATGTTGGCTAAAGCAGGGACCTGTCGCCACTCGGCGACAGTCGCGCTTGAACCTGGGGCCGCACATCCGGTTCTAACAGCAACTTCGTATGTAGGGCTGCAGGAAACATTGGCATCCATCGCTCATCGAATCCCGCCTCTCGCCGCGCTGTCGCTCATCTGTCTCGCCTGCATGCCCGGACCCGCCGCGGCGCAGCAGCCGGCGCCCCGGCCGTTCAGTTTCGCCACCGTCGAGCATCTGGCCGCGCTGCGCGCCCGACAGCCCTATGCGGCGCGCTCGAGCGCGCTGCCGCGCACGCTCAGGCGGATCACCTACGCGCAATATCGATCGATCCGCTTCAAGCCGCAGGACGCGCTGTGGCACCACGACTCGATGTTCGACGTGCAGTTCTACCATCGGGGTTTCGCCTTCACGCACGAAGTGCACATCTACACCGTATCGCCGGCGGGTGTGCGCGCGGTGCAGTACCAGCCTTCGATGTTCGAGTTTCCGCCGGCGCTGGCGCGGCTGCGGCTGTCGCAGAACCTCGGGTTCGCGGGTGTGTCGGTCCACTATCCGCTCAACTCGCCCAACCGGCGCTCCGCCGTCATCGCGTTCCTGGGCGGGACTTACTTCCGCGTGCTCGGACGCAATCAGGTCCCGGGGGTTACGGCGCGCGGACTGACGATCGACACCGCCGCGGTCAGCGGCGAGGAATTCCCCTACTTCACGGATTTCTGGCTGGTGCGCCCGGCGCCGCAGGCGCGTACGATGACGATCTATGCGCTGCTGCAGAGCCCGAGCATCACCGGGGCGTATCGCTTCGTGCTCACCGCGGGGACCGTCACGCGGGTGACGGTCAGCGCCGTGCTTTATCCACGCCGCAATATCACCCAGCTCGGGATCGCGCCGCTGACCTCGATGTTCCTCTACGGCGTGAACTCGGCGCGACGGCGCTTCGACAACTGGCGCCCGCAGGTCCATGACAGCGACGGACTGCTGATGCACACCGGCACTGGCGAGTGGCTGTGGCGGCCGCTGCAGAACCCGCTGCGGCTCGAGGTGAACCGCTTCATGGATCACGATCCGCGCGGCTTCGGGCTCATTCAGCGCGACCGCAATTTCGCCGACTACCAGGACCCGGCGGCGCGCTTCGAGCAGCGGCCGAGCTACTGGATCCAGCCGCTCGGACACTGGGGCTATGGCGGGGTAGAGCTGGTCGAGATCCCGGCTACCGAGGATATCGACTACAACGTGGACGCGTACTGGGTGCCGAGCGCTCCGGTGCATGCCGGTCAGCCGCTCGCCTTCTCCTATGTGCTCTCGGCGTATCTGCACTCCGGCGACCGCTGGCCGCCGGGCGGCAAGGCCGTGGCCACACGCTTCGGCCCGGTATTGCGCGGTACGAGCCAGGCGCACGGGTGGCGCCAGACCCTCATCGACTTTTCCGGCGGCGACCTCGGCGGTCTGCGCGCCGATCAACCCGTGCGCGCCGTGGTGACGGCAACGGGCGCGGCAATCTCTGAGGTGAGCGTGCAGCGCGTTCCGGAGGACAGCGATTGGCGGGCACGATTCACGGTGCATCCGACCGGCGGACCGATTGATCTGCACTGCTATCTCGAGCTCGACGGGGCGGCACTGACCGAGACGTGGACGTACCAGTGGACGCCACGCTCGTGAGCGCCGGCTCCTCGCAGCGCTCCGGGATTACGCGCCTGCGACGGACGATCCTGCTCGGCTTGACGGTGCTCACCGCCGGCGCCGCCACCGGGATGATGTGGAACATCCTCGCTGCGAATGGCCTCAATGATCTCGACCGCGCCGGACTGGTGCTGTTCTTCGTTCTATTTCTATGGATCGCTCTGTCGTTCTGGACCGCGGTGGCGGGATTCGTGGTGCGCTTGCGCGGGCGCGACCCGGCCCAGCTGACCGCGCCCGTCGCGAACTGCGGCCCGCTGCGCTCCCGCACCGCCGTGGTCATGCCCATCTACAACGAGGACACCGCGCGCGTGGCCGCCGGGCTCGAGAGCATCTGGTCGTCGATCCAGCGTCTGCCCGAAAGTTCCGCATTCGATCTGTTCATCCTCTCCGACACCCGGGACACCGCCATCGGCGCCGCCGAGGAGCGCGCCTGGGCCGAGCTGGTGACGCGCCACGACGCCGGCGGTCGCATCTTCTACCGGCGCCGCTCGGAGAACCGCGGCCGCAAGGCGGGCAACATCGCCGATTTCGTCACCACTTGGGGCGGCGCCTACGACTATGCGATCGTGCTCGACGCCGACAGCATCATGTCCGGCGAGGCGCTGCGCGAGCTGGTGCGCCTGATGGAGGCGCACCCCCGCGTCGGCATCATCCAGGCACTGCCGCTGCCGGCGGGCCGCGAGACGCTGTTCGCGCGCCTGCTCCAGTTCGCCACCCGCCTCTCCAGCCCGATGCTCGCCAGCGGCCTGGCGTACTGGCAGCTCGGCGAGAGCAATTACTGGGGCCACAACGCCATTCTGCGCCTGCGGGCATTCGCGGCCTTCTGTGGTCTGCCGCGCCTGCCGGGCTCCGCGCCGCTCGGCGGCGATATCCTGAGCCACGACTTCGCCGAGGCGGCGTTCATGCGCCGGGCGGGGTTCGAGGTCTGGCTGCTGCCGATCGATCGGGGCAGCTGGGAAGAGATCCCCTCCAACGTCATCGACTACGCGGCGCGCGACCGGCGCTGGGCGCAAGGCAACATCCAGCACCTCGGGCTGCTGCGGGCGCGCGGTATGCACTGGCTGAGCCGAGTGAACCTCGTGAGCGGAGTGCTCGCCTACGTCGCCTCGCCGCTGTGGCTGCTGGAGCTGGTGCTGAGCTCGAGCGTCATCATTCTCCAGGCGCTGCACGGCCACCAGTACTTCGTCCCCGGCAGTCACGGACTCTTTCCCAGCTGGCCGCATTACCACGACGGGGAGATCGCGGCGCTTCTGTCCCTCACGGGCGTCGTGCTGTTCCTGCCGAAAGTGCTCGCCGCCGTGCTGGCACTGCTCGACCCGGCGCTGCGCCGGGGCTTTGGCGGGGCGCTGCGGCTCGGTGCGAGCGTACTGCTCGAGCAGATCTTCAGCGTGCTGCTCGCCCCCGCGATGATGTTGTTCCATACCGCCTTCGTCATCACCACCTTCGCCGGCCGATCCGTGGGTTGGCACGCGCAGGAGCGAGGTGATCGCGGCGTCGGCCTGCGCGAGGCGTTGCGTCGGCACGCCTGGCACCTGTCGATCGGCGTGATCTGGGGCGTATTGATACTCAAGCTCGCGCCGCGCTACACCGGCTGGCTGACACCGGTGCTGCTCGGCATGGTGCTGTCGGTGCCGCTGACGATGCTCACCAGCAGCGCCTCGGTCGGCCGCTGGCTGCGACGGCGGCGACTGCTGCTGACGCCGGAGGAGGCCGACCCGCCGGCGGAACTCGCCGAGCTGCGCCGGCGCCTGGAGCGCCCGGCGGGCTCCGGGGGCGGTCCGCACGAGGAACCGGCGCCGCGAGTGCCAGCCCGCGCACCGCTGGAGATGCCGACGCAGCCCCTGCGCTGCTGGAGCGTGCGCGACGCCCTGAATCTCAATGGTCGGCGAACGGAGATCTCATGATGCTCGAGAAAAAGATGAACGGCTGGCCCGTCATACCGGCGGGAGTCCTGTGATGCGGCGGCGCAGCTTTCTGCAAGCGGGCGCCGCGAGCCTGGCGTCGATCGCGCCCTGGCCCATGGCGGTCAAGCAGAAGACGACGCGCAAGCCCCCGCCTGCGAAAGGTATCCGGCATTTCGGCCCTGCGCAGCCGTTCTCGTTCGAGCAGCTCAAAGCCCGCGCGCACGCCATGTCCCTGACGGTGTATGACGAGCGGTATCCGCCGCTCCCGGCGGCGATCCGCAACCTCACCTGGAACCAGTGGGAGGCCATCAGCTACCGTCCCAACCGCGAGCTCTGGTACGAGGACAACTTGCTGTTTCGCATCCGCTTCGACCATCTCGGTTACACCATGAAGCGGCCGGTGGATATCTACACGCTCGAGAAAGGCGTGGCGCGGCAGGTCCTGTTCGAGCCCGGCCTGTTCGATTACAGCGGATCCGGACTGAAGCCGGCCCAGCTCACGCGCAATCTCGGCTTCTCGGGATTCAACGTGCTGTTTCACACCAACTGGGTGGACGACCGGGTTGTGTTCCAGGGCGCGTCCTACTTCCGCGCCGTCGACGGCACCGGCCAGTACGGCATGTCGATGCGAGGACTGGCGATCGACACGGGAATGCCGCAGCCCGAGGAGTTCCCCAAATTCATCGAGTTCTATCTCGAGAAGCCGCAGCCGGAGTCCAACCAACTCATCCTCTACACGCTGCTCGATTCTCCCAGCGTATCCGGCGCGTACCGCTTCGTCATCGACGTCGCCAGCACGCTGATCATGGACGTGGATCTGACCCTTTACCCGCGCAAGCAGATCACCCGGCTCGGCATCGCGCCAGGCACCAGCATGTACCTGGTGGGCGAGAACGATCATCGGGTCGCCGACGACTGGCGGCCACAGATTCACGATTCCGACGGCCTGCAGCTGCACACCGGCGTCGGCGAGTGGATCTGGCGGCCGCTCACCAACCCGAACGTGGTGCGCGTGAACTCGTATTTCGACGACAACCCGCGCGGCTTCGGCCTGATGCAGCGCGACCATCGCTTCTCCGACTACCAGGACGACGGCGCCTGGTACAACCGCCGCCCCAGCTGTTGGGTCGCGCCGAAGGGCGCATGGAACAAGGGCGCGGTGATGCTGGTCGAGATCCCCACCGATACCGAGACCATGGACAACATGGTGGCGTTCTGGAATCCGGCCGAGGAGATCGTGCCGGGCCGGGCGTACGATTACGGCTATCGTCTCTACTGGTGCGCAGAGAATCCCCTCAACCCCGACCGGGCGCTGGTTCGCGCCACACGCGATGGCATCGGCGGCGTGGTGGGGAGCAAGCGGACGAAATTCTCCTGGCGGTTCGTGGTGGATTTCGTCGGCGGCGACATACCGATGCTCACCAAGGACGACCCGGTGGTCGCCGTGATCACCACTTCTCACGGGCACGTCCAGATCGTCTCGGCGCGGCCGTTGGTGCCGATCAAGGGTTGGCGGGCGATGTTCGATCTGGTGCCGGACGGGGCGCCGGGGCCGATCAATCTCCAACTGTATCTCTCCCTGCACGGCCAGGCGTTGTCCGAAACATGGATGTATCAGTACACACCGCCGCCGCTCGCCGTGCAGCGCACCTACCTCTCCACTTAACATCGACAGGGCCGCAACGCGGTGCGCCGAGCGCTCGGCGCACCGCGGCCCGGTACGGACCCGGGCGAATGCGGGGTGGAAAATCCGCGCCGCTTGCAACATAATCGAAAATCCCTGAGGCCACATAGGGATTGGAGGTCGGACGCCGAGGATCGCAACGATCCTGCGCCGTCACGACACCGAGGCGCATATGCCGCTGCGCTCACCTCAAATGCTCGATACCGAGCCCCCGGCTGATCTCGGCGCGCAGTTCGAGCGGGTGCGCAGCCGGACCGAGCAGCTGTGCGCGCCGCTTGCCCCCGAAGATACGGTCGTACAGTCAATGCCCGATGCCAGCCCCATCAAGTGGCATCTGGCGCACACGACGTGGTTCTTCGAGCGCTTCGTGCTCGGGCGCGGCGGCGAAGGCGGTGCGCCGCTTCATCCGCAATGGCACTTCCTGTTCAATTCGTATTATCAGAGTGCCGGACCGATGCACGCTCGAAACGAGCGCGGATTGATCACGCGGCCGACACTGGCGCAGATCCGCGACTACCGCCGGCGCATCGACGCCGCGGTGCTCGAGCGCCTGCGCAGCGACATCGATGCCGCTCTCGCTTTCACGCTCGTGCTCGGTCTGAATCACGAGCAGCAGCACCAGGAGCTGATGCTCACCGACATCAAGCATTTGTTCTGGTGCAATCCGCTGCGCCCGGTGTACGCCCCCGCGGCGCCCGCAGCGGCCGGACGCGTCACACCGCTGCGATTCCTGCCGGGCCGCTCGGGCATCGTCGCAAGCGGCTTCGCGGGCGAGGGGTTCGCTTACGACAACGAGCTGCCGCGCCATCCTGAGCTGCTGCACCCTCATGCGATCGCGCACCGACCGGTGACCAATGCCGAGTACGCCGAGTTCATCCGCGCAGGCGGCTATCGCGAGCCGCGCCTGTGGATGTCGGAGGGTTGGGCCGCGCTGCAGCGCGAGGGCTGGACGGGTCCGCTCTACTGGTCCGAGGACTTCGAGCACGTCTTCACGCTCGGCGGAGAGCGCCCGCTCGATCCGCATGCGCCGGTTTGTCACGTCAGCTACTTCGAGGCCGATGCGTTCGCCCGCTGGGCCGGCGCCCGCCTGCCGCTCGAGGCCGAATGGGAGTCCCTCGCCGCGCCGCTCGACCCCCGCCGCGGGCATTTCGCCGATGACGGTGTATTACAGCCCCGCCCGGGCGCCGACACGGAACCGAGTCAGTTGTTCGGCGACGTCTGGGAGTGGACGGCGAGCGCCTACGTCGGCTATCCGGGATTCCGCCCCCTGCCCGGCCCGCTCGGGGAATATAATGGTAAGTTCATGTGTGGACAGTGGGTGCTGCGCGGCGGCTCGTGCGCGACCCCGCGCGGCCACGTGCGGGCCAGCTACCGCAACTTCTTCTACCCGCGCGACCGCTGGCAGTTCTCGGGCATCCGTCTGGCGCAGGATCGGCCATGAGCACGCTGCCGAGCGAGATCCTGCTCTACGACCTGAGCGCCGACACGCTCGACATGCGCTCCGATGTGCTCGCCGGACTGGCGCGCAGCCCCAAGCGGCTGCCGTCGAAATACCTGTACGATGCGCGCGGCTCCCAGCTGTTCGAGCACATTTGCGAGCTGCCGGAGTACTACCTGACGCGCGCCGAGCTGGCGCTGATGGAAACGCACGTGGCGCAGATAGCCGCGACGCTCGGACCGCAGGTGTTGCTGGTCGAGTACGGCAGCGGCAGCGGACTGAAGACCGAGCTGCTGCTCGAGCGGCTCGCCGATGCCGTCGCGTACGTGCCGGTGGAGATCTCGCGCAGCGCCCTCACGGCAAGCGTCGAGCGGCTGAACGGGCGCTTTGCGCACATCGAGATGCTGCCGGTGTGCGCCGATTTCACCCAGCCTGTCCGGTTGCCCGAGCCCGCGCGACCGCAGCGGCGCAGCGTGATCTATTTTCCCGGCTCGACGCTCGGAAACTTCGCGCCCGACGCGGCGGTGCGGCTGCTCACGCACATGCGCCGGGAAATGGGTCCACATGGCGCGGCGCTCATCGGCGTGGATCTGGTCAAACCGCCGGCGCTCATCGAATCGGCGTACAACGATGCGGCCGGGGTGACCGCGGAATTCACCCTCAACCTGCTGCATCGCCTCAACAGGGAGCTGCACGGAGATTTCGACCCGGAAAAATTCGAGCATCGCGCCCGCTATGTCGGTGAGACGGAGCGGATCGAGACGCACATCGTCAGCCGTGCCGATCAACGGGTCACGGTCGCCGGACAGCGCTTCCACTTCGCCGCGGGCGAGGCGATGCTCGTGGAGATCAGCTGCAAGTACTCTCGCACGTCGTTCGCGCGGCTGGCGGCGCGCGCCGGAATGCGGGTCTCGCACGTGTGGACGGACGCCGACGGACTCTTCAGCGTGCAGTGCCTGCGGCCGGCGCGCCAATCGACTCAGACCCAATAATTCGCCACGTGGCCCGCTGACAGGGCGCGTTGCCGGAACGGAATCAGGGCGCGCCGAGGGCCTCGGTGATGGACGCGGCGAAGCGCTCGGCCGCACCGGCGGCATAGTTCAGAAACAGCGACGGCTCGGCAAGCTCGAGCTCGAGCACCCGCGGCGCGCCGGCCGGATCGCGCAGCAAATCGACGCGTGCGTAAAGCGGCGCGCGTCCCGAGTGGCGGATGGCCGTCAAAACATCCTCGGCGACCGCGAGCTCGTCAGCCGCCGCTGTTCGCACGGTGATGTGCTCGGGGGCGAACAGCGCCCGCGTGGGATCCGCGTTGGGTCGCAGCAGCGGCCCTTTGCGGATGGCATGGCTGAATCGACCGTCGAAGAACAGCAGCGCCGTCTCACCCTCGCGCTCAACGCCCGGGAAGTAAGGCTGCAGCAGCACGCTGCGACCCGCTTCGGCGAGGCTCGCCGCATGCGCCTGCGCCTCGGCGAGCTGTGCACGGCCCAGGCGTCGCGCTCCGCGTGATCCGGCGCCCACCGCCGGTTTGATCACGAGTTCCGCACACGAGTGCTCGGCGAGGAAGCGCTCGATGGCCGGCCGCAGCGCCCCGACCGGCTCGATGAAGGCGCTCGGCACCACGGGCAGCCCCAGGGCGGCGAGGTCGCGCAGGTAGTGCTTGTCGGTGTTCCACTCGACCAGCGGCGCGGGATTGTGCAATCGCGTCAGGCCGGCGACCCGCCGCAGCCAGCCGCGAAACTCGCCGAGCCGCTCGGTATAGTCCCAGGTCGAGCGCAGCAACGTCAGATCGAAGTCCGCCCAGCGCACGCTGGCGTCGTCCCAATCGACCACCTCACAGCGAACACCGCGCGCCTGGAGTGCGGCCACGAGCACCGCCATGTCCTCGTCGAGTCCGCGCGCCGCGCGGGCACCGACCAAGGCGACGCGGGCGGGACCGCGCCGCGGCTCCCGTGCATCGCTCATCGGCTCCGTCCGTCGAGAGTGACGAGCGCTCCGTAAAGATCCGGGCGGCGGTCGCGAAAAACGAACCAACTGTCGCGCCGGCCGGCGTTCTGCGCCAGATCGAACTCGGCGGTGAGCACGGCATCACCCGCCTCGGGCGCTTCGGCCACCTTGTCCCCCAGCGCATCGGCGATGAACGACGAGCCGTAGAAGCGGATATGGAGCCGCTGCGGGTCCTGCAGGGAGCGCTCCAGGCCGTAGCGGTTGGCGGCGATCAGCGGCGTGAGATTGGCCGCCGCGTGTCCCTGCTGAGTACGTTGCCAGTGCCCGCGCGAGTCGAGCGGCGCCGCGGGCGGCGGCTCGGTGCCGATCGCCGTCGGATAAATCAGGAGCTCGGCGCCGGCGAGCACCATGGCGCGAGCGGCCTCGGGGAACCATTGATCCCAGCAGATCCCGACCCCGATCCGTCCGTACCGGGTGGTCCAGACTTTGAAGCCGGTGTCGCCGGGACTGAAGTAATACTTCTCTTGATAGCCCGGTCCGTCGGGGATGTGCGACTTGCGATACACCCCGAGCAGTGCGCCATCGGCATCCAGCACGGCCACCGAATTGAAATACGCGGGACCGGACCGCTCGAAGAAGCTGATCGGCAGGACCACACCGAGCTCACGCGCCACCGGCCCGAAGTGGCGCACCGCGCGATCGTCGGAAACGGCACGGGCCAGATGCAGATGCCGCGGATCCTGCTCGATGCAGAAGTACGGCGTCTGGAACAGCTCGGGCAGCAGAATGATCTGCGCCCCCGCCGCGGCGGCCCGGCGCACCAGGCGCTCGGCCGCGGCGATGTTGCGATCCGCGTCCCAGGTACAATCCATCTGTATCGCCCCGACGACCACGCAGCGCGGCGCGGTGCTCGGCTGTCCGGGGGACTCACCCATGCGCGCTACGCTCGATCAGCCCACGCGCCGCCAGCGACTCATTGACCTGCTCGGTGATGCGCATGGCGGTATCGAGCGCCATCAGGCCGTCCTCGCCGCTGACCACCGGCGGCTTGCCGGTGCGGATGCACTCGAGGAATGCCTCGATCTCGGCCTTCAGCGCATCGCCCTGCTCGAGACTCTGCTCCTCGATGCTCACCGGCAGCTGCGCATCCCCGGATTCGCCGTCGCGCTTGCGGATCAGTGTCATGACCTTCTGCTGCAGATCGAGCGAGAGATAGACATCGTCCTCGAACAGCCGCATCTTGCGCTCGGTCTTCAGGCTCACCCGGCTCGCGGTGGCGTTGACGACGCAGCCATTGGCGAAGCGGATGCGGGCGTTGGCGATATCGATGGCATCGGAGAACACCGGCGTGCCGATCGCATCGATGGTCAGCACCGGGGCGCCGACGATGGTCTGCACCAGATCGATGTCGTGGATCATCAGATCGAGCACCACGTTCACGTCGGTGCCGCGCGCGCGATAGGGCGCGAGCCGATGACACTCGACGAAACGCGGTGCGCGTAAATACGGCTCGGCGGCGAGAATCGCCGAATTGAACCGCTCCAGGTGGCCAACCTGCAGGACACGGTCGTCGCGCGCGGCAAGATCGATCAGCGCGCGCGCCTCGCGGAGCGTCTCGGTGATCGGTTTCTCCACGAGCACGTGGGCGCCGGCCCGCAGGAAATCACGGGCGATCGCGAAATGCAGCGGGGTCGGCGTCACGATGCTGACGGCATCCACTTTGCCGAGCAGCGCGCGATAGTCGGCAAACGCCTGGACCCCGAGCTCGGCGGCGACCCGCTCGCGGGGCTCCTGCCCGGTATCGACCACCGCCTGGAGCCGGCAGTGCGGGGACTCGGCGTATTTTTGGGCATGGAAGCGCCCGAGATAGCCGACGCCGATGACGGCTGCCTTGATGGGTTCCATGGACCCATTATGACCTGCCCAGGGCGGCCGCGGGCCACCGTCGACACCCCGGGAGCGGCCAGACTGGGGCCGGCGGCCTCCGGATCGGCTACACTGGCGCCCATGACGGAGCTGCGCACCGAATTACCCGCGACCCGATCCGTGCCGTTCAATCTCAAGCGTGAGCTGCTGCTGCTGGGCGGGGCGATCGCCTTTGGGCTGCTGATCCTGCCGCTGCTGATCTGGCTGGCGGGGCACTTTACCCTGGGCCCGTACACGCATGGCGAGACCGGGCCGGGCTACGGCCCCCTGTCGCTCTATGGAAACTATTTCAGGGAGCTGGGACGGGGCCAATTGGTTTATTGGGTGGCCGCGCTCGGCCCGGCGCCGCTGCTGCTCATCTTGCGGCTGTGGCTGGCGCTCCTGCGGGCCATGTCCCGAGGCTGAGCCGTGCGCGGATCGCGCATGCCGCCGCTCGCCGCAGATGTGCCCGTATAACCACCATTCCTTAGGACTGTCTCGAGCTATCTCACGATGACTCACCCCCTACGTCGCTTTGTTGGATGGCTGATCGCCGCTGCGACGATCGTCGCGCTCGGTGCGGCCGTGCTGATGCCCCGGACACCCGCGCATGCGGCGGTTCTGCCGCCGGGCGCATTGACCCCGAACGCCACTCAGCGCGCGGTCGCGCGCAAAGTCGGACAGATACTCACCCGGTATCAGTACAGCGACCCGAAAATCAACGCCAAATTCTCCCAGCTCGTCTTCGCGCGTTATCTGCACTTTCTCGATCCCGAGCACGTCTATTTCCTGGCCTCGGATGTGCGCGACTTCGACGCCCGGTACGGCGGCGATTTCGCCCAGCTCCTCGAGGCCGGCAAGCTCGACCCGGCGTTCCTCATCTTTCAGCGCTTCAGGCAATTGAGCAGCGCGCGCCTGCGGTATGCGATCCGCGTGCTCGCCAAGGAGCCGGACTTCACCACGGACGCGACCTATCGCTACGACCGCAAAGATACCCCGTGGCCGGCGACCGAGGCGCAGATGGACGCGCTGTGGCGCGAGCGGGTGATGAACGATGCGATCTCGCTGATGCTCTCCGGCAAGAGCTGGCCGCAGGCGGCCGCCACGTTGCGCAAGCGCTTCGATGCCGAGTTGCGCAGCATCGACCGCTTCAGCTCCGAGGACGTGTTTCAAGAATTGATGAACGCGTACGCGCGCACCTTCGATCCGCATACGACGTACTTCTCGCCGCTGAACTCCGAGGAGTACAACATCGACATGAGCCTGAACTACCAGGGCATCGGCGCCTCGCTGGAGATGGACGGCAACTACATCAAAGTGGTCAACGTCATCCCCGGCGGACCGGCGGCGATCAGCGGCAAATTGAAGCCCAACGATCGCATTACCGGAGTCGGCCAGGGCGCACGCGGCCGCATCACCGACGTGGTTGGCTGGCGCCTGGGCAAGGTGGTGCAGCTGATCCGCGGCAAGGCGGGCACCACGGTGCGATTGCAGATCCTCCCGGCCGGGACGCACCCGGGCGGCAAGGAGGCGGTGGTGAGCCTCGTGCGCAACCGGGTGACGCTCAAGGCGCAGGAAGCGCAGGGCAAGCTCGAGACCGTCATGCGGGGCGGCCAGACCTACAAGATCGGCGTCATCACCGTGCCGAGCTTCTACGAGGACGTCAGAGCCGAGGACGACGGGAACAGCAACTATCCGTCCACCACCCGCGACGTGCGCCGGCTGATCCTGAAATTCGAGAAAGAGCACATGCAGGGACTGTTGCTCGACCTGCGCAATGACGGCGGCGGCTACCTGCCACAGGCGACGGCGCTGACCGGGCTGTTCATCCATGGGCCGGTGGTGCAGCTGCGCGGCCGCTCCGGGCACATCGAGGTGCTGGACGACCCGGAAAAAGCGCCGATCTACACCGGGCCTCTGGCGGTATTGGTCAACCGCTACAGCGCCTCGGCATCGGAGATCTTCGCCGGCGCCATCCAGGACTACCACCGGGGCGTGATCATCGGGCAGAACACCTTCGGCAAAGGCACGGTGCAGAATCTGATCCCCCTCGACCGCTGGAGCAGCCGGCCGATCGAGGGCCAGATCGCCGTGACCATCGGCAAGTTCTACCGCATCACCGGTCAGAGCACGCAGCTGCGCGGAGTCATTCCCAACATCAAGCTGCCCTCGGCGATCAACCCGAAGACGGTCGGCGAGAGCAGCATGCCGCGCGCACTGCCGTATAACACCATCGGTCCCGTGCCGTTCCAGGTCTGCACCGGAACGGCGGCGATCCCGCCGATCGCCAAGCTCGAAGCCGAAGAGCGGGCGCGCGAACAGCGCGATCCGAACTTCCGCTGGCTGGTCGGGGACATCCACGACCTCGAGGCGATTCGGGCACAGAAGGTGCTCTCGCTCAACCTCGCCACACGCCGCCGGGAGCGGCACGAACAGGACGCGAAGCTGCTCGCGCTCGACAATCAGCGCCGCGCCGCATTCGGCCTGCCGCCGCTGAAGAAGGTCGATCAGATCGGCGGCAAGAACGACAAGATCCCCGATGTGGTCCTCGATCAGGCCAAGGACATCGTGGCCGACATGGTCCGCCTGGACCGCGCCGGCCAGACGAAACAGCAACTCGTCAGAGGCGACTAGCGCCGCGGCGCGCTCAGCGCAGCAGGACGCCGTGAATGTGCCAGGTATCCTCGGCCAGCACATCCGGAATGCCGGCCGGCGAGCCAACGGCCTGCGCCGAGCCACCGCCGAGGGAATCGGCCGTCGGAATGGCGTCCTCGGGATCGCGGTACTGCGCTAGCAGGCGCAGCGCCTTGAGGCGCTCGCGGATGTCGCGGCTGACGTTGGCATTGGAGCCGAGCAACGCTTCGGCACGCTCGATCTGACCCATCAGCGCAAGGCACTCCGTGCGGGTCCCGTACTCGTCGATCACATCCCGGCTCTGAACGGCATCGCGCACGCGCATCAGCAGCAACGGCATGACCGTCAGGCGCTGACACATGACCTGCGCGTAGGCGAGGACGGTGAGATTGATCATGCGCCGGGCCTGCAGCGAGAGCCCCGGAAACTGCGGGACCGGCGTCGCGGCGATCTCGGCCGCGGCTTGCTGCGCCGACTCGAGCGACACGTTGGCCTCGGCCGACTCGGCCCGCGCGCGCGTAATCGTGTGCTCGAGCGTGCGCCGCTTGAAGAAGTGCCACAGACGGCGCAGTCGGGCGCGCTCGTGCTCGAGATTCTCGAGCCGCTCGGCCGCCTGTGCGGCAATCTGACGCATGACCTGCAGGTGCTGCTCCGCGGTCTGGCGCTTGGCGAACTGCTGCCGGTTGTGCTCGGCAAGATGCGCGCGGCGCTCGTGCGCGTCCTGCTGGGTCACCAGTTCGCCGCCGAAACGCTCGAGCTGCTCGTGGCCACGCTGCCACATGTGACGCAGCTGATAGAACACCAGCGCCGGATAAGCGGTCTCGTTCACGCCGAGGCGCGCCTCCAGCGCCGCCAAGGTCTCTCTCACCCGCCGCGTGACGCCTTCCTGCTGCTTGATCCGATCCTTCAGCCGCTCCAGATCGTCCTTGAGGTCACCAAAGGCCTTTTTCAGCTCGGCGCGATTGCGAAACAAAGTGAGCACGCGATGGTCGTCGGGCGACGCCTGCGCGCGCTGAAATGGCAGCTTGAGAAAGCCCAGTTGTCGAAATGCTTTCATCACCGGTGCGGCACGCGCCGCCGGGAATCACATGACGGGGGCGGCGAAGCGATGGCCACGCTCCGCACAATACTCCAACCACTTGTTTAACATCATATTCCGCACCCAGCGCTGATGCAGTTCACGCTCTGGGCATCGCCCTTCCTGTAGCGTGACCTCGGCTGTCGAACCCGGACAACGCTCGGCCTCGACCAGCCGCGCATCGTGGTACGCGCGCAAGCGCATCTGCGGAAAGCGCTCCGGCTCGTTCCCGTCCCGCAGCTCGTACGTGAGATCCAGGATGCTCGTGTACGCGCAGCGCTCAACCACGATGAGCAGCAGATCGCAGTCACCTTCCACCCGCGAGCGATACGTGCCGGCGAGCAGGCCCAGCGTCCCGGCGAGCCAGCCGAGCCGAATGTAATTGCTCTCGTACAGGCTCATGAGCGCCACGAAGCTGCGGGGTCGGGCCCGCCAGGAAACCGGGGTCAATGTCTCATTGCGCATCGTTCGACTATAGCGGAGGGGCAGGACAGCGCAAGCGCCGCGCCCGAGGGCGCCTGGTCGATGAGCGTGCAATTTTCATGCTAGCAATCGACCTCAGGCGCGCAACCGCCGCTCGATGCCGGTGGTATTGAGGATCCGGCTGGCGATCTCCTCGATCGAGCACTCGGTGGTATCCAACCCGGGGATGCCACACTGCGCGATCAGCGCCTCGGCCGAGCGCAGCTCGTAGCGAACCTGCGGCGCGGAGGCGTAGCGGCTGTTCGGGCGACGCTCGTTGCGGATTTGCTGCAGCCGCTCGGGCTTGATGGTGAGCGCAAACAACTTGTTCCGAAACGGCTCGATTCGGTCCGGCAGCCGCCCGGAATCCAGATCTTCCTCCGTCAGCGGATAGTTGGCGGCGAAGATCCCGTACTGCAGCGCGAGGTACAGGCACGTGGGCGTCTTGCCGCAGCGTGACACGCCGATCAGCACGATATCGGCATGTGCATAGTCACCACCCGCGCCATCGTCGTTGGCCAACGCGAAGTTCGTGGCATTGATGCGCGTGGAGTAAACCACCGGATCCGCGATGCCATGGGCGCGTCCGGCCCGATGCGTCGAGCGGGTATCGAGCTCCTGCTCCAGCGGACCGACGAATGCGGCAAAGAAATCCAGGCATAGACCGTTCGAGCGCCGCACCACATCGCGCAACTCGTCATGCACGAGCGTGCTGAATACGATCGGCCGCAGACCGTCCTCGAGCGCCGTACGATCGATTCGGCGCACCGCCTCCTCGGCCTTGTCAATGGTTGAGACAAATGGCAAAGTCACCGCGCGAAATTCCAGACCCTCGAACTGGGTCATCAGACTGTGACCCAGCGTTTCGGCGGTCACTCCCGTCTGGTCAGAGACGAAGAAAACGGTTCGTCGGCCCACGGCGCGAGGCTCGGCAGCGATTCCCGGGTACACAGTGTTCCACCGCGCGCGGCGCGGAGCAAGCAGCAGGCAGGATTCCTCGTGGACGCATACGTCGTACCCTTCGAGCAGGTGGGTCAACACGACATCGAATCCGTCGGGGGCAAGAACGCCTCCCTTGGCGAGATGATCCGAGCGCTGGCGCCGCTCGGCGTCAGCGTCCCGGGCGGCTTCGCCACCACGGCGCACGCCTATCGGGAATTTCTCCGCCAGGACGGGCTCGATGCGCGCATCCGCGCGGAGCTCGCCACCCTGGAGGTGAACGACGTCGTGCGCCTGGCGGCCACCGGAGCGCGCATCCGCCAGTGGATCCTCGCCACCGGCTTTCCACCGCAGCTCGAGCAGGCCGTCAGGGATGCGCTGCGGCAGATGAGCGGCGGACGGCCGATCGCGGTGGCGGTACGCTCCTCGGCCACCGCCGAGGACCTGCCCGAAGCCTCCTTCGCGGGCCAGCAAGAGACGTTCCTGAACGTTCGCGGCGAGGCGCAGGTGCTGGCCGCGATGCACGCGGTGTTCGCCTCGCTGTTCAACGATCGCGCCATCGCCTATCGCGTGCACCAGGGATTCGATCACTCGGCGGTGGCGCTGTCGGCGGGCGTGCAGCACATGGTGCGCAGCGACCTCGGCACGAGCGGTGTCATGTTCACGCTCGATACGGACTCGGGATTTCGCGACGTGGTGTTCATCACGGCCGCCTACGGGCTCGGCGAGACCGTGGTCCAGGGAGCGGTCAATCCCGACGAGTTCTACGTCTACAAGCCGGCGCTGCGCCAGGGCAAGGCGGCGCTGTTGCGGCGCAACCTCGGCGGCAAGGCGATCAAGATGATCTACGCGCAGCCCGGGGAAGAGGCGCGGGTGCGAACCGTGGACGTCGCCCCCGAGCAGCGCTCGCGCTTCTGTCTGAGCGACGCCGACGTCTTCGCCCTCGCCCGTCAGGCGCTCGTCATCGAGGCGCACTACGGCAAGCCGATGGACATCGAATGGGGCAAGGACGGCGAGAGCGGCAAGCTCTTCATCCTGCAGGCCCGCCCCGAGACCGTACAGAGCCGCACCGGACGCACCCTCCAGCGCTTTGCGCTCAAATCGGAGCGCACGCGCGTGCTCGCCACCGGGCGCAGCATCGGCCAGCGCATCGGCGCGGGTCCCGCGCGCATCGTGCGCGACGTGCGCGAGATGGCCCGCGTGCAAAGTGGCGACGTCCTGGTCGCCGACATGACCGACCCGGATTGGGAACCGGTCATGAAGCGGGCCGCGGCCATCGTCACCAACCGCGGCGGACGCACCTGCCATGCGGCCATCATCGCCCGCGAGCTCGGCATACCCGCGGTGGTCGGCTGCGCAGACGCCACCGTGCGCATCGGCGAGGATCAGCCGGTGACGGTCTCGTGCGCCGAGGGCGACACCGGCTACGTCTACGAGGGCATGCTCGAGTTCGAGCGCCGCCAGATCGAGCTCGGCACGCTGCCGAAGCTCCCCGTCAAGATCATGATGAACGTCGCCAACCCCGATCGGGCGTTTGGATTCGCGGCGATACCCAACCGGGGCGTCGGCCTGGCGCGGCTGGAATTCATCATCAGCCGGCTGATCGGCGTGCACCCGCGCGCCCTGCTCGAATACGAGCAGCTCGACGCCGCACTGAAGGAGCAGATCGTGCCGCAGATGGCCGGCTACGCCGACCCCGTGAGCTTCTATGTCGAGAAGCTTGCCGAAGGAATCGCGCAGATCGCCGCGGCGTTCGCTCCGGAGCCGGTCATCGTGCGCCTTTCCGACTTCAAATCGAACGAATACGCCAACCTCATCGGCGGGAGCCGATACGAGCCGCGCGAAGAGAACCCCATGCTGGGGCTGCGCGGCGCGGCCCGCTATGTCGATGAGCGCTTTCGGCCCTGCTTCGAGCTCGAATGCCGCGCGATCAAAAGGGTGCGCGAGCAGCAGGGGCTGGAAAACGTGCAGGTGATGGTGCCGTTCGTGCGCACCGTCGCCGAGGGCCGAAAGGTGACCGAACTGCTCGCCGAGAACGGCCTCGCGCGCGGCGAGCGGGGCCTGAAAGTGGTGATGATGTGCGAGCTGCCGACCAACGCGCTGCTCGCCGACGAGTACCTGGAGCACTTCGACGGCATGTCGATCGGCTCCAATGACCTCACGCAACTGACGCTCGGGCTCGATCGCGACTCGGCGCTCGTGGCGCATCAATTCGACGAGCGTGACGCCGCCGTGCGCCGTCTGATAGCCCTGGCGATCGCCGCGTGCCGCAAACAGGGCAAGTACATCGGAATCTGCGGTCAGGGGCCCTCGGATCATCCTGACTTCGCGCGCTGGCTGCTCGATCAGGGCATCGAGAGCATCTCGCTCAACCCCGACACCGTGGTCGAGACCTGGCTGCAGCTCGCCGGTGAAAGTGAGCGGCTATAGCGGCGAATCCCGAGCTGGGCCGGACTCCCCTGCCCGGCCGGTCAGCCGGACTCGCCCCCGTAAGCGGGCCGGAACAGCTTGGCGCGGTAATGCCTCAGCTCGCCAATCGATTCCTGGATGTCGGCGAGCGCCAGGTGCGCCTCCTGTTTCACCAGTCCATCGAGCACCTCGGGCGCCCAGCGGCGCGCCAGCTCCTTTAGCGTGCTGACGTCGAGATTGCGATAATGAAAGAATCGCTCGAGAAGCGGCATGAGCCGGGCGAGAAATCTCCGGTCCTGGCAGATGCTGTTGCCGCACATTGGTGAGGCGCCCGGCGGCACGAGCGGCATGAGGAATGCGAGCGTACGCGCCTCCGCCTCCGCGGTGTCCAGACGGCTGGCCCGCACGCGGGCGAGCAGTCCCGAGCCCCCGTGCTGCTTCTGGTTCCACTCGTCCATGCCCGCGAGCGTCGTCTCGTCCTGGTGGACGGCGATCACCGGCCCTTCGGCCAGTACGTTGAGCGCCTTGTCCGTGACCAGGGTGGCGATCTCCAGGATGGCGTCGGTCTCGGGTTTCAACCCCGTCATTTCCAAGTCGATCCAGATCAGATTGTCGGCGCTGCGCATGCTTGGCTCGCGGTGGGTGATAATCGGCGACCGATGAGTGTAGCAACGTTCGATGCCCGCGTGATCGGCGCATTTGGCCGCCGGGTCAGCCTGCGCCTCGCGGACGGACGTGAATTCCCGGGCCGGCCGCTCGGACGTGGGCTTTCCATCGTCTGCGGCGACACCGTGCGCTGCCGTCTGGATGAGCGCCATGCGGAGGTCCACGTCCTCGAAGTGCTGCCGCGGCGCACAGCCCTATACCGCAGCAACGCGCGCGGCGGCGCCGAGCCGGTGCTGGCCAATCTCGATCGGCTGCTGGTGGTCATCGCGCCGCTCCCCGAGCCCGACTTGTTCGTCGCTGACCGTTACCTCGCCGCCGCCGAATCGGCCGGCATCGAGGCGGTGCTGGTGATCAACAAGGCCGACCTCGGAGTCGATGCCGCGCTCGAGGCTCAACTGCGGGGGTATGCGCTGGCGGGCTACCGGCCGATCACCGTCTCGGCGGCCGCCGGAACCGGCCTCGATGCGCTGGCCGCGGTGCGCGGCGGACGCGTGGCCGCATTGGTCGGCCAGTCGGGGGTGGGCAAGTCATCGCTGGCGGCGCGGCTGATCCCGGACGCGAACATTACGATCGGGTCTCTGGCGCGGGAGCAGGAAGGGCGCCACACGACCACCGCCTCGCGCCTGTACCCGCTCGCCGGCGGAGGCCAACTCGCCGATTCCCCGGGCGTGCGCGATTTCGCCCCGGCACTGGTCGCGCTCGATGCCCGCTCGCTGGGGTTCACGGAGGTGGCGCGGCTGGCCGGCGGCTGCCGCTTTCTCGACTGCCAGCACCTGCGCGAGCCCGATTGCGCGGTACGCGCAGCCCTCGAGCGCGGCGAGATGCACGCGCGCCGCTACGAGAGCTACCGCCGCCTGCGCCGCCTACGCGAGACTCTCATGACGGCGCACGAGCACGGCTCGCGCCGCGGCTGAAGACGCACTCGATTCAGATGTTCTGACGACCACTCAGCGCGCGCGCAAGCGTGCCGCCGTCGACGTACTCGATCTCCCCTCCGATCGGCACCCCGTGGGCGATGCGGCTGGCGCGCAAACCGCGGCGCAGGGCCAACTCGGCGAGGTAATGCGCGGTCGCCTCGCCTTCGACCGTGGGGTTGGTGGCCAGGATCAACTCGCGCAGCCCACCCTCATCGAGGATCGCCTCGAGCTCGCGCACACCGAGCTGCTCGGGCCCCATGCCATCGAGGGGCGACAGATGCCCCATGAGCACGAAGTAGCGCCCCCGGTAGCTGCCCGACTGCTCGACGGCGACGACATCGGCGGGCGTCTCGACCACGCACAGCAACCCGGCCTCGCGCTGCGGCGAGGCGCAGATTGCGCACAGGTCCGTCTCGGCGAACATACGACAGCGCCGGCAGGGCTTGACCGCCGCAAGTGCCGCCTCCAGCGACTGCGCGAGGGTCTGCGCGGCCGGTCGCCCGTCCTGCAGGAGCTGAAACGCCATGCGTTGGGCGCTCTTCGGGCCCACACCGGGCAGCGCACGCAGCGCCTCGATCAGCTGGGCGAGACGCGGGGAATACTTCACGACTCGCTCAGAAGGGAAGCTTCATTCCCGGGGGCAGTTGCAGCCCGGCGGTGACCGATGACATCTTTTCCTGCGTGGTCACCTCGACTTTGTGCACCGCATCGTTCACGGCTGCCGCGACGAGATCCTCGAGCATCTCGCGATCCTCGCCGATCACCGCCGGCTCGATCTGAACGCGCCGCACTTCGTGCCGACCGGTCATGGTGACCTTGACCATGCCGCCGCCGGACTCGCCGAGCACCTCCATGCGACCGATTTCCTCCTGCACCTTCTGCATGGATTCCTGCATGGCCTGGGCCTGCTTCATCAGCTGATTGATATTGCCTCGCATGAGGTCGCTCCTCGATGGTCACGAATAGGTTGCCGGCAGCGCCGGATCATTTCACGGGGCGGACGGTCTCGGAAATCACTTCCGCTCCAAAGCGCTCGCGAAAACTTTCCACGCCCGGGTCCGCCTCGAAGGCGCGGCGGGCGGCTTCGGAGCGCTCGCGCGAGGCGCGCTGCCGCGCCTGGGCCGGTGTTTCACCGGACTCGGGTGCGGCGACGAACTCCAACCGGACCGGCTCGCCGAAGTGGCGTGAGAGCGCCTGCGCGAGCTTCTCCTCCAGAGAAGCGGTGCGCAGGGAGCCGCTGCGCGGATCCAGGGCCAGCTGCACACGTCCCCCTTCACGAGCGATGAGCGCGCAGTGACTGGCCAGCTGACGCGCCGCGCCCTGCAGGTCGAGCTGTCCCAGCAGCGCGCTCCACTGCCCGGCGCCGGCGTCCGCCGGCTCGGCGCCCCCGGCCTTCCCGCGCTGCGGCGACGACTCGGTCTGTGTCGCGTACCGCTCGGAGGACTCCTCCGGCCTCGCGGCCGCTCGCCTGGGGCTGGCCGCCGCGGGCGCCGCGGCCGGCCGGGCGCCCGGCGTTCGCGGCTCACCCGGTCGGAATGCGATCATCCTCAGCAGTGTCATCTCGAAGCCCGTGCGCGGATCGGGCGCCAGCGGCAGATCGCGCCGGCCCATGATGGCCGTCTGGTAGTAGAGCTGCACATCCTCGGCCGCGAGCTCGCCGGCGAGACGGGCGATCAGCTCGGGCGCATACAGCTCGTCGCCCTCGTACGCCTCCCCCACGACTTGCTTGAGCGCAACGCGGGTGAGGAGCGCGGCGAGCTCATCGAGCAGCTGGGCGTAATCCGGCGCCCATTGCTCGAGCGAGCGCGCGAAGCGCAGCAGCTCCGGGCTCTCACCGGCCGCCAGCCGCTCGGCGAGCTGCACCACGTGATCGCGCGCTACGGTCCCGAGCATGGCGCGCGCCTCGGCCTCCGCGACGCTCCCACCGCCGAAGGCGATCAGTTGATCGAGCAGCGAGAGCGCGTCGCGCATGCTCCCGTCGGCGGCCTGCGCCACCAGCGCGACGCCCGCCGGCTCGAAGGCGATACCCTCCTTCTCGAGCACGGTGCGCAGGGTCGCTGCGATCTGCGCCGTCGGAATGCGCTTGAGGTTGAATTGCAGACAGCGCGACAGGACGGTGACGGGCAGCTTCTGCGGGTCGGTCGTCGCCAGCAGGAACTTCACGTGCGGCGGCGGCTCCTCCAGCGTCTTCAGCAGCGCATTGAACGAATGCGTCGAGAGCATGTGCACCTCGTCGATGAGGTACACCTTGTAACGGCCGCGCGTGGGCGCGAACTGCACGTTGTCCAGGATCTCGCGCGTGTCGTCGACCTTGGTACGCGAGGCCGCGTCGACCTCGATCAGATCCACGAACCGCCCGGTCTCGATCTCGCGGCAGCTGGCGCACTGGCCGCAAGGCGTATCGGTGACGCCGGCTTCACAGTTGAGGCATTTCGCGAGGATGCGCGCAATGGAGGTCTTGCCGACGCCGCGCGTGCCGGTGAACAGGAACGCGTGATGCACGCGGCCGGATCGCAGCGCATTGACCAGCACCTGGCTCACATGATCCTGGCCCACGAGCTCGTTGAACGCCTTGGGGCGCCATTTGCGCGCCAGTGCGATGTAGCTTTCGGTCATGCGAGCCGCCTCAGCCGGATAGGGAGGCGGCCCGCACCAGCGGGTGCTCCGGCACCCGACATCGCCGCTGCCGCTGCTGCCTTCCGGCCCTGACGGGGTTCACGACTGGTCGTCGCGGAGTAGCCGATGCGGGCCACCACAGCCAAAAAAAAACCACCCCCGCGGACGAAGCCCGTCCTCGGCGCGGACTGGCCGCGCGGACCGGCATCGGACGCGGTGGCATCTAAGATAGTGCAAGGATAGCAAAGGCCGCCGCCGCCCGCTGAGGAAGCCCGGGCCAGCCCCCCGACCCGCGGGCAACCTTGGCCGCGGCGGGAGCTGCAAAACCCTTGACCCTGGACCATGGTCTATGATGTACGGTAAATCATCGGCCGACACGGGAGCCACACAGTGGACAGCCTCGGCATTGGAGCGCTCGCCCGCGAGGCAGGCGTGCGTATCGACACGGTCCGGTATTACGAGCGCAGCGGACTGCTGGCGCCCAAATCACGTCTCTCATCCGGTTATCGCCGCTATGGCGTCACCGAGCTGGCGCGGCTGCGGTTCATCCGCCGCGCCCAGACCCTCGGGTTCACGCTGAAGGAGATCCGCGAGCTTCTCGCACTGTCCAAAGGGCGCGATGTCGCGCGGGTCAAGCGCGCCGCGCAAACGAAGCTCGCCGACGTCGAGACGCGCATCGCGGCATTGGAACGTGTACGTGACGGACTGGCGACGCTCATCGCCGCTTGTCCGGGTCATGGTGATGCGGCCGATTGCCCGATTCTCCAGGCCCTCGGCGGCGACGGCGCGCCGCAGCTGCCGCAGAGGCCCGGGCTTGCGCCGGAGCCATAGGCCCCCTCAGGGCGAGCCGCGCGCGGCGCGCACCAGAAACAGCACGCCGAGTCCCAGAAAGAGCAGGCTCGAGACGACCCGGATCGCCTGCAAGGGCAACCGGACCGACAGCGCCTGGCCGATGAGCACTGCCGGTGCGCAGGCGAGCACGATCCCGAGGCTCGAGCCGGCCACCACCGCGGCGACATTGTGGTATGCGGCGGCCAGCACCGCGGTGGCGATCTGGGTCTTGTCGCCCATCTCGGCGATGACGAAGCTTACCAACGCGCTCCAGAACAGTCCGAGGGACCGCCGAGGCACACCGTCCCCGCGCACGGCCTCGGGCTTCAATGCCCACAACGCCATTACGATCAGGCTGACACCGACCAGGAGATTGACCACACGCGGATTGAGTGCCGAACCCAGCCGCTCGCCGATCAATGCCGCGAGCACACTGCTTGCGAGCGTGCCCACGAGCATCGCCGAGAGGATCGGCCAGGGACGACGATGGCGGGCCGCCAGCGTCAGCAACAGCAGTTGTGTGCGATCACCGATCTCCGCGATCGCGACCGCGGAAAGGCTGGCGAGGAAGGCCTCCATCGCACCGGATCGTACCAGCTGCGGGGCACGGGCATCGCGCGCGGCGGGCTCGGGGCGTCCGGTACGCGAGCGCGCCGGACCGGGCAGGCGCGGCGCTGCCCAGACTCGTTCCCGGCCGGAGGACGGATTAGACTAGGCGGCGCGGCTCTCGTCGATCCGCCCGAAACAAAGCGGTACGCCGCCCACGTGCGGCGGTCCGCGGGTGCGGGATGGGACGGGACGCAGGGGAGTAACAACACATGCGTTTCCGAATGGCGATCCGCCTGCCTCGGCGGCGATGGCTCATCGGCCTGGGGGCCGTTGTGCTGCTTGCCGCCGCCTACCTGTGGGCCGGTTATGTGCTCGCACCACGCATGATTCGCTCCGCGGCGATGCGCTGGGCCGCCGCGCATCCGGGTCTGGCGCTCGCGCTCGGGCCGATCAAGGTCGACCCGATCCGATTCACCGCCTCGATTCGCGACATCGGCCTGACGGAACGCGGCCGGCCGCTGGCAACGATCGCCTTGCTGCGCGTCGGCGTCGCGCCGCTGTCGGTATTCGAGCGGGCGTATCGCATCACGCTGCTCGACCTCGAGCAGCCCGTGGTCCACGCGCGCATCCGTCGCAACGGGTCGATCAACCTCGATGCGCTCCGGGCGTCATCGGGGCCGAGCGGCGCTCCGGCGCCCGCCGTGCGCATCCAGAAACTCACGCTCGAACAGGGTGAGATCTCCCTCACCGATGGGCGCCGTACGCCGGCGGCGCGCCTGACTCTCGCACCCATCTCCTTGCGCCTGATGCACTTCCGCACCTGGGGCGCTCCCGACGGGCGGTTCACACTCCAGGCGCGCGCCCAGGATGGCGCACGGCTGCTGTGGCAGGGCACGGTGGGGATGTCCCCGATCGCGTCGGCCGGAACCGTCGCCCTGACGGACCTCGATGTCCCACTGCTGGCGCAGTTTCTGCCGCGCAGCCTGCCCATGACACCGGCCACCGGGCGGCTCAGCCTGCGCGGCGGCTATACGGTTCGAGACGGCGGCAAGGGCCTGGGCCTGGGGCTCTCCGGCCTGCGTCTCGCCGCCACGGGGCTGACAATCAACGGCGGCGGGCGCCTGCATGGCCTGCTGCGCATCGGCGGTGTGAGCGCCCAGGGGGGTGCTCTTAAGGTGGTGGCGGGCCGCTCGGCGCAGGGCTCGCTCCTGCGCTTCAGTGTGGACAACGCGAGCCTGACGGGCGCCGGTCCGGCTCGCGGCCAGCAGATCCAACTCGCACACCTGCGGCTTGCGGATGCGCGTTTCGATGCGCGCCGACAGCGCCTTGCGGCCGCCTCGCTGGTTCTCACCGGACTGCGGCTGCCGGTGACGCGCGAGAAGAACGGCACCTTGAATCTGACGCGTTGGCTGCCGGCCGCCGCGCACCCACAGACCCACGCTGCCGCCGCTTCCCCGCCGCGAAAGTGGCATGTCGCGCTCAATCGCCTAGTCGTGAGCGACGCGGTGGTGCCGGTGCAGGACCTCGCGGTCTCGCCGGCGGTGCGGCTGCAGATCGCGCCGCTCTCTGTCACGCTGCGCTCGCTGAGCGACGATACGTCGCGCGTGGTGCCTTTCCGTCTGACGGCTCGCATCGATCGACAGGGATCCGTGCAGCTGGCCGGACGCATCGTGCCGGCCACGAGAACCGGCACGCTCACGCTCTCCATGGCCTACGTGCCGCTGGCACCGTTCACCGCGTATCTGCCACCCGCCCTGGCGGTCGAGATCCATTCCGGCGCGCTTCGGGCCACCGGCGCCGCCGTACTCGCCGCAGGCAAGCTCACGCGCTTCACCGGCGGCATGGGCGTGTACAACGTGCAACTGCTCGACCGCACCGGCGGCGGCGCCCTGATCGGCTGGCAGGCGTTGCTGCTGCACAAAATCCGCTATCGGCCCAATCGGCTGCACATCCGCTTCGTACGCCTGGTCGCCCCGGCCGGGCTGATCGCGATCTTGCCGAATCGCAGCTGGAACCTGGCGGCGCTGATGCCCGCTCCCGCGGGCCCGACGCACCCGCGCGCGCCGCATCCGCCGCCGAAGGCCGCCGGTCCCGCGTTCTCCGCCCGGGTGAACCGGCTGTTCATCGTCGATGGAACCATCACCTTCGCGGACGAATCCGTCGAGCCGCACTTCCGCGCGCCGATCCGGCGGCTGCATGGAGTGATCCTCAATCTCTCGAGCGCGCCCAATGCGCTCTCGAGCATCGCGCTTGCCGGAGAGGTGACCGACCGGTTCTCTCCCGTCACGGTCGCGGGCAAGTTCAATGTGTACGGCCTCGGCCGCGACACCAACATCCGCGCCACGTTCAAGAACATCCAGCTGCCCATCTTCGATCCGTACTCCGACCTGTACGCCGGCTACGCCATCGCGAAGGGAGAACTCACCACCCGGTTCCACTACCGTATCGTCGATCGCGAGCTGCATGCCGAACATCACATCATCGTCCGGGAGCTGCAGTGGGGCGGCCCGAGCGCCAGCAAACAGAGCGTGGGCTGGCCCATCCGGCTGGCGACCGCGCTGCTGAAGAACCCCGACGGGGTCATCCGCATCAGCCTGCCCGTCACCGGCTCGCTCAACGACCCGAGTTTCCACATCACCTCGATCGTCTGGAAGATGTTGGAGCACCTGCTCGAGAAGGCCGCGCTCGCCCCCTTCGAGCTCGTCGGCCAGTTGTTCCCCGGCGCGCAGCGGGCGCAGGACGTCGAGTTCATTCCCGGCTCGGCGGCGCTGCCGCCCGGCGCAGCGGCGAGCCTGTCCGACCTGGGCCGCGCCCTCGCCGCCCGCCCGGCGTTGCAGATCGATATTCCCGCCGGCCCAGCCGGCCCCGACGACGCCATGGCACTCGAGGATGCGCGAATCGACACCCTGATCATGGCGGGCGATCGGCATCCGCATCCGGCGGGCATCTTCACGCTGCCACTGCCCGAGAGGCTGCGCCGGTTCGCGGCGCTCTACCGCGCGCGGCTCGGCAAGCCCCCGGTGTATCCGGCGCATCTGCCTGTACCGACCGAAAGCATCCCGGCGCTCGGGCGCATACTGCCCGCCAGCGCGCGCGAGACGCGGCGCATGCAGAAGTTCATGCATGAGCAGGCCGAGATTCGCTGGCTGCGCGCGCAGTTGCGTCCGACCGTCCGCCCCTCGCGCAAGACGCTCGCCGCGTTGGGACTGGCCCGCGCCGAGCAGGTCGAGCGCGCCTTGCTCGCCACCCACGGGATCGACGTCAAACGGGTGTTTCTCACCACCCAGACCGCAGGGCAGCCCTGGGAAGGCCACATCCGTCTGAAATTGCAGCTGAAATAGGCACGCCGCGGCGAGCGCGCCGGCGTGTGGCGGCGCCGACATGGTAGCGCTATCTTAGCGCGAGCGCTTCGAACCGGGCACGACGTCCGGCCAGTGCGTGATCGAAGGAACACGAACCATGAGCCCAAGACCGACCGTCTCCGCCCGGGGCGCGCTGCGTTGGACCGCAACGGTGCTCGCAGCGGTCGTATCCGCCGCGTGCTCGGCCCGCCCACTGATATCGCCGCTCACCCTGACCTCGCGGGTCACCCTGCTCGAGCGCCCCGGGGAGCCCTTGCCGATACGACTGGCGGCGAAGAACTTGCAGAACGACTTCCGCAAAGTCTTCGGCGTCGAGCCCCGCATCGTCACGCGGCCGAGCGCGGCGGGCCCGGTCACGCTCATGATCGGTACCGAAGCCGAGATCCCACCCGCCATGCGCCCGACCCGGCTTGCCGCCCCGGAGAGCTTCGCGATCGCCGTCGAGCCGGCCGCCTGGAATCCCGCGGCGCGCGCCGTCGTGCTGACCGGACCCGATGTCCTGGGAACGATCTACGCCATCTACCAGTTCTCGCAGGACTATCTCGGCGTCGAGCCGATGTCGTATTGGACCGGTCAGCGCCCGCCGCGCCGGCGGCGCATCGCGTTGCCGGCGGGACTGCGGCGGATATTCCCGCCGCCGCTGTTCAAGTACCGTGGCTTCTTCATCAACGACGAGGATTTGCTCACCGGCTGGCGGCCGGCGCCCAAGAGCGAGCACACCGGCATCTCGCTACAGGTGATGAACAAGATCTACGAAACCATCCTGCGCCTGAAGGGCAACATGGTGATTCCCGGCACGTGGATCTTCCCCAACGATCCGCGCATCAAGCTCGCCGCAGAGCGCGGGTTGATCGTCACGCAGCATCATGCGATGCCCCTCGGGGTAAATGTCGCGCGCTGGCCGCCCAATGTACCCTACAACTTCACCAGGCATCCGAAGATCCTCGAGCGCGCCTGGCGCAATGCGGTGCGCGAATACGATCCGCACCAGCGGATCCTCTGGGAGGTCGGTCTGCGCGGACTATCCGACGAGTCTTACGCGGCCGTGGACCCGAGCGTACGCGGCAACAACGCCCGGCTCGGAATGCTCATCAGCAGAGCGATCGCCGCGCAGATGAGGATCGTGCGCGCCGTGCATCCGCACGCGCGGTTCGTCACGAACTTCTGGCAGGAGGGCGCGCGCCTGGAACACGATGGTGACTTGAAGATCCCACCGGGTGTCATCAAAGTCTGGGCCGATCTCGGCTACGGCATTCCCCAGGACAAAGGCGACCTTGCCCCCGGGGAGGGCGTCTACTACCACGTCGCCATGCTCAACGGCAGCGCCAATCATCTGAGCGAGATGATCCCGGTGAGCCGCATCTACACTCAACTGGGCCGCTACATCAAGGCGCGCGCAACCGCGTACTTCCTGTTGAACGTCAGCAACATCCGGCCGGTGGCGATGACGACCGAAGCCGCCATGAACGCCGTCTGGGGCGGCATACCGGCCGGTGGCGCCGCGGGCTATTACCGGCGCTGGGCGCGCCGGGAATTCGGCGCCCGCGCCGCCCCCACGCTCGCCGCGGTATACGAGCAGTACTTCCGGGCATTCGATCCGGTACGCTCGGGCCCACGCGCCGGAGATTCCTACGGCGACGAATTCTTCTTTCACCAGACCCAGCACCTGCTGATCAGTACGATGGTGCGGCCGCCATACTACTTCTTCGATGGCCAGGCGCCGAAGTGGACCCCCATCCGCATCATCGACGCCGGGCTGCACAAGCCGTTCTTCATCCACATGGGACCGAAGTGGCTGCCGCATGCCCTGCGACGCGACATCGGCTTCTGCGGTCCCGCACGGGCGCGCTGGAACACGCTCTGGAAAGCGGCCCTTGCGGCCGAGCCGCTGGTCAAACCCGCGCGCCGCCGCTACTACCGGGCGCAGATGCTCACCATGATCGCGATCAATCGCGACGGCGTGCGCATTCTCTACCGCGTGGGACGCGCGATCCGTGATTACCGCCACGGCGAGAAGGCCGCGGCCCTGCGCGAGACGCGCGGCACGCTGCCGCTGTTCGCGCAGATCCGCCGCTTGGAACGACTGGACGAATACGGCAAATGGAAGCACTGGTACCGGGGCGAGTGGCTGGTGGGAATCCGCCACACACGCGCGCTGGTGGAAGACTTCATCCACTACCTGCACGACCCAACCATGACGCTGCCACCGCCATTCCTCGACAACGGCTGGCAGGGTTACTACCACATCACGGGATTCGAGGGCAATCGCACCGTCAACGTGCATTGAGCCCCGGACCCGGGGACTATGCGCACTCAGGCAGATCGCGGCTGCGAGCCGGAGTTGATCCGATCGATGGCGGCGACCAGATGGTAAGTCGCCTCGAGCAGCGGGACGTGCACGTCCCGCTGCCTCGCCCGGCGCACCATGTCCCCGAAGGTCTCCTCCACCTCGAGCCGCCGGCCGGCCTCCAGGTCCTGCAGCGCCGACATGCGGTGCTCCGGCGCGTTGACGGCGAATTCTTCGCCCGCCGCGCGTACCGCCGCGACGGCTTGTGCATCGGACCCGGACAGGATGGCCCGCAGCGGCAGGATGGCGCCTTCTTCGATCAACTCGATGCCCGCGGCCCGGGCCACGCGCGCCGCCTCGCGCACCAGCTGCACGAGGAACCACGCGCCGTCCGGATCGCCGAGATAACGCCCCGTCACCGTGCGCGTCGTCACCGCCAGACCGATCAGCGCCAGCCACGCGACGAATTTGCTCCACTCCCACGAGAGGATGCCCTCGACCGCGCTCGAGCGCACACCGGACTCGTCGAGAATGGCCGCAAGACGCCGGGCGCGCTCGCTGACCGTGCCGTCCAGCTCCCCAAGCATCAGGTTGACGTTGCGAGTGAAAAGAACCTCGCCGGACGGCAGCAGCTCGCCGCTGGTGTTGGCGAGGGCCCCCAGGACGCGGCCGGCGCCAAATGCATCCGCCAGCAGCTCGTCCTTCATCAGGCCGTTCTGAACCGAGAGCGCGACGCCCGCCTGCACGTGCCGCAGCCTCTCGAGCGCCGCTTGGGTACCCGGTGTTTTCGTGGCCACGATCAGATAGTCCGCGGCGCGCAGCGCGGACGGGTCGGTCAGCACCCGAACAGAACGGGTGATCTCGGCCAACCCCTTGATCCGCAGTCCTTGTTGCTCGATGTTCCGGGCACGCGCGCCGCGCGCCAGCACCACCACCGAATGGCCGGCGCGCGCCAGATGCGCGGAGATTATGGAACCGAGCGCACCCGGCCCGAGAATGACGAACTGCGCGCTGCGCATGCACCTGTCTCGACGGCTTTGCACCGATTCTCGCAGCCGTACCCGTTTCCGGCAAGGCAGCGGCGCGCGCAGCGCCGCCAACATCAGTCAGTCATACGACTTCGGGCGCGTGTGGACCGGCGGTCTCATCTTCGACAAGCAGTACGAGACGGCCTACGGCCACAACTCTCTGCCGTCCGGCCTGTTCGTGCGGCTGACTTGGCGGCCATGGTGACCCCGCATTCGGCCGACATTCCGATGGCGCGCCGCGCGCCCGGTTTCCACGCACGTCGCTCGGGGACGCGCAAACGCTCGCCCGCTGAACGCGGGCGAGCGTCATCGGGTCCGCCGGCGATCAGGACCGTGGGTTGAAGGATGCGCACCAACCCTGGGCGTTCACGGCGTAGCCCGGATAGATCTGGCACGCCGCGTAGCCGGACTTCTCTCCCGGCGTTCCCTGGAAGAAACGGCACAACGAGCAGTGCTCGCCGGCCTTGTACGTCGGATGCTCGGCCTTTTCGATCTCGTTGTGGTTCTGCGTGTAACCGAGGGACTTCGCCAACGGGTCGGCATCTGTCAGATGGGGCAGCTTTGCGCCCGCGGCCCGGGCCGCGCGCGGTTTCAGGCCACCGGCGATGACCGCCGCTACTGCCACGGAAGCGCCGGCAAGGAACGCGCGACGCGAGGGATCTGCTTTACTCTTCGATTCAGACATACATCACCATCTCTGCTCCAAGTAAACCATAGAGTATGGGCGAAACGGTCCACGGCGGGCAACTCTCCCGAGGGGGAGGAGAGCCACCTCGACTGAGTCTATTTCGCGAAACCGGCGTCGCGCCCGCGAGTCATCCGTCGCCGCCGAGCAGCAGCGGACTGCGTCCCTTCGCCTCGGGCCCGACGGCATACAAGTACGGCCCCGTGACGCGCTCGGGTTGCGGATGAGCGTCGGCGGCCTCTCCCGGGTAGTGCAGACGGCGTCCCGGAGTGAGCACCGGTCCGGTATCGACTCCGAACACGCGCACCGGATGCGCGCTGTCGGCGCGATACTCGTCCGCCAGAATTCCGATCAGCGCCTGCTGACCGGCTTTGGCCATGGCGAATGCGCCCCAATAGGCGCGGCTCACCTGCTGCAGCGAGAATCCCACGACAGGGTCCGGGGCCTTGTGCAACAGCGGCATGCACCACTGCGTGAGAAAGAACGGCGCCGCAAGGTTGATGTTCATCGCCTTGGTCCAAGTCGCCGGGGGATAGTGCTCGAAAGGCGCCAGAGCGCCTATCCAGGCGGCATTGTTGAGCAGCCCGTCGAGTCGCCCGAAGCGCTCACCGATGCGATCGGTGATCTCACGAACCCCGCCGATGGTGATCCCGGACAAATCGGCGGGGCATAACACGGGCTCGGCCGAGCCTTGCGCGGCGATCCGATCCGCGAGCGTCTCGAGCCCGGCACGATCCCAGTCCAGCAGGACCAGTTGAGCGCCGTGCCGCGCATAGCGCAGGGCCACCGCGTGCCCAATGCCATGGGCGGCGCCGGTGATCAGGATGACCCGGTCCGCGAGCAGATCGGCAGGCGCATCGTAGTCGAGTAATGCGTGGTAATCGGACACTTGGGAATCAGTGTGCCGCATAGCAGTCACCCGACAGCACGTGGGATATACGTATGGCGACGTCGCGAACCACGTAGGTACTCTTTGCCCGCGATGCCAAGATGACCAGGGGACGAACAGTGGAGATGCCGGAGCATTTTGCGTAGAATACTCATCAGGGAACGGTGCTCTATATCATGCCCATGGTACCGGGCGGTTGCGAGCAGGCAGCCGGAACACCGGGGTCACTCGCGTCATTCGCGCCAGCCCGGGGGTCTTGTGGATGCAGCGCTGATTTCCGCCTTTCCACTTCATTCTATTCCACGAGCGCCTGCCCGACCGGTCACGCCTTGGCCGTCGCCAGCCGCCTCGGGCACGACTGAACATCCGACGGGGCACGCGGTCGGCCTGCCCGGCTCGGCGCCGGCCACAGCGCTTGCGCGTCGGGGTGCGCTCCCCGCTCTCCTTCTCTATTGGCTGCGGAAACCTCGCGATACCTTCGCCGCGTGGATCGCCTGCTGCGTGGGCTCGTGCGTCATCCGGCCGCCATGGTCCCCGGAACTCTTCGCGCCGCCGTAGGCGGCTGACGAGCGAGCCGGGCCAAGACCCACTCAAACTCAGGCCGCCGGACGCCGGCGGCTGCGGCGGGCAATCAGTTCCATCCCGTCTGGATTCAATGGACTGCGGTTGACACGTGGCAGCAAGGGCACAAGCCATGAAAAATGAGACGCGACAAGCAGAAGAAACGGTGGTCATGGACTCGATCCGACCCCCGCAGCAGACGGACAAGGGGCGCCGGAACTTCTTGATCGCCGCCGCCGGAGTGCTGGGCGCCGGCGCGGTGGGATTGTTCGCCGACGCGCTGATAGACAACATGAACCCCGGCAAGGCCGTCGAGGCGCTGGGCGCCCCCATCGAGGTGGATGTGAGCCGGCTGGAGCCGGGTCAATTGATCCTCGCCGAATGGAAGAAGAAACCTATCTGGATTCTCAAGCGCGAGCCGTGGATGCTGCAGACGCTCTCCGAGCCCTCGCTCCTCAGGCGCCTGAAGGATCCACGCAGCGAGCAGAATCAGCAGCCCGCCGCGCAATTCATAAACGGCAATTACCGCGCATTGCGCCCCGATATATTCATCGCGGTTGCGTTGTGCACCCACATGCAGTGCATCCCCGCCTACCGGCCCGCGCCGCACACCGTGACACCCTGGTGGCCCGGGGGATTCCACTGCCCCTGTCACGGGTCGATGTACGACTTCTCGGCGCGGGTCGTGGAAGGCTCACCCGCGCCGCTCAATATCCCGATACCGCCTTACTACTGGAAGACGAACACCGTGGCACGCATCGGTGAAGTGAATGCCGCCGGTCTCGACAAGGACTGGTCGCCGGACATCTGGTGATCACCGCGACGCAGACAGGCGGCACTTCGAGCCGAACACAGATGAAGGAAACAGCCACAATGAAATCCGTCTTGGCCGCACTCATCATCGCTGTTCTGGGCGTACCGCTCGCACAGGCGAAGACCGACTATCACGGCCTTCCTCCGGCGGGCGCGGCGGCACTGGGCGCGCCACAGGCCACGGTCTGCGCCGCCTGTCACGGCAGCAACGGAATCGGGACCTCCCCGGTGTACCCGAACCTGGCCGGACAGAACTTCAATTACATCCTCAAGCAGCTGGAGAACTTCCGCAGCGGCGCCAGAAAGAACAGCATCATGTCCGCCATGGCCATGACGATCCCGCCGTCCAAGGATCACGCGAATCTGAAGGACATCGCCGCGTATTTCGCGCAGCTGAAACCGATGTGGACGCATGCCTCGGCGGGAACCGCCGCCGATCACGCGCAGATCGAGCTCGGCAAGAGCATCTACCAGCATGGCGTGGCTCGCAAGAACATCCCCGCCTGCGCGGCCTGCCACGAATTGGGCGGCGAAGGCAACGACCCGATGGCGATACCCGTCCTCGCCGGGCAGCACGCCGCCTACCTCGTCACGCAGCTCCAGCAATTCGCAAGCGGCGCCCGCCACAACACCCCGGGCCACGTCATGCACATGATCGCACGGCAGTTGAACGCCAAGCAGGAGGCGGCGCTCGCCGCTTATCTGCGGCAGCTCGATCCGGCCACCTCGCTCGGAATAGGCCCGAAGGACTTCTCGGCGTATGCCAGGATGGTGGTCGCGCGCCACGCGCCGGCCGGCGAGGCCGCCCGGCGCTCGCCAGCGGCGGCCGCGGGCAAATCGGCGCACTGAGTCATGCCCCGATGCGATGCCGGGACTTGCCAATTTGCCAAGAGGGCGGATCTAGCCGCCATCCATGTACTGGAAGGGCTGAAACTCCATGAATAGCAACATACGATCGTGGGCGCGCGGCGTGTTCGGCTGGTTCGACGACCGGCTGCCGATCTCCGCGACGTGGCGCAGCCAGGTGAGCCGCTACCCGGCGCCGAAGAATTTCAATCTCTGGTACATCTTCGGCTCGCTGGCGCTCCTCGTCCTGGTGCTGCAGCTGGCCACCGGTCTGTTTCTGGCGATCCACTACCAGCCGAATCCCCACCTCGCCTACTGGTCGGTCTTGCGCGGCATTCAGCGCGACTCCCGCTGGGGCTGGCTGATTCGCGACATGCACGTAGTCGGCGCATCCGCGTTCTTCGTGCTGGTATACCTGCACATGTATCGCGGCATCATGTACGGCTCGTACAAGAAGCCTCGAGAGCTGCTGTGGCTGGTCGGAATCTTCATCTACCTGGCGCTCGCGGCCGAGGCGTTCCTCGGCTATCTGCTCCCCTGGGGCCAGATGTCCTACTGGGGATCGGCCGTGGTGACCAATTTCGTCACCGCCGTGCCGGTCATCGGCAAGCCGATCGCGACCTGGCTGCGCGGCTCATTCGTGGTGGACCTGCCGACGCTCAACCGTTTCTTCGTCTTCCACGTGTTCCTGATGCCGATTCTGCTGCTCGCTCTGGTCCTGGTGCACCTGATAGCCCTGCACCACGTCGGATCGAACAATCCCGACGGCGTCGAAATCCACGACAACGTCAACGAGACCTCCTGGCCGCGCGACGCCGTTCCTTTTCACCCGTACTACACGGTCAAGGACCTGTTCGCCGTAAGCATATTTTTCGTGGTCTTCTTCTGGTTCGTGTTCTACAACCCAAGCGGCTGGGGCTTCCTGCTGGACAAGCTCAACTACACTCCGGCGAATATCCTGCACACGCCCGCGGACATCCATCCGCTGTGGTTCTTCCTGCCGTTCTACGCGATGTTGCGCGGCGTGCCCGACAAGCTGTACGGAATCATGACTTTCGCGGGCTCGTTCGCGCTGCTCGCATGCCTGCCCATCCTCGATCGCAATCCCGTTCGCTCGATTCGCTATCGATCGACGCTGTACAAGGTCAACATCCTGGCGATGGCGTTCTCCTTCCTGTGGCTCGGCCTCATCGCGCACGGCCTCGCGACCGAGCACAACATGGTGTACGGTCTGCACGTCACGGAAGTCTTCTACATGACCTTCTTCGCGCTGCCGTTCTTCAATCGCCGGCGCACGATCCGCACCAAAGTGATCTGGCTTCTGGCCGCCGAAGCGCTGGTCGGGCTGATCGACCTGTGGATGTATTCCATTCATGCGCACAGCTGGGGTCTGATGTTGCTGACCGACTGGATTCCGGCGCTGTACGCGCTGTTGCTGTTCGGGCTGGCGATCGTCTTCCCGGCTTTGACGCATGATGCGGCGAAGCTGCCGGAGAGGCTCACCGCCGGCGGCATTTTCCACTGAGCCCGGGTTCGCAGCGGAACGATGCGCCGCTCGGTGCTCAACATGACCAGAAGATTCACGCGATCAATCCGGCAGGATCAAGCGATGACGAAGCAAAATTCGCCGCTCAGAAGACACCCCATTGCGCTCGTGCTGGCCGCATGGCTCGCGGCCTCATTCAGCGCCGCCGCTGCGTGGGCCTCGGTGGCCACGACCCAGCCGCCGCTGAAACCCATAACGATCAACCTGCAGGACAAGGCGGCACTGCGCAACGGCGCGCTGTATACCCTGCACATGTGCACGGCCTGCCATTCCTTGCAGGGCGTCCGCTACAGCTCGCTGCGCAGGATGCTGGGCATGAGCGAGGCTCAATTCAAGGAGGTCATCGGGACGAACGGCCACCATTATCACGACACCATCACCTCGAGCATGCCCTCCTCGGTCATCGACGCGTTCGTCAAGATACTTCCGCCGGACCTGACATATATTGCCCGGCGGCACTCGCCGGCGTTCCTGTACACGTACCTGACGTCATTCTACGTGGACCCGTCCCGGCCGAACGGTGTGAACAACGTCGCATTCAACAACGTGGCGATGCCTGACGTCTTCGCGTCGCTGCAGGGCCTGCAGAAGCCTGTGATGACCCAAGGTTTGCGCTACGGCAGTCCGGCCCAGGTGGCCATCGGCGTGGAGCCGCTGACCAAGGGCAGCATGACGCAGGCGCAGTTCGATCGCACGGCGCGGGACATCGTGACATTTCTCTACGCCGTGGCCCATCCGCACGAGCAGGAGCGCTCACGCCTCGGGCCGTGGATCATCGGTCTGTTCGTGTTGCTGTCGGTGCTGACCTACCTGATATACAGACTCTACTGGCGACGCGTCGTCAGCACCGAGGAGCGCTGGTGGAAAGTCGGGAAATGACGGTCGCGTTGGGCGCCGACGGGTGCCTCGCGGGGCCGGCCGCGGCCCAGGATGTCGGCCGGTCGTGGCGCGCCTATGCGGCGCTTGCGCTCGGCGCGGTGCTGTTCATCTTCAGCATCTGGTATCAGGTCTATGGTGACACGCGCAAGGATGCCGCGGCGTGGCACGATCCGGTCCTGCAGAGCCATCGCCAATGGCGTCTACGCACGGCCTTCCTGTTTCTCGTGTGGTCCATTCTCGCGGGATTTTGCGTGCCCTTCGGATTCGGCATCCTGGTTTTCGTTCCCGTGTGGCTCTGGTTCGTCTATCGGGTCACCCGCGGCATGATTCTGTTCAGCCTGCACCGCATCGCGTGATCGGCATTGTGATCGGCCGCGGGTCCCGGGCTCGGGAATCCCCGCGAAGCCGTCGCACTTCAGCGTAGCGCCGCCGCGTCCCAGCTCGAACCGCCCGGCCGGGACGTCACGAGGTAGTCGGATCGGTCCGTTCCGCGGCGCCGAGCAGGCGCAAGGCGAATTCCGTGTAGATGTCGGCTACGTGCTGCGCGCCGAGTTCGAACTCCGGCGTGTACCAATACGCCACGCGTATACCCATGGCGCCGATTGCCGCCACGGCGAGCCACACGTGCGGAATCCGGAACACCCCGCGCTCGAGCCCGCGCCGCACGATGTCTTCGAGCACCTGTACGGATTGATTGCGCAGCTCAAAAGTCGCCGCACCCAGTTCGCTGGACAGTGCATGCAGCTCGCCGTTGGCAACCACTGCCAGCATCGGGAACTGCGCGTGCATCGCGACGTGCGCGTGCACATAAGCGACCACTTGTTCGCGTGGATCCGCCCCACATTCCAGTAATGCGCGATGGATGCTCCGACGGTGCTCTTCATGTCCGATTCGGCACAGCTCCGCCAGGATGTGCTCCTTGGACGGAAAGTGCGCGTACAGGGAGGCCGACTTCATGCCGACCGCCTCGGCGATCTCGCGGATAGAGGCGCCCGCGTAGCCGCGCTCGGCAAATAGCTTGAGCGCGACCTCGAGAATCACGCCGCGGGTTCCCTCCGGCTTGTGCTCAGGCAGCAACGTCGCACGCGTAGCGGCCAGCCTGCGCTGGGCGCCGGGAATCATGAGCCTATCAATTGATTAGCCATCCGCATAATAAATACTTCGGGTAGCCAGCTGTCAACCTACCGATCGATCGGTTGTCTTTTCCATCGGTTTCAGCTAGGCTTCCATTTGTTCGGGCACGAGAGTCGATGGATCTCGCGCGGCATCCGGGGTCGATAGGGGGGCTCGGTCATGTCGAACAGGTTCTCAAGTACGGTTCTCATCGCATTCGGTGCGCTGGCCACCCATGCGGCCGCCGCCGGCCCCGTAGCATCGTCCAGAGCCCTCGCTCGGGGGTTCATCGGACGCCAGGCGGACCCCGCCGGGCGCGCAGGGACCGTCAAGCTGAAGGAAATCGTGGTCACTGCGACGCAGCGCGTAGAGCCCGTGCAAAGTGTGCCTTTCCAAGTCACCGCAATGACCGCTCACGACCTCACCCGGATCGACGCGCACAATCTCGGCGATTTCGCCGCCTACGTGCCGGGCCTCATCACCAATTCCGGCGCCGCCCCCGGTCTGATCGTGATCCGCGGAGTGACGATGGGCACCGGCGGGCAGTTGAGCAGCGCCATCGGGCTGTATCTCGACGGCGTACCGCTCGGGGCGAGCACCTCGTTCGGGCTCGGCTATCAGAGTTTCAACGTCAACACCTTCGACCTCGACCGTGTCGAGGTGCTGAACGGACCCCAGGGAACGCTCTATGGAGCCGACTCCCTGGGCGGCGCGGTGAAGTACGAGACCGCGCCGCCCGATCCGCACACACTGCATGCCGTCGCGGAAACGGAAATCTCGCACACCGAACACGGCGGCACCAACTACGGCCTGCGTGGCATGGTGAATCTGCCCTTCGGCGCCGGCCTCGGCGCACTGCGCATCGACGCCATCGACAATCATGATTCGGGCTACATGCGCGATCCGGTCTATCACCGCGACAATCAAGGCGCCACGCGCAACGAGGGCGGAAGAGTGCAGCTGCTGCTCACTCCGGTGTCGGATCTCGACATCCGCCTGGGCGTCTTCTACCAACGCGACCCCAGCGTCGGCCTGGCCACCGCCTTTCGCAACTTCGTGACGCACCGGCCGACCATCGGCACCTACGATCAGGCGTACCCGCTCGAACAGCCGGCGGTGAGCAGCCTCACCCTCTACTCCGCGCAGATCAACTGGCGCCTGCCGTGGCTCACGGTCACCTCCATCACGGGCGACCAGGCCGACCACGGTTTCTCGTTGAGCGACGAGAGCCTGGTCTACGACGCCCTCCTCGCCGGATTCGGCGCGGGCAACGACCCCTTCCAGCTACCGGTCGACACCGATACGCACCGGATAACCCAGGAAGTGCGCCTCGTCTCACACCAGGAGGGGCCAGTACGCTGGATCGTCGGCGGCTATTACGATCACGAGATCACGAACGAAATCGTCGACCTCTACGATCGCGCCAATCCAGGCGGAACCTTCTTCGGGCTGGTGCCCTTCAACGCCGATCTGCCGAGCAGCTATCGCGAGGTCGCCGGATACGCCGATGCGACGATCTCCCTCACCAAGCGGCTCAGCCTCGGCGTCGGCGTGCGTTACAGCGCGCAGCGCCAGTCATACCAGGAAACGACGTTCGGGCTGTTCGCAACCGGCTCAAATGCCGTGTACGACTCGCCGGTCGCCGTCACCAACCAGAACGTCGCCACCTATTCCGTCAATCCGAAGTACCGGCTCACGCGTAACGTCATGTTGTACGCACGGGCGGCGAGCGGATTCCGGCCCGGCGGTCCGAATTTCGTGCTCGCCTCCGGACTGCACAATCCGAGCTTCGCGCCGGATACGCTCTGGAACTACGAGCTCGGCGAGAAGTCCTCGCTGTTCGACAACCGGGCCCAGCTCAACTTCGACATCTACGACATCGAGTGGCATCACATCCAGCTGGTCGTCAATAATGGCGGGGTGAACCAGCTGGAAAACGGCCACAGTGCCCGCGTACAAGGTGCGGAGATGAGCTTCAGGGCCCGCGTGACGCCGCGGCTGTCGCTCGATGGATCGGCGACTTATACCCACGCCTGGCTCACCGCCCCCGCGCCGGTACTCAAGATCGGCTACCCCGGCGCCCGACTGCCGATGTCGCCGCGGTTCAGCTTCGCGCTGCTCGGAACCTACCATTTCTTACTCGCGCCGCTCCATCCGGCTGCGCTGACAGTGAGTGACACGTGGATGGGGGAGCGCACCGAGGGATTCGGTACGAGCGCGAGCGCGCGCTACTCGCTACCTTCGTTCAACACGGTGGACATTTACTGGGCGGTCACCCTGTCGCACGCGCTCTCAGCGGACGTGTACATGAAGAACGCCTTCAACGCCGCGGGCCAGATCGACGCGACCACTCTCGCCAACGAGTATGATCCGAGCGCGCCGACGCCGGTCATCATCTCGCAGCCGCGAACGGTGGGACTCGTGCTGCGCGCCAGTTTCTGAGGAACGCCGATGCCGGCGTCAGCACATGCGGCGGTGCAGCAGCACTTGATCGAGCTCGGCCGGCGCATGGCCGCCACCGCGCTACCGCCCCAGATCGCCGCGCGCGCGGCCATGGAGGAATACTTTACCGCCCCACCCCTGCCGGGCGTACGACTCTTGCCGGCCTCTGCGGCGGACTTGCCGGCGGAGTGGCTGCTCGGGCCGGATGCGGATGGCAGCCGGCGGCTGCTCTTCCTGCACGGCGGCGGCTATGTGGCCGGCGGCATCACCGCCTATCGCAACTTCGCGATGTGGATTGCCCAGGCGATGCGCTGTGCGGTACTGCTCATCGAGTATCGTCTCGCGCCCGAGCATCCCTTTCCCGCCGCGCTCGAAGACGCGGTCACGGCGTTTCGATGGATGCGCGAGCACGGACCCGGCGGGCCCGCGCCAGCGCGACGCGCATTCCTGCTCGGCGACTCCGCCGGGGGCGGTCTCGTCCTAGCCACGCTGCTTGCCCTGCAGCAGCGCGCTGCGGGCCGCGCCAACGCCGCCGTGACTTTCTCGGCGTGGACCGACCTCACCAACAGCGGCGCCTCGATGATCGAGAACCAGGATCCGCGCCTCGGAGCCGTGAAGTCGGTGCCGGACCTGTTTGCCGGACTTTATCTGCAGGGGACCGAGGCGACACATCCATTGGCGTCGCCGCTGTTTGCCAATCTCGCGGGTCTGCCGCCGCTTCTGATGCAAGTGAGCGCCGCGGAGCAATTCCGTGACGACACCGTACGGGTGGCGGAAAAGATCCGCTCCGCCGGCGGCGAGGCTCACCTCGATATCTGGCCCGATCTCGTGCACGTGTGGCAGGGCTTCGCGCCGCAGCTGCCGGAGGCGGCCGCGGCGCTGCGCCGCGCAGGGGAATTCATCCAGTCCATTTGAGCGCAGCAAAGGTATAGCGTCATGCGTTTGAGAGAGCAGGTGGCAGTCGTAACCGGAGCCGCTAGCGGCATCGGCCGGGAAATCGCGCGGGCATTCGCCCGCGAGGGCGCTCGGGTCGCTGTCGCCGATCTCGACCGGAACGCGGCTGAAAAAGCAGCCGCGCAGCTGGTCGCCGAGGGCCGGCAGGCCACTCCCGTCATCATGGACGTGACGGACGAGGCGCAAGTGGAAGCGGGAATTGCACGGGTGCTCGACACCTTTGGCCGGATGGATATTCTGGTGAGCAACGCGGGCATTCAGCGGGTCTGTCCGCTCGAGACCCTGTCGTTCGAGGACTGGCGGCACATCCTCGCGGTGCACCTCGATGGCGCATTCCTGTGCACGCGCGCCGCGCTCCGGCAGATGTACCGCCAGGGCGGCGGCAGCATTCTCTACATGGGGTCGGTACACTCGAAGGAAGCCTCGCGTCTCAAGGCACCCTACGTCACCGCCAAGCACGGCCTCATCGGTCTGGCCAAAACCGTGGCGAAAGAAGGCGCGCCGCATGGCGTGCGCGCCAATGTGATCTGTCCCGGTTTCGTACGCACCCCGCTCGTCGAGCGACAGATCCCCGAACAGGCCCACGCGCTCGGGGTCTCCGAGGAAGCGGTTGTCCGCGACATCATGCTGAGGGAGACGGTCGACGGCGAGTTCACGACCATGAAAGATGTGGCCGAGGCGGCGCTGTTTCTCGTTTCCTTCGAGTCCCGTGCGCTCACCGGACAGTCGCTCGTCGTCAGTCACGGCTGGTTCATGCAGTGATCGGATCACGTTCATTTCGCGAGCGGCGTTGGATCGCGCCCGACGGTCTGCAGCTTTACACCCGCGTGTACGATGCTGCCCTGGCCGACGCGCCGACGGTGCTGTGTCTGCCGGGCCTCACGCGCAATAGTCGCGATTTCGAGGCGCTGGCGGAGCATCTGACCACAGGCTACCGCGTGGTCTGTCCCGATCTCAGGGGCCGCGGCCGCTCGGCGCGCGACCCACAGTGGCGCAATTACCACCCCGGCACCTACCTCGAAGACATTCAGGCCCTGATGGGTGTGCTCCGGCTGGATCGCGTGGCCGTCATCGGGACCTCGCTCGGGGGTCTGCTGGCGATGCTGTTAGCCGCCAACCTGCCGCAGAGGATTTGCGGCATCGTGGTCAACGACATCGGACCCGAAGCCGACCCGCGCGGCATCGAGCGCATTCGAGGCTACGCGGGCGCACTCCCCCCCGTACAGACTTGGGATGAGGCGATCGCACAGTACCGGCAGGTGAACGGCGAAGCGTGGCCAGGGCTCACCGATAAGCAATGGGATATCGTCACGCGCCGCAGCTACCGCGAGGATTCCTCGCGGGTACCGGTGCTTGATTCCGACCCGATGATCGGCGAGGCAATCAGGACGGCTCCGGCGGTACCGCCGGATCTTTGGCCGGTGTTCGCGCAGCTCGGCGCAATGCCCACGCTCGTGATCCGCGGCGAGCTGTCGGACATCCTGAGCCCAGAAATCCTGGAGCGAATGCGGCGTGTCAAGCCTGATCTCGAGTCGCTGATCGTGCCCGGGCGCGGCCATGCACCGCTGCTCGACGAACCGGAGGCGCTCGGCGCAATCGACCGGTTCCTCGCAAGACTGTGGGCTTGAGGGCAATGACGACCGTTCCCCGACAGGAAACGTTCGCGCGTCATGTGCCGGCCGCTCGCGCGACCGTGCGGCAGGTCGACCGCGCAATCGCCGTGCGCGCCCAACTCGGCGGCAGTCTCACCCTACTTGATGTCCTGACCGACTCTCCAGGAACGGATGATTCGCACGTCCATCTCGATCTGCGCCCGCGTCAGATGCGACGCCAGGACTTTGGCGACTTGCGGGGCAAACCGCGCCGGACCGGGAGGCTCGGCGGACAGCGCCACCCAGGCGAATGCCACACGGTAGCTCTGTTTCACGCCCTTCCCGGCCGCGTAGCGCAACCCCAGGATGAGCTGCCCGCTGTGACTGCCTTCTATCGCCGACCTGCGAAACCAATGCAGCGCCTCGGTGGAGCTCCGCGGCACGCCCTGGCCCAGCTGGTAGGCCTGTCCGAGGCGGTACGCTCCATTCGCGGCACCCGACTGTGCGGCCACCTGATACCAGTGAACCGCCTTCGCGTAGTCGTGGCCGTTCCAATACAGGTCGCCCACCATCACCTGTGCATACCCGTACCCCGCGATTGCCGCCTTGCGGAACCACTTCAACGCCCGCGCACGATCGGCACTCACCCCATGACCATACAGGTATGCCAATCCCAGCGCTGCTTGCGCCAGAGCGTCTCCATGGGCCGCCGATAGCCGAAACCAATGATTCGCGCGCGCGTCATTCTGTGTGACCCCCTGTCCGGTCAGATACAGCGCACCGAGCCGCTCCTCGGCGTCCGCATTGCCCCGCGCCGCAGCCGCCCGGAACCACTTGAGGGCTTGCGCGGAACTGCGCGGCACGCCGTTTCCATACAGGTACAGGAAGCCAAGTCTGTACTGCGCGTCAGAGATCCCTTGCGCCGCAGCCTGACCATCCCATTGGGCCGCCTTGCGGTAATTCTTCGGGACACCTTGACCCTTCGAGTACAGGATGCCGAGCGCGTTTTCCGCCGGACCGAATCCTTGCACGGCAGCCTTGCGGCACCAATATGCCGCCTTGGCGTCGTTCCGCGATACCAGGATTCCACGGAAATAATCCGCGCCGATCTCGGCCTGAGCTTTGGCATTACCTTGCGCCGCCCTGGCCTCCAGTTGGGCAAGGCTCTCTAATCGAATCGTCGCAGACGGTCTCTCGCCGACCGATGAGGATCTCGGCGGCGGCGCAGGCGGACCGGTGGGAGGTCCGGACCGGGGGACGGGGGTCGGAGCCGCGGCGAGCGCCGCGCGCCCGCTCAGACTGAGAACGACCATCACCAGTGACGGCCACGCGGCGATGCCATTGGCTTTCATCCGTCCCCCCTCGGATCTGCCTGACATTGCGGCGTGGCCACAGAAGACAGATCCCACGTCGTTGGGCAAGGGCCACGTCGCAATTCCGATGCCGGCACCTTACTTGTCGCCGGAAATCAATTTGTTACTGTACGCGACCGCGATCTCTCATTGCAAGACGATCCGGCTCCCACTTACACTTCAACAGTCGACACCGACCCATGAGCCGGGTCTGCACATGCGCCACAAAAAGTCACCCAGATCGAGCGCCGCGTACCAGCAGGACCTCAGCGGAATCGCCGCGCGCCGGCGCCTCCGGCCCGGCCGCACCGCGACATGCCTCGCCTGCGCGACGTTCTTGCTACTTGCGGCAGGATGCGCCACCACACGCAGGACGCCGACAGCCCCGAGCGCCGGCGCAGTCAGCGGGTTGCCGCAGGTGCCGGCGGGGCTGCTCCGAAGGGCTGAATCGGGCAACGCCGGCGCCGAAGTTGCAATGGGATTGCGCGAGAGCGCCATCGGCCGCCACGCCGCCGCCAATTCCTGGTACCGCAAGGCCGCGACGCAAGGTAGTCTCTCCGCGGAAATCAACCTCGCCGATGACTACGAAGCCGGCAAGGGCATGACTCGAAATTACGCGCGGGCCAACTTCTGGTTTCGCAAAGCCGCCGAGCGAGGCGACGCCGCTGCGGAGTACTCCCTGGGATATGCCTATTTCAATGGACACGGCGTCTCGACCAACTACACCACGGCCAATCTCTGGTACCGCAGATCCGCCGAGCAGGGCTATGCGCCGGGGGAATACGGCCTTGGTTACGACTACGAGCTTGGTTTGGGCACGGCACCAGACTTCGTCGCCGCGCACCGGTGGTTCCGCAAGGCGGCCCGGCAAGGAATCGCGGGCGCCGAACTTGGCGTGGCGGCGGATTACGAGTTCGGGCGAGGCATCGCACGGAACGCCGCAAAAGCCGTCTTATGGCTGCGCAAAGCGGCCGAGCAAGGGCTGCCCGAAGCGGAGTACTTTCTCGGCGCCCAATATTCCGAGGGTCATGGCACCACGCGAAACATGTCGAAGGCGACCTACTGGCTCGACAAGGCGAGCGCGGCCGGATTTTCCCCACCGCGAAATGACGCCGCATGCCTGCAACACGCGCAGAAGATCGCCGCCGCGAAAGCTCGCGGTGACACCCTGGCGTCCGCCACGGTGGAGCGCCACTCGGGTTACACACCGCCCAGCATGAAAAGTGGCTTTCCACAACCCTGCGGCTTCTATCCGGTCATAGCTCAGCTGTTGCACAAGCAAGGCACTGCGCTCGTGCGGATTTGTATCGGCAAGAACGGTCAGATACTGGACAAACCGACAATCACGCGAACTTCCGGAAGCTCGCGCCTCGATGCCGCCGCATTGCGCTATGCGACCGCGACCTCGGGCCACTGGAGACCCGAGCGGCACGACGGAGTACCCATCAATTTCTGCGCCCAGTTGCCGGTGCGGTTCGCATTGACGACCCCCGCGCCCGCGATACAGATGCCGGGACACCCCCGTCCGACACCGCGCAAGCTGCCGCAAAATTAGGCGGGTCGGCACCGCACGAGCGGCCTCCCGCAATCGTCGGCGTCTCCAGAACCGGCGGGAATGGAGGGGCTTCGCGCTGGGCCGGATGTTGACCGGGGGCGCGCGCCGCAAATACGATCGCCCAATCAACCTCGCTAATGCGTAATCGCCGCGTTGCCATGCCAATGGGCTCGGGTCTCTCAACCCCAGCCAAGCTCAGGCAGAAGTTAAAGGTAGGGTCGCCCACTCCGGCGCCGCGTTCACATCTCCGCCGCGTGTTAAAGAGGCGGATTCCGGCCACAGGTAACCTCTGACCCCTGCCGGTCCAACGTACCCATAACGGCCATTCCCCGCTGGTCCATCTGGCGCAACACAGATATTGCCTCCTCGGCATTTTCCTGCTACTCTCTGTAGCACTACGGTGAGTCGCATTATGAAACGACATCAGATCACTGACTTGGGGGAACTCGAGAGAGCCGCCCTGGAGATTGTCTGGCGGCTGGCGCGCGCTTCAGCGGACACCGTTCGCAGCGCACTCGAGCGTCCGCTCAAGGAATCCACAGTTCGTACTGTGCTCACGCGCCTGGAACAGAAGGGATACCTCACGCACACCGTCGAGGCCCGAACGTATATCTACAGCCCCAGCGAAAGTCGCGCAGTCTCTGCCGCGCGCGCAGTCAAGGGAATACTGGATCGCTACTGCAACGGATCGCTCGAGGAGGTGCTGCTCGGGCTGGTCGACGCGCGTCTGGTTGACGAGCAAGAGCTCCAGCGGCTCGCCGCTAAAATTGCAAAGGCAAAACGGGGGAAAAGTCATGATTGACCTGCTAGCAGCTTGGACGTTCCGCGCACTCGCTCTGGCCCTTCTCGTTGGCGGTATCTTGCGACTCGCGCGCGTGCGCAACCCCTACCTGGGCAAAACCGCCTGGACTGCTGTGCTCACCGCGGCCCTGATTATGCCCATCGTTATCCGTCTCCACGGTCTTGCAATTCACACACCAATTCCGGTTCTCCGACCAATGGCCGCTTCCGCTGGCGTTGCGGTGAGACACACGTCAGTGCCATTCCTCTGGGCACTCTACGTTCTTAGCGTAGCGCTCTTTGCGATGCGCTACGCTGGGTCGTTCTTGCGCATGGCGTGGATCAGACGTCGCGCTTGCCGAGTATATGCTGACTGGACGCAGGAACTGGATGTGCGTAGTTCGCAAGCGATTGCGAGCCCGGCGACGTTTGGCCGCACAATCCTGCTGCCCGCGAGTTTCTCAGATTGGGCTGCCGATCAACGTGCAGCGGTTATTGCGCACGAGCGCGCCCACGTCCTTGGATTCGACTGCTACCGAATCTGGCTCGCCCGGCTCTATGTGTGCGTTGCGTGGTTCAACCCGCTTTCTTGGTGGCTGGCTAGACGTCTGACCACCCTCGCCGAGGAAACCAGCGACGCCGCCGCCGTGCAAGCCCTTGGCGATGGTCCGCGCTACGCCGAAACGCTTCTCGAGTTTGCCGCCCGCGCGGCCGCACCCAGTCCCGTTGCGGCAGCCATTGTGCGATCAAACATCTCGAAACGCATCGAACGCATCATTGGAACTGCCCCGCCGTCTGCGCCGCCGCAGCGCTCCCGCTCGCTCCTCGCAGCGGCTGCCGCGGTGCCAACGCTAGTGCTTTGCGCGCTCCTGCAGTTTCAGCCGGCGTACCGCGCGCATGCCGGAGAAGCGTCGACGCACCCAGCGGCACCTCACTCAAGTCTACGAGTGCTCGCCTCGGCGGCCAACCTGAAAATCATTCGAGGAGCGTATCCAGTCCACGCGGTACGCACACGGACGTCAGGCTGGGCGTACGTAAGGGTCACAGTGGACTCCCACGGCCACGCGACTCACGTGCGGCTGATCAAGGCGGTTCCTGCGCATGCGGGTCTCGGAAATGCCGCCTTGCGCGTGGCCCGGACGCTCCGATACCACAACCCCACCGGACACACCGTGGTGAAGACGCTTCCGTTGAGATTCAGGTTCCCTGGGAAACCGAATTCATCGCCTAAGCACTTGTGATCCGACGTCCATGGGACGGTCGACACGGGATTGCCGTGCCGAGCGCTGCAGGCCGAGTTCTGCCCTGCCCGTGGCGGTATTTTCTAAAGCAGTGTTGTCCGAGACGGTGCTCCACGGCGCCACTCAGGCTGGCGCTTGACCGCCGCCGCTCCGTTTCCGGGCGCAGCCTCAAGAACCGCGATTCGCGCCGGCGGGCAATGGCTCAACTCATTGATTTGCAAGTCCATGTCGCGCGTGCTCGGCCGGGCGGGACTGAACTGGCGGAGAGGGTGGCCGCCACAATCAGCATGGAATCAAGATGATTTCCGATTCTGGTGCGTAATTCCTGCGTATTAGGGCCGAGTTTTCGGAATGATGACCGATGGAATGGCACGACCGGTGTCACGATGCCGACCCGCATCGACATAGAGAGATTGACGGCGCCCACCCAAAGACATATGCTTTGGCATATGCCATGCCCGCGCGGGTGATTCGAATGCCTGACTCAGAACGCCATGTCAGACTGTTCCGCAATGGACGGAACCAGGCTTTGCGTATCCCCAGAGAATTCGAACTCGAAGCGGATGAGGCCATCCTGCGC
>JAJYFU010000134.1 GCA_021790795.1 Pseudomonadota bacterium
GGACATCCGCGAGTTCGATCTCGAGGCATTGCGCAAGCAGATCGCCGTGGTCACCCAGGAAGTGACGCTGTTCGATGACACGATTCGCAACAACATCGCCTTCGGCCGGGCGGTTTCCGAGGAGGCGCTGCTGCGCGCGGCCGAGGCGGCCCATGTGCTGGAGTTCGCCGCCGCGATGCCGCAGGGCCTGGATACTCTGGTGGGCGACCAGGGCGTCCTGCTCTCGGGCGGGCAGCGCCAGCGCATCGCCATCGCGCGCGCGCTGTTGAAAGATGCGCCGATCCTGATCCTGGATGAAGCGACCTCGGCTCTCGACACGGAGGCCGAGCGGCACATTCAGGCGGCGCTCGCGCAGCTGATGCGCAACCGCACCACCTTCGTGATCGCGCACCGTCTCTCGACGGTCGAGCAGGCCGATTGCATCCTGGTGCTCGATGCCGGCGCGGTGGTGGACAGCGGCACGCATGCCGAGCTGCTGGCGCGCGGGGGCTTGTACGCGCAGCTGTATCGTCTGCAGTTCAGCGACTGAGCCGCGATGGAGCAGTGGCTCAACCGCCGTTGGTACGAGTCGCGGCGCTCGTTCCCGGGGCTGGCGCCGCTGGCATGGCTGTACGGTATCGTCGAGGGGCGCCGGCGGGCGTGGGCGCGGCCGCCCGAGCGGCTGGCCGCGCCGGTCATCGTGGTCGGCAACCTGACGGTGGGCGGCACCGGCAAAACCCCCCTTGCGGTATGGATCGCCCAGGCGCTGACGCGGCGCGAGCGGACCGTCGGAGTGGTCTCGCGCGGCTACGGGGGAGCGGCCGGCGCCGTGCGCGTGCTGTGCGCGGAATCGGCGTGGCGCGAGGTCGGCGACGAGCCGCTGATTCTGTACCGGCGCAGCGGCTGCGTCACGGCGGTCGGCCGGGATCGCCTGGCGGCTGCGCGCGCGGTGCTGGCGCGCGGCGCGCAGGTCGTCGTCGCGGACGACGGCTTGCAGAATCTGGCGCTGGCGCGCGATTGCGCCATCGTCGTGGCCGACGGCGCGCGCGGGTTCGGCAACGGCAAGCTGTTGCCGGCGGGACCTCTGCGCGAGCCGCTCGCGCGGCTCGCGAGCGCCGACGTGCTGGTGATCAACGGCGCTTCGGAGCACCCGTCACTGCGGACGGCCGAGCGGCACTACCCGGCGCTGGTGGTGCGGATGGACCTGGAACCGGGCGCGGCGCAGGCGGTGTGCGGCGCCGGGCGGCGCGCCCTCGAGACATTTCGTGGTACGCCGGTGCACGCGGTCGCCGGTATCGGCAATCCCCGCCGGTTCTTTCGGACTCTGCGCGCCCAGGGCCTTTCGCTCATCGAGCATCCGTTCCCCGACCACCGGCCGCTCGGGGCCGCGGACCTCGATTTCGGCGATTCGCGGCCGGTGCTCATGACGGAGAAGGATGCCGTAAAATGCACGCATCTGGCCGACAGCCGGCTGTGGTTCGTGCCCGTCGAGGCCTCCTTCGGCGAGAGCGATGCGGCCCGGCTGATCGAGCGGCTGATGCGCACGATCGATTCGTTCGAAGATTCCCGCGGAGGTTAGCTGGTGGACGCCCGTCTGCTCGAGATACTCGCTTGCCCCATCTGCAAGGGCGCGCTGATCTACCGGCGCGAGGCCGGTGTGTTGGTCTGCCGCCTGGATCGGCTGGCCTATCCGGTGCGCGACGGCGTACCGGTCATGCTCGAGGAGGAGGCGCGCCAGCTTGCCAGCGACGACCCTCTGCTCGAGCACTGAACGCCGTTGGGCGCGTTTCACGTCGCCATTCCGGCCCGAGCCGGCTCGAGCCGCCTGCCGGGCAAGGCGCTCGCCGATCTCGGCGGCAAGCCGATGCTGCAGTGGGTGTACGAGAAGGCCTGTGTGGCGGGCGCGACCGATGTGTCGATCGCGACCGACGACGAGCGGATCGCGGCTGCGGCACGCACATTCGGCGCCGCAGTGCGCATGACGTCCGCGCTGCATGCTTCCGGGACCGACCGGATCGCGGAGTTGGCCGCGATCGAGGGGTGGCCGGATGGCGATATCGTCGTGAACGTGCAGGGTGATGAGCCGCTGATACCGCCGGCGAACATCGCGCAGGTCGCGGCGCTGCTCGATGCATATTCGGAAGCGGCCGTGGCGACACTCTCGAGCGACATCGCGTCGCTGGAGGAATTTCTCGACCCGAATACCGTCAAGGTAGTCACCGATCGGCGGGGGCGGGCGCTGTATTTCTCGCGAGCGTCGATTCCGTTGCACCGCGATGGCGCGCCGGGAGGAGCGTCGGGCGTGCGCAGCTTCGAGGGAGCGCGACGCCACGTGGGCATCTACGCCTATCGGGTCGCGGCGCTGCGCATGCTGACCGGTCTGGCGCCGACCCCGCTGGAGCGTGCGGAGAAGCTCGAGCAGTTGCGCGCGCTCGAGCACGGTCTGGTCATACAGGTGGCCGAAGCCGGCGAGCCGCCGGGGCCGGACGTCAATACCCCGGAGGATCTGCGTCGGGTTGCGGCGCTGATCGGCTGACCGGCCCGAGCCCAGGCTTGTGCTATCTTGAGCGGGTCGACCGGGGCGTGCGGGTGAGGAACTTCACCTGGGCGGGACGCGTCAAGATTCATTGAGGAAGGACGTTTCGGTCGCCGCCAACCGACGCGAGCCGGACGTACGACATATGTCAGGTGGCATTATGCAATTGCCGAGTTCACCGCGGATGTGGCGCACAGCCGCTCTGGGTGCCCTGTGCTTCAGCTTGGCAGCGCTTTCAGGGTGTGCGACGCTGCAGCCGCAGTCCCAGCCGGAACCTGTGGCGTACGTGCGTCCTCCGAACACGACGGTCTATGCGTACCCGATGCATAACCAGTCTCCGGCGCAACAGCGGCGCGACCGTTACCAATGCACCGTCTGGGCGGTACACCAGACGGGCTTCGATCCAAGCGCGCCGGGCGTACCGATCTACGACCGTGTCGCTGTGCAGGGTCCGCCGCCGGGCACCGATACCGCCATCGGCGCGGTGGCGGGCGCATTGTTCGGTGCCGCGATTTCCAATCCGTGGGACCAGGGTGAGGGGGCCATGTTCGGCGCCGTGACCGGGGCGATGATCGGCAATGCCGCCGATCAGGCCAATGCCCAGACGAATGCGGAGAACGCCAGCGCCGTACAGGCCGCGGCTCAGGCGCAGCAGCGAGCGCTCGATCACAGGGCCCGCAATTTTCGCCAGGCGGTCAGCGCCTGCCTTCAGGCGCGGGGCTACAGCGTGCGCTGACGGGCCGATCGCGAGGCTTGCGTGCGAATTCTGTTCGTCTGTTTGGGGAATATCTGCCGCTCGCCAACGGCAGAGAGTGTATTTCGCGCGGTTTCGGCGCGCGAGCTGCCGGAGCTGACCCTGTCGGTCGACTCGGCCGGTACGGCTGGCTACCACGTCGGGGAACCGCCGGACCGGCGCACCCGCGAGGCGGCCGCCCGCCGCGGCTACGATCTGTCGAGTCTGCGAGCGCGAGTCGTCGAGCCCGGCGACTTCGAGACGTTCGATCTCATTCTGGCGATGGATCGCCAGAATCTGCGCACCCTGGAGCGTTGCGCGCCCGCCGCGGCGCAGGATCGGATCGGGTTGTTCCTCGATTACGCGCCGGACGTCGGAACCCGCGAGGTACCCGATCCCTACTACGGGGGCGAGAACGGCTTTGAGCACGTGCTCGATCTGATCGAGGCGGCCTCGCGGGGACTGTGCGAGGCGCTGCGTGTCGGAGCGGTCCGGCCGCCGGCGCGCATCCCGCGCGCCGGCTGATCCGTCTTACTCCTCCGAGCGGGTGGGCCCTTCGGGTGTCCGGTCCGGCGGCGCCGAGGACCAGACCACATACGGCTTGGTCTGCGGACCGGCGGGGGATGCCGCGGGCGCTGAAGGCTCGAAGTGGGCCGAGTGCGCCGGGGGTGTCTCATGGCGGGGCTCGGATACCTCATGCCGTACCGCTGCCGCCGCTGGAGCCGCCGCGGGCGCGGGAGTTGGAGACGGGCTTGCCGCAGGCGCTTCGTGCGGCGCGAAGGATTCCTGAGGCGCCGAGCTCGCGCGGGGCGGCCGGCCCGTCGGCGCAGCATCCTGCGGCCCGGCATTCCCGTGGCTCTGGTCCAGATCCGCGGCAGGGGCGTGCACCGCAGCGTCCTGGGTGCTTCCTGTTGCCGTCTCGCTGGCTGCGTGCTCACGCATACCGCCGCTGCCGCGTCGGCCACCGCGTCGGCCGCGACGCCGGCCACGACGCTCACCACGCTCACCACGCTCAGATTGCGGATGGGTGCCGTTGGTAGGTGTCGTCGGCTCTGCATGCGGTGCGGTGGGGGCCGCCTCGGCGTTGGGTTGTGTCGGTCTGCGCTCGGGCTCGTGTTCGCGTTCGCGCGGGCGTCGCTCGGAGTGGTCTCGGCCCCGAGAATCCGCGCCGCGGCGCTCGCCCTGCGGGCGACGGTTTCTTTCACCGCGGCGCCCCTGGCGGCCTTGGTCCCGTCGTCCGTCACGTGAGCGCTCGACGTGGTGATGTGGGATGGGCGTCGCCGCTTCGGGTTGTGGCTCGGGCTCGGGGGAGGGCTCCTTGACCGTAGGCGAGAACAGCCCCTTCAAGCGTGACCACAGGCCCGTGTCCGCACGCTCGTTGACTGTGGGCGCATTCGGCTGCGAGGCCGAGACGGTGATGGGCGCCGGCATCGGTGGAAGAATCGGGGTCACCGCGGCGACTTCCGTCGCCGGACGCTTCTCGCGCGTGCTGCCCGGCTCGATCGCCTCCGGCGGCGTGGGAATCAGATAGCTCGTCTGGCGGTTCTCGGGCAGCTCGGCTTCGTCATCCCGTACGCGCTTGATCGAGTACTCCGGCGTCTGGATGTGCGGATTGGGCACGATGAGCAGCTCCGCCTCGCTCTTGTTCTCGAGTGTGCGCAGCCATTCGCGCTTTTCATTGAACAGGAACGTCGCCACGTCCACCGGCAGCTGGGTGATGATCTTCGTGGTGCGCTCCTTGCGCAGCTCCTCGCCGATCAGGCGCAGGACCGCCAGCGCCATCGACTCGACGCTGCGTATGCTGCCGATGCCGAGGCAGCGCGGGCAGACGAAGTGGCTCGACTCCCCGAGCGAGGGGCGCAGTCGTTGGCGCGACATCTCCAGCAGTCCGAAGCGCGAGAGCTTGCCGATCTGAATGCGCGCGCGGTCCATGCGCATCGCATCGCGCAGCCGATCCTCGACCTCGCGCTGGTTCTTGCCCGACTCCATGTCGATGAAATCGATGACGATCAGGCCGCCGATGTCGCGAATGCGCAACTGCCGGGCGATCTCGTCGGCCGCTTCGAGGTTGGTATTGAGCGCGGTTGCCTCGATGTCGCTGCCCTTGGTGGCGCGCGCCGAGTTGATGTCGATCGAGACCAGGGCCTCGG
>JAJYFU010000046.1 GCA_021790795.1 Pseudomonadota bacterium
GCGCCGCGAGCTTGACCGCGCGGGCCTCGTAGCCGGATTCCTCGCGGATTTCCCGCGCCACGGCCGCCGAGGGCGCGTCGTTGACGTCAACCCAGCCGCCGGGCAGCGTCCACTTGCCGTCCGAGCGCTCGCGCACCAGGAGCACGCGCTCGTCTTCGAAGATCGCGCCGCGCACGTCGACTTTCGGTGTCGCATAGCCGGGCTCCCCGTCCCAGAGCGTCCGGGCGCGCTCGATCGGGATCTCGAGCGCGCCGGCGAGCAGCGCCGTGGCCAGGTCCTGAAGCTCGTGGTAGCGCTCGCGATCAAAAGGGTCGCGGGTGAAGGCGAGGCCGTTCTGCGCCAGCGCCTGCACCTTGCGCGCCCAGTCGAGGACGTCCGCCGTCCGGTCGATGGTCACGGCTGCGCCGAGCGGCTCAGATATTCCTGATCAGCGCGTCGCCGAACGCCGAGGTCGCCACTTCCGTGGCTCCCTCCATCAGGCGCGCGAAGTCGTACGTGACGATCTTCTGGGCGATGGTCTTGTCCATCGCGGCGATGATGGCGTCGGCCGCCTCGACCCAGCCCATGTAGCGCAGCATCATCTCCCCGGAGAGCAGGACAGAGCCCGGATTGACTTTGTCCAGGTTGGCGTATTTCGGCGCCGTCCCGTGGGTCGCCTCGAACACCGCGTGTCCGGTCAAGTAGTTGATGTTGCCGCCCGGGGCGATGCCGATGCCGCCGACCTGCGCGGCGAGCGCATCGGAGAGATAGTCGCCGTTGAGATTGAGCGTCGCGATGACGTCGAATTCCTCCGGTCGGGTCAGCACCTGCTGCAGGGTGATGTCGGCGATCGCGTCCTTGACGATGATCTTGCCGGCGCGCTTGGCGGCGTCCATCTCGGCATTGGCGGCTTTCTCGCCCTGGCTCGCCTTGGCGCGCTCCCACTGCTCCCACGTATAGGTCGCATCGCCGAACTCGCGCTCGGCGAGCTGGTAGCCCCAGGTGCGGAACGCCCCTTCGGTGAATTTCTGAATGTTGCCCTTGTGCACGAACGTGACGCTGCGGCGCTTGTTGGTCACGGCGTACTCGATGGCCGAGCGGATCAGCCGCTCGGAGCCCTCGCGCGAGACCGGCTTGATGCCGATGCCGGAGCTGTCCGGAAAGCGGATTTTGCCGTAGGCCTTGGGGAAATGCTGCTTGAACAGCGCCAGGAACTCGCGATTCTCGGCCGTCCCGGCCTCGAACTCGATGCCGGCGTAGATGTCCTCGGTGTTCTCGCGGAAGATGGTCATGTCGACCTTCTCCGGGTGCTTCACCGGCGAGGGCACGCCCTTGAACCAGCGCACCGGCCGCAGGCAGACGTACAGGTCGAGCAGCTGGCGCAGCGCCACGTTCAGCGAGCGGATCCCGCCGCCGACCGGCGTGGTGAGCGGGCCCTTGATCGAGACCAGGTAGTCGCGGCAGGCGGCCACGGTCTCATCGGGCAGCCAGTTGTTGCATTGCTTGTACGCCTTCTCGCCGGCGTAGACCTCGAGCCAGTGGATCTTGCGCCGCCCGCCGTAGGCCTTGCGCACGGCCGCATCCATCACCCGCACGCTGGCTCGCCAGATGTCCGGACCGGTCCCGTCTCCCTCGATGAACGGCACGATGGGATTGTCCGGCACGAGGAGCCTGCCGTCGCGAATCGTGATCTTGCTCCCTGCGGCGGGCGGGACGATCTTCGGGGCGGCGTTGGTCATGGGGACTCCTCGTAAATCGAAAAACCTGAGCGCCCGGACTGCGGCCGAGGCCGAGCGGGCCGGTAATGCTAGCACGGGCGTGCCGCAGGGCGGACTGGGGCAGACATCGGCCCGTGCCTGCCGGGCAGGGGTGCGGCATCTGTGCCACACTTGCCCGAATTATTTTCTGGGGGTCGCCCGCACCATGAACGAGGCCACCGACAACGCGGGCGGAAAATCGCTGCTGCGCAAGCTCTTTGCCGTGCATCCCGTCGTCGCGCCGGAGCGCTCCGGGGCCGAGCGCCTGAAGCAGACGCTGTCCGTTTGGGCGCTCATGGCCATTGGCATCGGCGCCACGATCGGCTCGGGCATTTTCGTGCTTACCGGCGTGGTCGCGGCCAGACACTCCGGGCCCGCGATCACGATCTCGCTGATGATCGCGGCTTTCGGCAGCGGCCTGGCGGCGCTGTGCTACGCGGAGTTCGCGGCGTTCCTGCCGGTTCCGGGCAGCGCGTACAGCTACACATACGCCACCCTCGGGGAGGTCGTGGCCTGGTTCATCGGCTGGAACCTGCTGCTCGAGTACGGCATCTCGGCCTCGGCGGTGGCGGTGAGCTGGTCGGGCTACGTGGTCGACCTGCTGGCCGGATGGGGCATCCATCTGCCGGCCATGTGGGTGCATGCGCCGTTTCACCAGAACGCCGCGGGTCATCTGGTGGCCAGCGGCGCCATCATGAACGTGCCGGCGATGCTGATCGTGCTGGCGCTGAGCACCTTGTGTTATGTCGGCATACAGGAGACCGCGCGCGCCACGAACTTCATGGTGGCCCTGAAGGTCGCGGTGATCCTGATCGTCATCGTCGCGGGGCTGAAGTTCATCAACCCGGGCAACTGGCACCCGTATATCCCGCCCAATACGGGCACCTTCGGCCGCTTCGGATGGACCGGGGTGCTGCGGGGGGCCGGGATCATCTTCTTCTCCTACGTGGGCTTCGATACGGCCTCGACCACGGCGCTGGAGGCGCGCAATCCGCAGCGCGACCTGCCGCTCGGGATCATCGGCACGCTGGTGATCTCGACGGTGCTCTACCTCGCGATGGCGGCGGTCGTGACCGGAATGGTGCCGTATTTCAAGCTCAACGTGACCGCGCCGGTGGCGGTGGCGCTCAATGCGCATCCGGCGTTGTCCTGGCTGCGGTCGCTGGTGATCCTCGGGACGATCATCGGCATGACCTCGGTGATCCTCACGTCCATCCTGGGGCAACCGCGCATCCTGCTGTCGATGGCCGACGACGGCCTGCTGCCGCCGGCCATGGGCCGCTGTCATCCGCGCTACAAGACCCCGCACGTGTCGACGGCGATCACGGGCATCGGTGCGGCGCTGATCGCCGCGGTCTTTCCGCTCGATGTGCTGGCGGATCTGATCTCGATCGGCATCCTGTTGGCGTTTGCGGTCGTGTGCATCGGCGTCCTGGTCATGCGCCACACGCGTCCGGACGTGCATCGTCCGTTCCGTGTGCCGTGGGCGGTGGTGTTGTGCCCGCTCGGGGCCTGCGTGTGTCTCGGCATGACCTACTTCCTGTCGGATGCGACCTGGATCCGGCTGGTGGTCTGGACGTTCTTCGGCGGGCTGATCTACGTCCTGTACGGATTCAAGCACAGCAAGCAACGGTCCCGATGAGCGCACCGGAGTCTGGCGCCCTGGCGGGGACTCCCGCCGCCGACGGCTGGTGGATGCCGGCGGAGTTCGAGCCGCACGAGCGTTGCTGGATGCTCTGGCCGGAGCGGCCGGACAACTGGCGCGAGGAGGCGGGCCCGGCGCAGGCGGCATTCGCGGCGGTGGCCGCGGCGATCGCGCGCTTCGAGCCGGTGTCGGTCGGCGTCTCGGCGCCGCAGCTCGCGGCGGCTCGCGCGCTGCTGCCGGCGCGGGTCGCGCTCCACGTCGTGGCGCATGACGACTGTTGGATGCGCGATGTGGGGCCGACTTATCTGGTGAGCGGACGGCCGGAGCTGCGCGGCGTGCATTGGCGCTTCAACGCCTGGGGCGGGCTCGACGGCGGGCTCTACCATCCCTGGGATCGCGACGAGCGGGTGGCCATCGAGGTGCTCTCGCACGAAGGCCGCGCCCGCTACCGCGCGCCGATCGTGATCGAGGGTGGCGCGATTCACGTGGACGGGCAGGGCACGGCGCTGCTCACCGAGGAGTGCGTCCTGAACCCGAACCGCAATCCCGGGATGACCCGCGAGCGCATGGAAGCGGTGCTGCGCGACTATCTGGGTGTGCGGCATTGCATCTGGCTCGGGTTGGGGGTGTACAACGACGAGACGGACGGGCACATCGACAATCTCGCCTGCTTCCTCGGGCCGGGCCGGGTCTGTCTGATCTGGACCGACGATCGCGCCGATCCGCAATACGAGCGCTCGCGGGCGGCGGGGGAGCGTCTGCGCGCGGCGCGCGATGCGCTCGGCCGCAGGCTCGAGATCATCAAGTTGCCCATGCCCGGGCCGCTGTACATGACCGCGGCGGAAGCGCGCGGCATCCGGCCGAGCGCGTCGTGCAAGCCGCGCCGCGCGGCCGAGCGCCTGGCGGCGAGCTACGTGAATTTCTACTTCGCCAACGGCGGCATCGTGATGCCGCTGCTCGACCCGCGTACCGACGGGCAGGCGGCCGAGACGCTGCGGCGGGCCTGTCCCGATCGAGAGGTGCTCGGCGTGCCGGCGCGCGAGATCCTGCTCGGCGGCGGCGGAATCCATTGCATCACGCAGCAGGTGCCCGATCCGCGCGCCGCGCGCGTCCGGCCGGGCTCACCCGGCGCCGGTGGGCCGTAGGGGCGCGCCCTCGCGCGAGATTCCCGCGAGCAGCGCCGCGTGGCGCTCGAGGTCGATGTTGCCGCCGGAGAGGATGATCCCGACGCGCCGGCCGCGGATATCGAGCCCGCCGCCGAATGCGGCCGCAACCGCCAGCGCGCCCGTCGGCTCGATGACGATCTTCATGCGCTCGGCACAGAACGCCATGGCGGCCACCAGCTGCGCGTCGCTCGCCGTGACGATGGCGTGGACGTGCGTCTGGATCACCGGAAACGTGTGCCGGCCCAGATGTTGGGTCTGGGCGCCGTCCGCGATCGTGTCGGGCGTCTCGATGTGCACGATGCGCCCGGCGCGCAGGCTCTGGCGGCCGTCGTCGCCCGCCTCGGGCTCGACCCCGATCACCGTGCAGCCCGGACAGAGCGCGCGCGCCGCCACGGCGCTGCCGGAGAGCAGTCCGCCGCCGCCGAGCGGTGCCAGCAGCACATCGAGGGGGCCGGCCTGCTCGATCAGCTCGCAGGCCGCGGTGCCCTGGCCGGCCATGATGTCGGGATGATCGTAGGGCGGGATGAGCGTCAGGCCCCGTTGCGCGGCGAGGCGCCGGCCGATCGCCTCGCGGTCCTCGCCACGGCGATCGTAGAGCACGACTTCGCCGCCATAGTCCCGCGTGGCCGCGAGCTTGCCGTGCGGGGCGTCCCGCGGCATCACGATGACCGCGTGGCTGCCGAGCAGCCGACAGGCCAGCGCGATCGCCTGGGCGTGGTTGCCCGAAGAGTAGGCGACCACCCCCGCGGCCCGGCGCGCCGGATCGAGCCGGGCCACGGCGTTGTAGGCGCCGCGGAACTTGAACGCGCCGATGCGCTGGAAGTTCTCGCACTTGAAGTAGAGGTGTGCGCCGGTCAGCGCGTCCGCGGTGGACGAGGTGAGCACGGGTGTGCGGTGCGCCACGCCATCGAGCCGGCGGCGCGCGGCCTCGATGGCGGGGAAGTCCAGCGCGAGCTCGCTCACGACGTGCCCGCCATCAGGTCGACTCGGGCAACGGGATGAACTCGAGATCGTCGCCCGGTACTTTCGGGAAGCGGCCCTCGCGCCAGTCGCGCTTGGCCTGCTCGATGCGCGCCAGGGAGCTGGCGACGAAATTCCAATAGATGTGGCGCTCACCCACCGGCTCGCCGCCGATCAGCACCACCCGGGCGCCGGTGGGGGTGCTGAGCCCGATGGCCGTCCCGGCGGCGAATACCAGCATCCGGCCGGGACCGGCGCGCACGCCTGCGCACGTGACATCGCCTTGCACGACGTAGGCGGCCCGCTCGGTGTACTCGTCGGTGACGGGAAACTCCGCTCCGGCCAGGAGCGAGACATCGGCATAGAACAGTGGGGAGAAGGTCTTGACGGGCGCGCGGCGTCCGTAGGCCTCGCCGGCGAGGAGCCGAACCTCGGCGCCGGCGCGCTCGAGGGTGGGCAGCGTTTCGGCGGCGTGGTGATGGAATTGCGGGGCCGTCTCCTCGTGCGGGGCGGGCAGTGCGATCCACAGCTGCAGACCATTCAAGCGTGCGCCCCGGGCGCGCTGCTCGGGGGCGGTGCGCTCGGAGTGCACGATGCCGGCGCCGGCGGTCATCCAATTGATGTCGCCGGGCCGGATCGCCTGATGCGAGCCGAGGCTGTCGCGATGGATGATCTCGCCCTCGAACAGATACGTGACCGTGGCGAGCCCGATGTGCGGATGCGGACGGACGTCGAGGCCGCCGCCGGCCGGCAGCGTCGCCGGGCCCATGTGATCGAAGAAAACGAAGGGACCGACTCCGCGGCGCGCCATCGAGGGCAGGACTCGCCCGACCGTCAATCCGCCGATATCGTGCGATCGTGCCTCGAGCACTGTCGCGAGTTCGGCCGATGCGGAAGAACCCGCGCGGACCGGCTCGATTGTGGGCTTGGGACTCATACGCGCCCGCCTCGGGAACCGCTGGAGGGACGCGATGCTAGCATGAGGCGCAGCGAATCAACGGAGGCGGATCATGAACATCGGATTCATCGGCCTGGGGAACATGGGCGGCGCCATCGCCGCGCGGCTGATCGCGTCGGGACATGCGATGACGGTATGGAATCGCTCCCCGGAGCCGGCCCGCCGGCTCGCCGAGCGGGGCGCGACGGCGGTCGCGACCGCGCGCGAGGCGTGCGCCGCGCCGGTGGTGTTCTCCATTCTGAGCGATGATCGGGCGGTGCGCGAGGTGCTGCTCGAGGCTGCGCTGCCGGCCAAGCCGGGCACCGTGCACGTCAATATGGCCACCATCTCGCCGGATCTCAGCGACGAGCTCGCCGCCGCGCTGGGCGATCAGGGCTGCGGCTACATCGCCGCGCCGGTCCTGGGTCGGCCCGATGTCGCGGCGGCGGGTAAGCTCAACATCATCGCGGCCGGTCCGGCGGTCGACCTGGATCGCGTGCAGCCGCTGTTGGACGTGATCGGGCAGCGGACCTGGCGGTTCGGCGCACGCGCCGCTCAGGCGAACGTCGTCAAGCTCGCCATGAACTTCATGCTGGCCGCGGCGATCGAGTCGATGGGCGAGGCGGCGTCGCTCGGCAGCGGCTACGGCATCGAGCCGGACAAGCTGTTCGAGCTGGTGAGCCAGACGTTCTTTCCCGGGCCGGTGTATCAGGGGTACGGGCGGCTGATCGCGGCGGCCCGCGACGAGCCGGCGGGATTCACGGCGCGGCTGGGTCTGAAGGACGTGAGGTTGGCGCTTGCGGCGGCCGAGGCGGTGACTGCCCCGATGCCGTTCGCGAGCCTCATGCGAGACACGATGCTCGAGGCGCTCGCCCACGGAGAGGGCGAGAAGGAGTTTGGCGTCGTGTTGGGCCGTTCGGCGATGCGCCGCGCAGGGCGTCAGCAGCCGTGAATCGCCGGACGATCGCGCGCACGTTCCGGTGCCGGCACACTCCCGGCGAGCGTCACAGCAGGCGCGCGGCCTCGTCGAGCCAGGTGCGCTGTGCCCGTCGATAGTGCGAGGGCGCCAGGCGCGCCTGCTCGAGCAGCTCGCGCGCCACCTTGCGCGCCTCCTCCCGCTGTCCCTGCCGCTCCAGAAGCTGCGCGTAGCGCACCGCCGCCTCGGCGCCGGGGTAGGCGTGCGCCAGGGTGCGATACTCTTCCAACGCGGGCTGCACGCTGCCCTCGGCTTCGAGCGCCCGCGCATACAGCAGGTGCCGCTCCGGGGAGTTGAACTGCGGATTGTGGTGCATGAGCGCCTCGAGGGTCGCGCGGGCGGCCGACGCTTCGCCGTTGCCGAACTGCGCGCGCGCCAGGCCGAGCATCAGATTCGGGTCGTGTTCGTACAGGCCGGTCAGCGTCTGGCGGTACTGCTCGGCCGACTCGGCATAGCGGCCGTGCCGGGCCAGCTCATCGGCATAGCGCTGGCGGTTCGCCACGTTGCCGGTGAGCTCGGCTTCCTGCTGGAAGCGGCGCAGATCCCCGAACGGATCGATGGCTTTCTTCAGCCCGCGCGCGGCGCGGTGCCCGGTGCGCCCGCGCACCAGCTCCGGCAGGATCTCCACCGCGGTGTAGGCCAGGGCCCCCAGCAGCGGCAGGAACAACATCACGAACACCCAGATCCAGCTGCGGCCGGTCTTGATGCAATGGATGATCAAGGGCAGCGAGACGATATAGGGGAGCGCGGCGTACAGCAGATACGTCATGGAGCCTGATATCCTACCGCATCGGGCGTGCCGTATCCCGCCGCCGTCCCTTGCGGACGGGATGGGGCGGCATGCTGATATTCTAGCCCGCATCGACGCCTTTTCTCGCCGGAACACTGAATGAAGCGCTCGGAGACGGCCGGCATTCGGCTTGGGATGCTGGGTCTAGTGGCTTGCCTGTGGCTGGCGCCCGCCGCGCGCGCCACGGCGCCAACGGCCTCGGTCTGTCCCTCCGCGGCGGTGCGTTGCCGTCCGGCGCTGCCCGCCGGCGTGTATGTCGTCGACCCGGGCGCGTTGCGGCCGGGTGCGCCGCGCCGCCCGCGTATCGGATTGGTGCTGTCGGGCGGCGGAGCCCGCGGCATTGCCCAGATCGGCGTGCTCGAGGTGCTGCAGAAGCTGCGGGTGCCGATCGCCGCGATCGCCGGCACGAGTATGGGCGCGGTGGTGGGCGGCCTGTATGCGAGCGGTCTCACGGCCCGGCAGATTGCCGCGATGGTGCGCTCGCTCAATTGGCAGGAGGCATTCCGCGATCAGCCCCCGCGTCAGGATCTGACCCTGCGGCGCAAGGAGGAGGATGAGAACTTCCTGGTCCATTTCCGGATCGGGGTCAGGAATTGGCATCTGGTGCTCCCGCAGGGGTTGATCGAGGGGCAGAGCCTGACGGAATTGCTGCGCCGCCTGACGCTGCCCGTCGCGCGCATCACGAATTTCAACGATCTGCCCACGCCGTTTCGCGCCGTCGCCACCGACCTCGCCACCGGCAAGGAAGTGGTGATGAGCTCGGGTGATCTGACCAGCGCCATGCGCGCCAGCATGTCGGCGCCGGGAGTGTTCGCGCCCGTGCCGCGCAACGGCCGGCTGTTGGTCGATGGTGGCCTGTCGGACAACGTGCCGATCGACGTCGCCCGCGCGATGGGCGTGAACGTGTTGATCGTCGTCGACGTGAGCTATCCGTTGCAGCCGGTTTCGCGCCTCAACGGTGTGGCCGGTATCAGCGCCCAGGCGCTCGCGATCCTGATGGCGCGCAAGTCCGAGCGCGAGCTCGCGACCCTCGGGCCGCACGACATCCTGATCCGTCCGAAGCTGCGGGGCATCTCCTCGTTCGATTTCGGCAATGTGAACCGGCTGCTCGCCCTCGGGGAGGGAGCGGCCTGGAGGATGCGCACGCGGCTCGAGGCGCTCTCGGTGAGTCCCGCGGCGTATCAGCGCTACCAGCGCCGCCGCGCCGCGCTGCGCCGGCCGCCGCCGCGCATCGCGTTCGTCGAGGTCGAGACCGGCTCGCAGCAGTTCTCGGCGCCGATCGAAAGTCTCTTCGGCGACATGGTCGGCCGGCGCCTGAATCCCAATGCGATCGCCCGGCGCATCACCACGCTGTACGGCCTGGGCGGGCTCGACACGCTCGATTACCAGCTGGTGCGCCGCGGCGCGCGCTATGGGCTGCTGATCGATGCGCGCGGCACCTCGATCGGCCCGAATTACCTGCGCTTTGGCCTGAGCCTGCGCGATGACTTCGCGGGCGACGCCACCTACGAGGCGGGTGCCCGCTACGTCATGTCGGAGATCACCCGCCCGGGCGGGGCCTGGGTGACGGACGGGGAGATCGGTCAGACCACGCGGCTGGCGAGCGAGGTGTATCTGCCGTTCTCGAAGTTCTCGGGCTGGTTCGTGATGCCGCGCATCTCGGTCCAGGCGAGCGATCTGCCGTATCTGGTCGGCCAGACCGTGCGGGCCGACTATCGCGTGCACACGTTTCGCTACGGCCTGGATATCGGCAAGCAGTTCGGCGACTGGGGCGAGGTGCGCGCCGGGGCGTACCGGGAGGAGGGTCATTCGCGCCTGAACATCGGCGATCCTTCCGATCCGCTGTTGCCGTTCCCGGCGCTGCAGCAGCTCGGCTCGGTCACCTATTTTCTGCGCTTCAGCTACGACACCCTCGACAACATCGATTTCCCCCACTCCGGCGAGCAGGCGGCGCTACAGTGGAGCAGTGCGCACCAGGTGGTCGGCGGCGGGTCGAGCTACAACCGGGTGACGTTCAACTTCCTGGCGGCGCATACCTGGAGCGGCCGTAACACGCTGGCCTTCTCCGCCTCCGCCGGGAGCCTGCTCGACCGCCCCGTCAATCTGGAGATGGAGTTCCCGCTCGGCGGCTTTCTCAATCTGTCGGGGCTGCAGCAGTATTCGCTGTACGGGCCGCACTACGGCATCGCGCGCCTGCTGCTGTATCGGGAAATCGACCGCGGCGGTCCGGGTTATCTCGGCGTGCCGGTGTACCTGGGCATGTCGCTCGAGGCGGGCAACGTGTGGAGGAACATGAGCGACATCCGCTGGAGCACGCTGCGCGAGGACCAGAGCATCTTCCTCGGGCTCGACACGATCCTCGGGCCGGTGTATGTCGGCACCGGTTTCGACGATCGCGGCGACCAGTCGTTCTACCTGTTTCTCGGCCGGACGTTCTGACCGCGGTTCCCGGCGGGAATCCGCCTAGATGCCGTGGCTCTCGACGAGGTTCTCGACCTTCTCGAAGCGCAGCGCGGGCTTGTCTCCGGAGCGGGAGTACAGGTGGCGCCGGCTCATCTCGGCGAGCGCCGCATCGCGCTCGGCCGCGGTGGCGTACCAGTGCAGGCGGTGCCATTCGGGCCCGACGAGCTTGCGAAAGGGATCCCCGGGCAGCAGGCTCACGCGGACGCCGTAGGGCCGCTGGCGTTCCTCGGGGAATGACTTGAGGTTTTGTGGCTGACTGATTCCCATGGCGCGCGAAGCTTACGGCGGTGGCTGCGCCGGGCGCAAGCGAGGCGGGCGGAGGCGGTATCATTCGGGGCGGAGGACACAGACCATGGCGTCATTGCACAAGAGATCGACCCTGCCCGGCGCCCGCGAGGCGTTGCCCGGGCGTGCCGCCGCGCTCGAGGTTGCCGCCGAGCACTACGTCAATGGTCATCGCGTCATACCGCCGTTCCCGGCGGGGCTGCGCGAGGCGCTGTTCGGGTTGGGCTGTTTCTGGGGCGCCGAGCGGCTCTTCTGGGAGATGCCTGGCGTCTATTCGACCGCCGCCGGCTATGCGGGCGGCCTGACGCCGAATCCCACTTACCGGGAAGTCTGCACGGGCCTGACCGGGCATGCGGAGGTCGTGCGTGTCCTCTACGATCCGACACGCATCCGCTACGAGGACCTGCTGAGGGCCTTCTGGGAGTCTCACGACCCGACCCAAGGCATGCGCCAGGGGGGTGACGAAGGCACCCAGTATCGATCCGTCATCTTCACGGCGGACGAGGCGCAGCGCGAGGCGGCGGAAGACTCGCGCCGCACGTACCAGGCGCGGCTCACGGCCGCCGGGCAGGGGCGCATCACGACTGAGATTGCGCCGGCGCCGGCGTTCTATTACGCCGAGGCGTATCACCAGCAATATCTGGCGAAAAATCCGGACGGGTACTGCGGCCTCGGGGGCTGCGGAGTCGCATATTCGCATGCGGTCTGAGCGTTCGCGTATCGTGCGGGCGGCGGGCGCGATCCACATGAATCCGAGGTTCCCATCATGCCGATTCTGGTGATGATCCTGTTGTCCGTGCATGCGCTCGCCGGCGTGTTTTGGGTCGGCTCGACGCTGGCGCTCACGCACTCGTATTTCGAGATCACCCCGAAGCTGTTTCGTGCGCAGATGGTTGCGGCCGCGCTCGCGTTCGCGGCGGGTCTGGCGCTGTGGGGCCTGGTGATCCGCGGTGCGCAGGGCGCCATGGCGAACACACTGGCGCTCGGAGCGCTGCTCGCGGTGATTGCCGCGGGCGTGCAGGGCGGCATGCACCGCAGCAACCCGGTGCGCGGGCAGCGAATCGCCGCGGTGCTGCTCTCGGCTACGGTGGTGTGCATGGTGATCTCGCCCTACGTGCGCTGAGACGGCCCGAGCGGTCGCGCGAACTGGCGCCGTCGCGGCAGGTCTATACTGCAGCGACAGACGATCTGGAGGAAGCCGCCATGCGAGTCGCCGGCGTGTCTCGATCCGTTCTCGCGGCGCTGGCCGCGATGGTGCTTTCGGTTCCCGTGTTTGCCGCGTCCCCGGCGCTGCAAGCCGTTTGGGCGCCGCGTCACGTGTACTTCGTGTACAGGGGCTTCACGGTGCACTACAGCTGCAGCGGCCTTCGCGATGAGATCGTGAGGCTGCTGACCCGGCTCGGCGCCCGGGACCTGAACGTCCGCCCCGTGGGCTGCGTGCGCCCCGAGGGCCCGGAGCGGTTCCCCGGAGTGGATGTGACCATGCGGGTGCTGACGCCGGCCGCTCGCGCAGCCGGGTCGCCGCGCCTCGCGGCCCACTGGAAGAAAGTGGTGCTGCTCTCGGGCGAAGGCTATCGCGAAGGCGGGAAATGCGAGCTGATGACGCAGTTTCGCCAGGCGTTCCTGCCGGCTTTCGGGGCCCGGGCCATCCACTTGCGGGCGACGTGCATTGCGCACCAGATCACCCCCGGGATTCATTTCAGCGCCGAGGTGCTGTTCCCGGATTCCACTGTTTCCCAGGCGCACTGAGCGCGAGGCCGCCGCCGGGCGGGTCTATACTCGACGCGTCGGGGGATTTTGGAGGAAGCCGCTATGCGAGCCGCCACCGTGTCTCGATCCGTTCCCGCGGCCCTGGCCGCGATCGCCCTGTCCCTCCTCGCGCCGGCCTTCGCGGCATCGCCGCCGGTGCAGGCCGCTTGGGTGACGCGTCACGTGCAGTTTGTCTACCAGAGCTTCACGACGCGCTACACCTGTGGCGGTCTGCGCAGTGAGATCGCGCACCTGTTGAGCCGGCTCGGCGCCCGGGACCTGAGGGTCCGCTCCGTGGGCTGTGTGCGGACCGTGGGTCCGGAGCCGTTCCCCGGCGTGGATGTGACCATGCAGGTCCTGGTGCCGGCGGCTCGGGCCTCCGCGGGCGCCCCGCACGTCGAGGCCCACTGGCGCAAGGTGGTGCTGATCTCGGGCATGGCGCACCTCAACCAGGCGGGTGATTGCGATCTGGCCGAGCAGTTCCACCGCACCTTTCTGCCGGCTTTCGCCACCCGCAAGGTGGTTGTGCATGCCAACTGCGTGCCGCACCAGATCGACCTCGGGACCTACCTCAGCGCGCAGGTGCTGTTCCCGGACTCGCCCCCGCCCCGGAAGCGCTGAGCGCGGCCGCGCTCGGCGCGTCGAACGGACTCAGTTCGGCGGGTTGCTGCCCGGGTTCTGATCCTGCAGCGGGAAGGCCTGCGCCCCGGAGTTCGTCTGCGGTTGCGCCGCGGGTGTCGCCGGCGTCGCGGGGGCGGCGGCCTGGGCCGGCGCCGTCGCGAATCCGGCGGCCTCGTCCACCGTGTTGACGAAGCTGGTCGCGGCCGAGTTGCTGCTGCTGACCGCGCCGGAGAGGATCTGCGAGACCCGTACGTGCGGGTCGTGATAGAACGCGGCGTCCGCGCCTTGATCGGCGGTGAGCTCCGCGCCGTTGACCGAGACTCCCGCGAACAGGCCCTTGTTGTGGGCATAGGAATACACGGCGGCGTTGAAAGTCTGAACCGTGGCCGCGGAGGCTTCCCGCCCGACCGGACCGGCCGCCACGGAGGCGTCGACGCCGAGTGTTACCTTGCCGCCGCTCAGTCCGGCCACGCCCTTGCGCGAGGTGAAGACCAGCACCAGGTCGGTCTTCTGCACGCCCCATTGAAAGCCGAAACTGCCGCCGGCGAGCGTGATGAACACCGGGCTGGAGAAGCCGCCGTTCGGCGTGCGCGCCACGAGCACGCCATGGCCGAAGCGGCCCCCGAAGAAGAACGCCACCTTGGTCAGGCCGGGGATCACGGCGACGGCGTAAGCGCGCTTGAGCAGCCACTTCGGGATGCCCTGATCACGGGTACCCCTCAGATCGTTCAGGACCTGAGCCGCCAGGAGCAGGCGGCCCTCTTGCAGGGCCTGGGCGTGTGCCGCGACTGTCGCCAGCGCGAACAGCGTCCCGGCCAGCGCCGCAAATACACGGGAACGAATGCGCATGTCAGGTTTACTCCGGTGCTCGGGCGGATCGATCACGGCTCGTGGACCAGGCGGTACATACAACCATACCTGTCCTGATGCGCGAAGCTTACCTCAGAAGACGCGGCGATGGGAGTTGGCGGCGTGCGCGCCGCGCGGTTCAGCGCGGGTTCAGATCCGCGCCTCGGCGCGCGTCATCCGCCGTCTCGGCCGGCAAGTTGCTCGAGCGGCGCGCCGGTGAGACGGAATACTCGCCAGTCCTCGAGCGGTTGCGCGCCGAGACTGCGGTAGAAGGCGATCGCGCTCGTGTTCCAGTCGAGGACGGCCCAGTCCACGCGGGCGCACCGTCGCTCGATGGCCACAGTCGCCAGGTGCCGCAGCAGCTGGCGGCCGATCCCGCGCCCCCGCGCCGGGGGCGTGACGTAGAGATCCTCGAGGTAGAGCCCGGGCCGTCCCGTGAATGTCGAGAAGTTGTGGAAGAAGAGCGCGAAGCCGGCCGGCGCGCCGTCGAGGCGGGCGAGCAGCGCCTCCGCGAAGGGGCGCTCGCCGAACAAGGCCGCGCGCAAATCGGCCTCGGTGGCGATGACCTCGTGTTCCAGGCGCTCGTAGCGCGCCAGCTCGCGGATGAACCGCAGGATCTGCGCTACGTCGGCCTCGCGGGCCGGTTGGATCTGGAGCATCGCCGCCTACCCCGTGCTCTGCAGGCCCTGTGCGATGCCCGCGATGCTCACCAACAGCGCCTCGAACAGCTCGCGTTCCGCGCGGTCGCCGGCGCGCCACCGCCCCAACAGGTCGACTTGCATCAGGTTCATCGGGTCGATGTACGGATTGCGCAAGCGGATGCCGCGTTGCAGCGTCGGGTCGCCGTCGAGCAACTCGGCGGCACCCTTGAGCTTCAGCACCTGCTCGCGTGTCAGCAGGTACTCGGCGCGGATGATCTCGGCGAACCGCAGCAGCCCTTCGGGCACGAGCGCGTGGTAGGCCGCGGCGATGTCCAGATCCGCGCGCGCCAGCATCGATTCGACGTCGTCGATGAGATTGCGCAGGAAGTACCACTGCTCGTACGCGGCGCGCAGCACGGGCGCGCCGTGGCGCTCGGTGGCGGCCTTCAAGCCCGAGCCGGCGCCGAACCACGCCGGCAGCAGATGGCGGGTCTGTGTCCAGGCGAACACCCACGGCACCGGCAGCAGCTTGGCGATGCCTTCACCCTCGTGACGGTGCACGGTGCGCGAGCCGACCTGCATGCGCTCGATGACGTCGATCGGCGTCACGGCGCGAAAGAACTCGTGGAAGCCGCGCTGCTCGTACACCAGCGAACGGTAGACGTCGCGGCTGACCGCGGCGATGGTGGCGGCGCATGCCATGTGCTCGGGCGCAGTGGGGCGCGCGGAGCGCTCGCCAGCGGCCAGGCTGAGCGCGTTGAAGGCCCGCTCCAGGGTGCGCATGGCGATCGGGCGCAGTCCGTACCCGTGTCTGATGGTCTCGCCCTGCTCGCGCAGGCGCAGCGCGCGGTCGATCACTCCCGGGGGTGCGGATCGCACCAGCCGGTCCACGCGCCCTCCGCCGCGCGCCAGGCTGGCGCCGCGCACGTGCATGAGCGTGAACCGCTGGCGGGCGGCTCCGAGGGTCTCGGCCAGCGCGTGCTGCGCCTGATGGATGGCGAAGCGCGAGGCGCACAGGCCGGCATCCATGTTGCTGTCGGAGTAGCCGATCAGCACGTGCTGGTGGCCGCCGCGGCTCTCCAGGTGGCGCCGGTAGACCGGCTCGCCGAGCAATTGCTGCATGATCGCGCCGCTGCGCTCGAGCGCGGCGATCGATTCCAGCTGCGGGGCCACGTCCAGCGCGACCTCCCCGGTGTCGCGGTCGAACACGGACGCCCAGCGGGCGAGCAGCAGGGCCGCGAGCACGTCATCGACGCCCTCCGTGCCGCTCACGACGAACGAGCCGATCGCCTCGGCGCCGTAGCGGTGGCGCATTTGCGCGAAGGTCTCGAACACCGCGAGGTTGCGCCGCGCGAGCGCATCGAGCTCCACGCGCGGCCCGAGGTCTTTTTCCAGCGCCTCGATCAGCACCCGGGCGCGCTCGGCGCTCGGGCGCCGCGGCCAGAGCGGATCGTCGGTCCCTTGCGCAATGATCCGATGCAGGACGCTGGCGTGCTGGCGGACATCGAGGCAGGCCAGGTGAAAGCCGAAGGTGTCGATGCGGCGCAGGAGGCGGCGTATCTGAAACAGGCCGGCGTGCGCGCCCTGGTTGGCCTGCAGGCTCTCGGCGATCAGCTGGACGTCGTCGCGGAACTGGCGCGCGCTGGCGTAACCGTTGCCACTGCCTTCCTGGGTGTCGCGCAGGCGCAGCACGAGCTGCGAGAGGAACAAGCGGTAGGGCATGCGATCCCGGCGACCGAGCATGGCGGGGCGCGCGCCGGGGGCGAGCCGTGTGTAGTCCTCGATCCGTTGGCTCAGCTTGCGCGAGACGCCGATACGCCGCTCGCCCTGCGAGAGTCGGTCGGCGAGCTTCTGACAGTCGGCGATGTAGGCGCCGAGGAGCATGTGTTGGTGGCGTGCCATGGTCTCGCGGATCGTCTTGGCATGCACGTCGGTATGACCGTCCATGTCCCCGCCCACCCATGAGCCGAAGCGCAGCATGCAGGGCAACTCGAACGAGTCGCTCGGCACCGCGAAGACCTTGGCGAGCGCGAGCGCGATTTCCTCGTAGAACGCCGGCACCACGCGATACAGGATTTCGACCAGGTAGAACACGACCTGCTCGCGCTCATCGCCCACCGTGAGCTGCTTGCGCGGCAGCTCCTCGGTCTGCCACGCCGTGGTGAGCTCGAAGCGGATCGCATTCCACAGGGTGCGCAGCTCTTGCGGTATCAGTGTCGGATCGAGGCGCTCGAGCAGCCGCTGCGCGACGCGGTGCTGCTTGCGCAGCAGCGTGCGCCGCACCGCGTGCAGGGCGTGGGCGGCGAACACCGGCTCGATGTGCAGCGAGCCGATGAGCGCGAGTGTTTCCTCGAGACTCATGCCGCGCTGGCGCAGCTCGGCGATGGCGCTTTCCACGCCGCCCGGCTGCGGGTGCTCGCTGTCGCGGAAGTACTCGCGGCGCCGGCGGATGCGGTGCACGCTCTCGGCCAGATTCATCGTGCGAAACCACATGGAGAAGGCGCGCAGCAGATCCCGGGCGAGCGCCGGCGAACGATCGCGAACGGAGGCGCAAAGCTCGGCGGCGGCCTGCGGATCGCCCTCGCGTCGGGCGATGGCCGCGCGGCGGTCGAGCTCGACCAGCTCGAACAGGGCCTCGCCGCCTTGCTCGCGCAGGATTTGCCCGATCAGCTCCCCGAGTGCATGCACGTCGGCGCGCAGGGCCGCGTGCTCGGGCGGAAATTGAATGTCACTTCGGTTCACCGGAGGATGGGATTGTAGCGTAGGCCGCGGCCCGTCCGGTGAGCGACACGCTCACGCTGGGCGCGGCGCCGGGGGTGGGATGCCGGCCCGGGCGATCGCTCCGCGCAGCGTCCGGATACGTCCGTCGTGCCACTGCGGGATGCCCAAACGAAAGAGCCCCGCGCGAAGGCGGGGCTCTCCTCGAGTCATCAGCCGTGCGGCTTAGCCGGGTTTCTTCTTCATCATCGTGTGCTTCATGGCTTTCTTCTTGGACGCCCACTTCTTGTGCATGGCGCTTTCCTTGCGAGTCCATTTCTTATGAGCCCAGGACTTCTTGTGAGCCCACTTCTTTTGCATGGCGCCCTTGTGGGCCCAGGCCTTGTGCATGGCTTTCTTCACGACATGGTGCGGGGGCGTGACCGGAGCCGCAACGGCGGCAACGGGCGCGACCGCCAGAGAGCCGGCGACCAGCAACGCACCGAGGACAGGGACGAGCTTCTTGAACATCGACGTCTCCAACGAGAGATTGAGCGGTTGACGAGTGCCCCGGGCGGTCGGCACCGGAACGGCAGTGATTATCGCAGCAAGGGCTGCGCCGCGACCGTGGATGACCAGAACGTAATGTTGTGACGCACTACTGTCCCTGAAAAGCGACAAGGCTGTGGACGGGCACGTCGAGGGCTTCCAGGCGGCGGGCACCGCCGAGCTCCGGCAGGTCGATGACGAAGCAGGCCGCCAGGATCTCCGCCCCGAGCGCGCGCAGCAGCTTGACGGCGGCTTCCGCAGTTCCGCCGGTGGCGATCAGATCGTCGATCAGGAGAACCTGTTCTCCCGGCTCGATGGCATCGCGGTGCATCTCCATCTCGTCGAGACCGTACTCGAGCGAGTACGCCACGCGCACCGTTTCGTGCGGCAGCTTGCCCTTCTTGCGGATGGGAATGAAGCCGGCGCCGACCCGGTGCGCAACCGCGCCGCCGAGGATGAATCCGCGCGCCTCGATGCCGGCGACGTGGCCGATCTGCCGATCGGCCCAGGGCCGTGACAGCTCCGCGACGGCGAGTTGGAACATCGACGCGTCGCCGAGCAGCGTGGTGATGTCCCGAAACAGAATCCCGGGTTTCGGGTAGTCGGGAATGCAGCGGATCGCGGTGCGCAGCGCGTGAAGATCAGCGGAATCCATAGCGGGACTGTACACGGAATGTGCCTGAATTGTGTCATGATCGATCCATGGAGGCGATCGATCTTCTCTTGAGCCGCTGCTCGGCGACGGCGCTGCATGAGCCGGGACCCGACGCCGCGGCACTGGAGCTGCTGCTGGCCAGTGCGGCGCGTGCGCCCGATCACGGCCGGCTGCGCCCCTGGCGATTCATCGTGATCCGAGACGCGGCGCGCGAGCACTTTGGCGCGCTGCTCGCCGATCAGTTGCGCCGCGTGCGCCCGGCCTCGAGTCCCGAGGCGCTCGAGCGGGAGCGATTGAAGGCGTTTCGCGCCCCGCTCATCATCGTCGTGGCGGCCGTGAAGGATCCCCGTTCCGGCGTGCCGATGATCGAGCAGATACTGTCGGCGGGCGCGGCTGCGCAGAACATTCTATTGGCGGCGCGCGCGCTGGGGTTCAATGCCGTATGGAAGACCGGAGGCGCCGCGTACGACGATGAGGTGAAGCGCGCCCTGGGTATTGCGCCTGCCGATGCGCTGGTGGCGTTTCTCTACATCGGCACCGAGGCGCAGGGTCGGGACGCGCAAGCGCCCCGACCTGATTGGCGCGACCGGGTGACTGACTGGCACGCGCCGGGAGCGCCGGGCGCCTAACGCCGCAACACCGGATAGTGGGCGAAGATCTCCTGAACGGATCG
>JAJYFU010000047.1 GCA_021790795.1 Pseudomonadota bacterium
GCGGCGCCGGCGAGCGCGGCGTCGGTGGCGCCGACGTCGAAGCGCGCCAACATATCGTTGAGTCCGCGGACCTGCTCGACCATCGACTGGGACGCCGCCGTGGCCTCCTCGACCAGCGCCGCGTTCTGCTGTGTAAGCTCGTCCATCTGCATCACCGCGCGGTTGACCTGCTCTATGCCCACGGACTGCTCGCGGGAAGCGGCGGCGATCTCCGCGACGATATCCGAGACTTTCTTGACGGCTGCGACGATCTTCTCGAGCGTCTGACCGGATTGCGTGACCAGAACCGAGCCATCCTCGACCTTGCGCACCGAGTCCTGGATCAACTCCTTGATCTCCTTGGCCGCAGTGGCCGAGCGGCCCGCCAGACCGCGCACCTCGCTTGCGACGACCGCGAAGCCGCGACCTTGCTCGCCGGCGCGGGCGGCCTCCACCGCGGCGTTCAACGCCAGGAGATTCGTCTGAAAGGCGATCTCGTCGATCACACCGATGATGTCAGCGATTCTCTTCGAGGCCTCGTTGATGTCGCTCATTGCGGCCACGGCCTGGCTCACCACGATGCCGCCCTTCTCGGCCTGGTCGCGCGCCGCGACGGCGAGCTGATCGGCCCGCGCGGCGTTGTCGGCATTCTGCTTGACGGTCGTGGTCATCTCCTCCATCGATGAGGCCGTCTCTTCGAGGGATGAGGACTGCTCTTCGGTGCGTTGCGACAGATTGGCGCTTCCGGAGGAAATCTCGGCGGCACCGCGGTGCACTTCGTTTGCCACCTGCTTCACCCGCGTGACGACTTCGACCGTGGTGTCGGCAAGACGGTTGACGCCCGCGCTCATTGCCGCGAAGAAGCCGCTCTTGCCCGCCAGATCGATGCGTTCTGCGAGCTGACCGGAGACCACGGCGGAGAGCATCCGCTGCATCTCCTGCTCCACGGCGACTTCCTGGGTGCGGTCGAACCATTCGGTGACGGTGCCGATGTGCTCGCCGCGGTCGCCGGTCACGGGATTCAGCGTCACGGCGAACGTATGTCCGCCGAGGGTGAAAGTAGTGCGAACCGCCTGCGTCAGCTTCCCCAGCACGCCGCGTTGGTGGGCTGGATTCCGATGAAATTGATCGATGCTCGCGCCGCGAACGGACGCGACGCTGAATGCCGGAAGGTCCTTGCGGATTGCGGCTTCCGCGTTGCCCAGCACCTTCTGCAGCGCCGGGTTGAGATACGTGACGCGGTGGTCGCTGTCGGCCACCATGACGCCCGATGAGACGCTGTCGAGCGCCTGGCGGATACGGGCGTTTTCCGCTGCGACGAGCCGCTCCTGATCGATCTGAGCGCGCAGCTTGGTCTGCATGCCATCCAGTGCGCGCAGCACCTGATTCGGTTCGTCCGCGCCCTTGGCGTCGATCCGGCTGTCGTATCGACCCGTCGCGATGCGCTCGAACACGGCAATGGCCTTGCCGATCAGCGCCGCGAGCCTGCCGGCGATCATCCAGGAGAGCGCCAGGGCGAAGGTAAGGGCAAGCAGTGTTATGCCGAGGCTGGCCGCCCGCGAGGCGGTGACTTCGCTCAGTCGATGCCGCACGGAGGTGTCCATAGTCGCATAACTGGCATCGAGCAGGCGCCGCAGGCTCGCCGAGACGCTCGTCGAAGCGTCGAACAGCTCGGCGGACGTGATTGTTATTTTGTGCGCCCGCAGGATGCGCCGCCGGATGACGCCGAAAGAGGCATTGAACGATGCGAGCGCCGCGTTGAGTAGCGGTCGGATCCTTCGGCGCGCATGGTCCGAGGCACCGTTGAGATCACGCTCCGCCCGCCCGAAATCCGCCAGTGCCTCCCGATGGTAGATTTGCAACGCGCGCTGGTCGCCGCCGCCCAGGTAGCCCTTGATGGCGGCGCTGGTCGCATACCACTGCACTTCACCGGCGGCGATCAGCGCGCCAGGTACGTCGCGTGTGGCGACCTGGATCAGCGCCGCGGTCCGTGGGGAGGGGTCGACGTTCAGCGCCGAGTGGGCGACCACCAGGTGCCCGAGGAGCACGATGTGACGGATCAGCACGTCGTGCTTGCGGACAGCCTGATCGGCCGTCAGCTTCGCTTCACCGCGCTCCAGGGCCGTCCATTCATTCTCGATCCTATGCCAGCCGGCGGAGGCGCCGAACGCGTTGCCGGCGATTGAATTGATCGCGTTCACACGCGCGATCAGCGTCTTCATGCGTGCCTGCGAGGCCGCGACATCGGAGGCGCGGCTGCGATCGCCGGTGAGCAGCGCGAAAACCTGGCTGCGATGGTTGGATACCTCGGCGAGCACCGCGCCGAGCCGATGCGTGTAGCGCGCCGCTTGCAGCTCGTTGCGCGCCCGGCTCACCTCGAGGTTGGCGGAGCGCAGATAGAATGCGCCCAGCAGCACCGTCGGCGCCGCCATCGTGACCACCAGCAGCAGCAGCTTTTGCCACAGTTTCAGACGGTTCAACAGCTGCATGGCGCGCGGTCCAGGTGCGGATTCATATGCAAAGCTCCAATGGAGGTCATCGCCCGTCTCCGGCCGCGACGGCGAGCCGCGCCGGCGCGTCCGCGGCGATGGCGCGGCCGACGGGCGGGTTCGCCGCCGCGCCGCCGCCGCCGGCGAGGCGGAAGCGCCCCAGGGTCTCGTTCAGATCACTCACTTGGCCCGTCATCACCCGGGAGGCCGATATCGTCTCTTCCACCAGTGCGGCGTTCTGCTGGGTGATCTGATCCATCTGGATGACCGCGCGATTGACCTGCTCGATGCCGGCGGACTGCTCGCTCGAGGCCGCGGCGATCTCGGCGACGATGTCCGAGACCGCCTTGACCGATGCGACGATCTCACCGAGCGTCTGGCCGGATTGACTGACCAGGCGCGAGCCGTCGGCGACCTTCACGACGCTGTCCTGGATCAGGCTCTTGATCTCCTTGGCCGCGGTCGCCGACCGGCCCGCGAGATTGCGCACCTCGCTCGCCACGACCGCGAACCCGCGGCCCTGTTCGCCCGCGCGGGCCGCCTCGACCGCCGCGTTCAACGCCAGCAAATTGGTCTGAAAGGCGATCGCGTCGATCACCCCGATGATGTCGGCGATTTTCCGGGCCGACTCATCGATGCCGGTAACGGCCTTGACGGCCTTGTCGACCACCGCGACACCCTGCTCGGCCTGATTGCGGGCGGCGAGGGCGAGCTGGTTGGCCTGCGCCGCGTTGTCGGCGGTCTGTTTGACGGTAGTGGTCATCTGTTCCATGGACGAGGCCGTTTCCTCCAGGGAGGAGGACTGTTCCTCGGTGCGGGTCGAAAGGTTGGAATTGCCCACGGTGATCTCTTCGGCGCCGAGTGCGATTTCGCGCGCCGTGGTCTTCACCCGCGATACGACCTCCGCGAGATTGTCGGCCAGACGGTTGACGCCGGCGCCGAGCGCGGCGAAGAAGCCCCTCTTGCCGTCGAGGCGGATGCGGCGCGTGAGATCGTCACCGGTCACGGCCGTCAGCACCGCCTGCATCTCCCGCTCCACGGCCACCTCCTGAGTGCGTTCCTTCCATTCCATGACCGTTCCGATCCGCTCGCCGCCGTGGCCGAGCACCGGGTTGGTGGTGACACGGAAGTCGAACCCGCCGAAGCTGCGTTCCTCGATGCGCTCGTTGCGCAGCGCATCGAGCGCCCGGCGCTCCTCGGCGGGGGAGGTCGCTAGAGAATCCATGCTCGCGCCGCGCAGGAGGGCGGCGTCGAAACCGGGGAGCACGGTGCGGAAGGCGTCGGCGTGACCGGCGAAGCCGGACTGCGCCGCGTCGTTCAGATAGACGATCCTGTGCTCGGCGTCGGCGAGCAGTACGCCCGTCGAGGTCTTGTCGAGAGCTTGGCGAATGCGGGAGTTCTCCGTGGCGATCAGCCGTTCGCTCTCGAGCTGCGCGCGCAGCTGCGCCTGCATGGCCTGCAGAGCCCGCAGCACCTGGCCGAGCTCGTCGCCGCGCCGCGCGTCGATGTCACTGTCGTAGTGGCCGGTGGCGATGCGCCCGAATACCGCGATCACGCGCCGCAGAGGGCTGGTCAGGGAATACTCGGTCGTCCAGGTGAGCGCGTGGATCAGCGCGATGGCGAGCAGCACGATCGCAAGGTTGACGTCGCGCTCGGTGCGCAGCGCGGAAATGTGTGCGCTCAGAGCGTGGGCCGCGGCCGCGCTGCTCGCGTCGAGCAGTCTCGCCAGTGCGCGGCGCTCGCCCGTTCCGTCGGCGTAGAGCGCGGCCGTCGGGATCTTGAGACTCCCGGCGTCGATGATCCGGTGCGCCACGCTGCGGTAGAACCGGTTCGCCTGGGCGGTGGCGGCGCCCAGAGCGTCGCTCAGCGGACCGCGCTCACGCGCGGACGCTTGTTCGAGCGCATCCCTGATGGCGCTGAAATCCGCCAACAGCCTGGCCCGTGCGATCGCGATGCCGGTGCGGTCGCCGCCGCCGAGGTAGCCCTTGGCCGCGGCATCGACCGCGTACCGGCGCAGGTCCGCTTCGGCGCTGATTGCCGCCGGTACATACTCGGAGGTGGTCTCCATGAGGCTGCGAGTCTGCTGGTTGGGGTCGGAGGCGACGCGCGAGCCGGCAACGACCGCGCTGGCAAGGCGCTCGATCCGCGCGAGCAGCCTTTGGTGCACGGCGGCAACCAGTGCCGGCGAGGTCTGCGTGCCGGCGGCGGCCAACGCGCGCCACTGGGCGGCCGCCGCGCGAAAATCCCGACGCACGCCAAAGCGTTCGCCGAGCCGGGCATCGACCCGCCGCAGTTGTGCGAGCGCCGCAGCGGTCCGTTCCGCGGCGTTACGCACGGCCGGTGCGCTCGCGGCGTCGCCGCTGGCGAGCGCGTAGGCGCGCTGCTCATGGACAGCGATGTCCGCATAGAGATTGCCGAGGGCGCGCAGATAATCGTTGCCGGCGAGCTCGGCGCGCGCCTGACTCAGGGCGTTCCCTGAGGAGCGCAGGTAGAAGAAGCCGACCAGGGTGGCGGGCAGACTCATCGCTGCCACCAACAGGGCGAGTTTCTGCCAGAGTCGCAATTTATCGAGGATGAGAAGCCGCATCAGGTCATGCTCCGACGGCCTTGGGCAGCGCCGGTGGCGGCGCATGCGCGCCGGCCGCGGCTCGAGCCTGGCCATTCAGCCGATATCGGGCCAGGCTCTGATCGAGGCCTAGAGCCAGTGCCGACATGTTGCGTGCGGCGGCCGTGGCTTCCCGCACCAGCGTCGCGTTCTGCTGTGTGAGCTCATCCATCTGCATCACCGCGCGGTTCACCTGCTCAATGCCAGCCGACTGCTCGCGCGATGCAGCGGCGATCTCGGCGACGATGTCGGAAACTTTCTTGACCGAGGTGACGATCTCCTCGAGCGTGTGGCCGGACTGGGTGACGCGGGCCGAGCCGTCCTCGACCTTGCGCACGCTGTCCTGAATCAGACCCTTTATCTCCTTGGCAGCCGTGGCCGAACGGCCCGCAAGGCTGCGTACCTCGCTGGCGACCACCGCGAAGCCCCGGCCCTGCTCGCCGGCGCGGGCCGCCTCGACCGCGGCGTTGAGCGCCAGGAGGTTGGTCTGGAACGCGATCTCGTCGATCACGCCGATGATGTCGGCGATCTTCTTCGACGCATGATTTATGTCGGACATCGCGGCGATCGCCTGATTGACGATCAGCCCGCCGCGCTCGGCCTGCGTGCGCGCCGTCAGCGCGAGTTGATTGGCCTGCGCGGCGTTATCGGCGTTCTGCTTGACGGTCGAGGTCATCTGCTCCATCGACGACGCGGTCTCCTCGAGCGAGGACGATTGCTCCTCGGTGCGTCGGGCGAGATTGTCGTTGCTGGTGAATATCTCGTCGGCCGCCCGTTTCACCTGTACGGCGGTCGATTGGGTGCCCTGGACGATGAGCGCCATGCTGCCGAGCAGGCTGTTGATGCCGTCGCTCATCGAGCGAAGGCCGGCGTTGTCGCTGTGCGCATCGAGTCTGCCGCCCAGATCGCCATTGATGGCCGCCTCGATCACCGTCCGCGTCGCGTGCATCGTCAGTTGAACCTGTTGCGCCAGATGGCTGTCGGCGCCTGCCGAGGGCGCCGGCTGTTCGGCAGCTGCCCGGGCGCTCTCGCGCGCCGATCGCTCCAGATCGGCGCGCAGCTTCACGCGCAGGGAATCGAGTGCCGCGCCGAGCGCGCCCAGCCGACCGGGCCTGGTCGGTGCGGACGTCTCGTCCAGGCGGCCTGCCGCGAGCGCCTGTGCCGCGGCAACCGCCCCGGCGAGGGCGCGCTCGGTGGAGCGGCCGGTGAGAAAGGTCAGCACTCCCCCGCCGAGCAGCGCCGCCGCGAGCAGCCACAGCGCCCAGGGTCCGTCGAGTCCGGCGATCAGCGCGGCACTCACGGCGCACGCCGGCAGCGCGGCGAATGCCAGCAGCGAGCGAGAGGACAAGGGAAAATGATTTGCACCGGACATGACGAACTCCATTCACGCCGCATCGGCGGCCGGTGCGCCGGGTCCCGGCGGCGGCGCTGCGGGGTCGGCAGTGACGCCGGGGCGCGCGGCGTCATGCGTCTCGCCCGCGGCGCCGGCCATCGCCGATAGATCACGGCCGATCAAGCGGTCGATGTCGAGCAGTACGACCATGCGATCGGTGATCGAGGCGAGTCCGAGAATGTAATCTGTGGCGCCGCCCGCGCCGAGTTCGGGGGCCGGCTTGATCTCGGTGCAGTCGAGATCAACCACGTCCGAGACCCCGTCGACCACCACGCCGATGTCGCGGCGGCCGGCCGGTGTGACCACGGACATCACGATGATGACCGTGATCCCGGTGTACTCGGCGCGCCCGAGCGCGAATCGCATGCGCAGATCGACGATCGGCACGATCGAGCCGCGCAGGTTGAGCACACCGAGCACGTGGGCGGGGGCGTGCGGAATCTTGGTGACCGCGGACCAACCGCGGATCTCCTGCACCCGCAGGATGTCGACGCCATAGGTCTCGCCGCCGAGCACGAAGGTCAGGACCTGGCGTGATTCTTCGCTCACGGCCGCTTCGAGATGGTTGTTCATGCTTGCCGGCATTGTCGTGGCTCCTCGCTCGATTCAGGCTGCCGCGCGCATCGAGGCGATGTGAATCAGGCCGGGGACATCGAGGATCAAGGCCACGGAACCGTCGCCGAGGATGGTGGCGCCGGATACCCCGTCGATGTGCCCGTAATTGGCTTCCAGTGACTTGATGACGACCTGTTGCTGTCCGAGCAGATCGTCGACGAACAATCCGACACGCCGGCCATCGCCTTCGACAACCACCACCAAGCCTTCGTGCAGCGCGCGCGTGCGCGGGTCAACGCCGAACAGTGAGTGCATGCGGATGATCGACAGGTAATCGCCGCGGAACGAGAACACCTCCTCCTGGCCGCTCAGGCGGGTGACCTGAGCATCCTTCAGCTGCAGCGATTCGACGATGGAGATCAACGGCACGATGTAGATCTCCTTGCCCACCGCCACCGACTGGCCATCGACGATGGCGAGCGTCAGGGGCAGCGTGATGGTGAAGCGCGAGCCGCGGCCAGACTCGCTGCCGACTTCGATCTTCCCGCCGAGTTCCTTGACGTTGCGCCGCACCACATCCATGCCGACGCCGCGGCCGGACAGGTCGGTGGTCTTTTCCGCGGTGGAGAATCCGGGCAGGAAGATGAGCTCGTAGATATCCGCGTCGGAAAGAACGTCGTTCGGGCCCACCAGGCCGCGGTCGCGTGCCTTGGCGAGTATTCGCGACTTGTCGAGACCGCCGCCGTCGTCGCTGACCTCCACGGCGATGTTGCCGCCGCGATGGCTGGCGTCGAGGTGGACGGTGCCCGCGGCGCTCTTTCCGGCCGCGGCGCGCCTTTCCGGTGACTCGATGCCATGGTCGATGCAGTTGCGCACTAGGTGCACGAGCGGGTCGCCGATCTTTTCCAGGACCGTCTTGTCGAGCTCGGTCTGCTCGCCCGAGAGCTTCAGCTCGATCTGCTTGCCGAGGCGGTGCGCCAGATCGCGAACCATGCGGGGAAAGCGGCTGAATACGAAACTGATCGGCAGCATGCGCACGCGCATGACGCTTTCCTGCAGCTCGCGCATGTTGCGCTCGAGCTGGACCAGACCGGCGCGCAGCTGTTCGGCCCGCGGCCCCTCGAATTGTCCACCGAGCTGGCTGAGCATCGCCTGGGTGATCACCAGCTCCCCGACGGTATTCATCAGTTCGTCGATCTTCTCGACGCTGACGCGAATGGAGCCGGAGTCGCCGAGCGCACTCAGCGTCGATTCAGGCTTTGCGGGCGGCTCGCCGACGGGCGTCGAGGCGGGCGTTGCCGGTGTGTCGTCCCGCGCGGGTGCGGGATTTGGTGCCGCGGTGGGCGCAGGGGCGCGCCCGGGGGGCTCGGCTGGGGCGCGTTGGATGAGGAGCTCGCAGTCTCCTTCTGCCCAATCGAAGACCTGACGGATCTCCTCCTCGGAGATTCGACCGGCAACCTCGAGCGTCCAGGCGAGATGGCAGTCCTGCGGTTGAATGTCCGCGAGCGGCGGCAGGTTCTGTGCGTCGATCTGCACGCGGACCTCGGCGAGCCCGCCGAGTTCGCGGAACAGGCGCAGCGGGTCGTTGCCGCGCGCGAGCAATTCGCGGTAGGGACGGAAGCGAACCTGCCAGACCGGCGGGGTTTCGTCCGCGGCGCACGGCGTCGCGGGAGCTTCCCTGGCGGGCGCGGCGAGCGGTGCATTCTTGCGGGCAATCACCACCTCGAGATCGAACTGCAGGTCCGAGACACGCTGGGCATCGATGGGCCGGGTGGCCTGCATCGCACGCAGCATCGCGCGCAGCACATCGACCGATTTCAACAGGAGATCGGAGACCTCGGGGGTGACCGGCATCGTGCCGCTGCGCAACTCGTCGAGCAGCGTCTCGAGACTATGGGTGAAGGAGGCGATCTCGCTGAAGCCGAAAGTCGCACTGCCACCTTTGATCGAGTGGGCGACACGGAAGATGGTATTGATGAGCTCAGGCTCGGGCGCGCCGACGTCGAGTTTCAGCAACGCCGCCTCCATGGCATCGAGAGCCTCGAAACTTTCTTCGAAGAAGGCTTCGTGGAACTGGGTCAGGTCCACGGTCATCGTGCGGCTCCGTCGAGCTGGAGCATCGAGTCCATGCCGAGCAGCCGTGCGGCCGCCTCCAGCGCCGGCGAGGGGGTTTGCCAGCGCACGGTCCGGCCGGCGAGACGCCGATCGCGAACGAACGCCGCGAGCAGCTGCAACGCTGCCGTGTCGACTCGCTGGACGGCCGCGGCGTCGAGGATCACCGGCTCGGGATAGGCGGCGAGCGCGCACAGCGTGTCTCTCAGCCCGTCGGCCTCCGCCAGGGTGCAACAGTCCTGCAGCATGAGTAAATCAGGTCGCGCGGACCTTGTGCGGCTGCGCGCGCCAATGCGGCCCGAGCGGCCGCGCTCGGACTTGCGGGCCGGTTTGGATCGGGAGCGGTCTTTCATAATCAGCGACACTATCGGCCCGAGGCCGGCATCCTTGAGGGGCGGGACTAGGATGCTTGACGCAGTTCCCCTTGGGATGGTCCGTGCAGCCGTCGTACGAGATCGGCTTCCGCTCGGGTCAATCCACATCCCCCGGCGAGCTCATCGGCGCTGGCGCCGCTGCGCGCCAGGCGGATCGCGATCTGGTAGCCGGGCGCGGCGCGCGTGACCGACGCCGAGCGCGCCGCGGAATGCTCGAGCTGCTCGCCGAGCTGCCGCACCTGCTGATCGGTCGAGTCCAATCGAGCGCAGATCTGGGCGAGCTGCTCGAGCAGCGCCAGATTCTGGGCCTGCATCTGCTCGCTCTGGCGCCGCGCGGCGCGGCGCCAGCCGGTGAAGGTCACGGCGGCCAGTGCGAAAGAGAACACCAGGAAGACCGCCCTTCCCATGATGAGAAGGAAGTCGATGTTCGACAGATTTGTGAGGCTCATGGCCGCGGCTCCTGTGAAGTCGGTCACACAACATGGCGCGCTGTCGCCGCGGCGACGGAAATCCGTCGCCAGCTCAGGCGGACTCCCCGGGAGTCTGCAGCTTCCGTGCCAGCCGGATCGGCTGGGGCGATGCCATCGGCGCCGCGCCGCGGCAACGGGCAGCGAGGCAGGGATGTGCGGACCCGGAAGGTCAGGTGCCGTCGCCGGGCAGCCAGGCCGGATCGGTGTGTTTCCCGACTCTGGAGGAGAGGATGACCACCACGACGCGCCGATTTGCGGCACGGCCGGCTGCGGTGGCATTGCTCGCGATCGGCTTCTGATCGCCGAAGCCGATTACCGCGAGCCGCTTAGGCGCAACGCCGCGCACCGAGAGCACGTGCACGACGCTTCCGGCCCGTGCCGCCGACAGTTCCCAATTCGAGGCGAACTGCACGGTGCGGATCGGTACATTGTCCGTGAATCCCTCGACGCGCACGGGGTTGGGAAAGCCCCGGAGGACTCCGGCCAATCGCCTGATCGCCGCGATTGCGGTGGAAGAGAGTCGGGCGCTGCCGCTTGGGAAGAGGATGTCGCTGCGAAATCTGACTTCGAGCATGCCTGGTTTGCGGCTCAGTTCGACCACGTGCGCGCGCATCAGAGCGCGCATCGCACTCTCGACGCCGGCTGTGACCTCAGCGAGCGTCGGACCGCTCTTGATCGGCGAGCTGTGCGGCGGCGCCCGCGTTCCTGCGGACGTCGTCGACGTGGGCGTGAGATGGATGGTGGGCTGCTGCGTCAGGAGGCGCTGCTGGACGGTGTTCATGTGGATGCCGGCGCCGTCGCCCGGCGTCTTGCGTCCAACCGGGATGGGATCGGCGGAACGTGGCTGGCCGCGGAACGCCGCATACAGGGAGTTCGACAGCACGCGGTACTTGCCGGCGTTGACCGACGAGATCGAATACATCACGACGAAGAACGCGAGCAGCAGGGTGAGCAGATCGCCGTAGGGGATCGCCCAGCGCTCGTGATTGGTATGCTCTTCGTGGCGTCGTAGCCTACGCATAGCGCTGACCGAACCGGATCACGAGGCGCGATAGCGCCACAGCGGGGCAGGACCGAAGCGGGCGGTTTCCCCGGTTGCCGAACGAGAGGATGACTTTGCGCGGGCCCGGCCGGGTTCGCCGCATGCGGCCAACGCGTGTACGGGGATGTAAACCCGGGGCTTGCGGGAAGCGGGGACCTCGAGGTGCAAAGGGCTCACGGCGCGCGGGGAAGGCCGACTCGACGCGGCGGTCCGCCAGGGGGATATCAGATCGTTCATGCATGATCCACGCCTAGTGCAGGTATCCCTGAAGCTTGGTTTCGATGGCGCGCGGGTTCTCTCCCTGCGCGATGCCGAGCATGCCGTCGATGACCATCTCGCGGAATTGCGTCTGCCGGTGAATGATGCCCTTGAGTTTGGCCGCCACCGGGAGAAAGAACAGGTTGGCGAAGCTTATACCGTACACGGTGGCCGTGAATGCCGCCGCGATGCCGTGGCCGAGGCGGCTCGGGTCGGTCAGATTCTGCAGTACCGCCATCAGACCGAGCACTGCGCCGATGATGCCGAGGGTCGGCGCGTACGTACCGGCGCTTTCGAACACCTTCGCCGCGGCGATGTCGGCATGCTCGCGCATGTTGACGTCGACGTACAGGGAGTTGCTGATATTCTCCGGTTCCGTTCCGTCGACGACCATCTGCAGGGCCCTGCGGGTGAACTCGTCGGGCTCGCGCTCGATCAGCGGCTCGAGTCCGAGCAGACCCTGTTTGCGCGCGGTGTTGCTCCAGCCGACGATCTTGGCGATGAGGTGGTTGCCGTCGCGTGGCGGCGGGCGCATGACCCAGGGGAAGATGCCGAGCGCGCGGCGCATCACCGGCAGCGGCGTCTGCACGAGAATGGCGGCGATCGTGCCGCCGCCGACGACCACCAGGGCCTCGAGGGACACCAACGCCATGACCCCGGCGCCGCGCAGCAGTGCGCCGACGAGCACGGCATTTACGGCGAGCACCAGTCCGACGATGCTCAGAATGTCCACCGACGCCCCTTACATGCCGAAGCCCGACAGGAGCTCATCGACATCGGTCTGTGCCGAGGCGACTTCCCCGCGGGTGACGCCGGGAACGACCGGACCGTGTCCGGCGCAGGGGTTCTCGCCGAGGGTCGTATGCTCGACCATGTCACCGGAGAGCCGTGTCAGGCTTCCCAGAGTCTGTTCCAGCTCCTCCACCAACTTGATGACGCTGCGGATGATCTGTCCGGTCAAATCCTGGTAGCCCTGGGCGAGCAGCACGTCGGCGAGATTGCGCCGGATCTGCTCGCAGTCGCCGCGGGCCGCGGGCAGAAACGCCTCGACGGTGCGCACCACGGGCAGAAAGGCCTCGATCGAGCGCGTCACGCCTTCGAAGCCGGCTGGCGCCGGCCGCTCGCGATAGGCGGTGAGTGTCTCGATCAGCGCGCTCGCCTCGCGCGCGACGCGGTCGGCGAGCGGGCCGGAGCGCTCGACCAGGTCGAGTGTGCGATGCGCCGCATCGTCGGTCATGTTGATGACGTGGGTGAGACGGGCGCGAGCACTGGGAATCTCGTGCTCGGCGAAGTCCGCCAGGCGCGACTCGATGCTGAAGCGCTCGAGCGCCTTCTGCAGGCCGCCGGTCAATTTACGGATTTCGCCGAGCATCCTCGGCTCACGCATGTGCACGATATGATCGACGGCGGCGAAGAACGCGTCCTCGTCGGCCTTGCCGAACGCCTCGCTCAGCGCATCCACGCATGCGCCGTATTCGCGCGTCAACACGGAGAAGTTTGACATGTCTAGCTCACTTCCCGGCGGCGCCGAGGATCTTGTCGAGTTTTTCCTTCAACGTCTCGGCGGTGAACGGCTTGATGACGTAGCCGTTCACGCCGGCCTGGGCCGCCTCGACGATCTGGTCGCGCTTGGCTTCCGCCGTCAGCATCAGCACCGGCAGCTTGGCGAGACGCGCGTCGGCGCGCACGGCCTTGATCAGATCGAGTCCGGGCATGCCCGGCATGTTCCAGTCGGTGATCAGGCAGTCGAATTCGCCGGCCTGCAGCATCGGCAGGGCCGTTTTTCCGTCGTCGGCCTCGGTGACGTTCGGATAGCCGAGATCGTTGAGGAGATTCTTGATGATCCGCCTCATGGTTGAAAAATCGTCGACCACGAGAAATTTGAGATCTTTGCTCACTGACTGTCTCGCCTCGCTGTCCCGGCCCCTAGCGGACCCTCACGCCAATTTCCCAGTCGCGCCTTGAGCCGCACCAGCGCCTGGCCGTGCAACTGACAGGCGCGCGATTCGGTCACCCGCAAGACCGCGCCGATTTCCTTCAGGTTCAGTCCCTCGCCGTAATAGAGAGACATCACCAGCCTTTCACGCTCCGGCAGGCCGGCGATGGCCTCGGCCAGAGCCTGCTTGAATTCCCCGTCGGCGGTCTCGAGAAACGGGTCGGCTTCGCCTTCGACCGCCACCGCCGTATCGTCGAGTGTCGCCAGGCGGCAGCTCGCGGTGTCCTGCACGATCGAGTGATACTCCTCGAGCGTGACGCCGAGCTGCGCGGCGATTTCCGTATCGCGCGCATCCCGCCCCGTGCTGCGTTCGATCTCCTGGACCGCGGCGGCCACGGCGCGCGCCTTGCGATGGACCGAGCGCGGCGCCCAGTCCAGCTTGCGCAACGCGTCGATCATCGCACCGCGAATGCGGATGCCGGCATAGGTCTCGAAGCTCGCGCCGCGGCCCGCGGCATAGTTCGAGGCCGCTTCGAGCAACCCCAGCATTCCGGCCTGCATCAAATCGTCGATCTCCACCGAGGGCGGCAAGCGCCCGGCCAGGTGGTAGGCGATGCGCTTGACCAGCTCCGCGTGCCGCGTCACCAGAGCGGCGGCATCGGGCGTTTCGGCCACGCTGCGCACCGCCGTATAGGCGCTTGCCGCGCTCATGGCACCACCGCCAGTTTCGCCGCTCCACGCCGCACCAGCCGCTCCACGAAGAACTCGATGTTCCCGCGCGGACCAGACGGTACTGGCCATGTATCGGCCGCGTCCGCCAGTTTCTTGAATGCGCGCGCCGAGCTGCTCGCCGGATAAGCGTCACAGACCGGACGCTGCTCGCGCACCGATCGCTGCAGGTAGTCGTCCTCGGGAATCTCTCCGGCGAACTCGAGCACCACGTCGAGGAAACGGGTGGTCACCCGCTCGAAGCGCTGGAACAGCTCCCGGCCCGTGCCCGGGCCGCGCATCCGGTTGGCGAGCACGCGGAAGCGCGTGACGCCGTGACCGCGGCTGAGCACTTTAATGAGCGCGTAGCCGTCGGTGAGCGAGGCCGGCTCGTCGCAAATGACCACCAGCACCTGTTGCGCAGCCTGGGCGAACTGCAACACACCGTGGGCGATACCCGCGGCGGTATCGACGATCAGCGTCTCGAGCGGCTCGGCGAGGGAGCTGAAGGCGCGTACCAGTCCCAGATGCTCGGCGGTTCCCATGTTGGCCAGATCGGCGGCGCCGGAGGCGGCCGGTACGATCTGAAAGCCCTGTGGCGCCCGCACCAGCACCTCATCGAGCGTGCGCTCGCCGCTGAGCACGTGTGCGAGGGTGTAGCGTGGCGAGAGCCCGAGGAATACATCGGCATTGGCGAGTCCGAGATCGCCGTCGAGGAGCACTACGCGCTTGTGCCTGCCGAGCGCGGTGGCGAGATTGATCGCGACGCTCGTCTTGCCAACGCCGCCCTTGCCCCCGGTGACCGCGATCACCTGCACGGGCTGCGCCAGGGCCTTCAGTTTCGCGTTGTTGATCAGGCTCAGTTCAGGTGTTTGCATGGGCGAGCTTTCCGAATCGTCGTCTCAGTAGGTCTTCGTCCGCGGCGGCGCCGCTGGTCTTGGCGAGGCGTATGGCCTGAGTGACCAGCTCGAGCGCGCGGGCCGGGCGCAGGTCCTCGGGAACCCGCTGGCCGTCGCTCACGTACGAGACGGGCAAGCGCGAGCGGATCAGCGCCGAGAGCGCGCCGCCGAGGCTGGCCGCCTCGTCCGTCTTGGTCAGCACGCAGGAGGCGGGCTTCAACGGCTTGAAGCGCTCGATGGTTTCCTCGAGCGCGCCGGCCTGCGTGCTCGCGGCCAGCACGAGCGCAGGCCCGAGCGCCGGTCCGCACGCGGCCAGGACGGCGAGGCGCGCCTCGAATTGAGTGTCACGCACGCTGGTTCCGGGTGTGTCGATCAGTACGAGCCGGTGGCGCTCAAGGCGCGCGAGCAGCTCCGGTAATGCCTCGAAGCGCTCCGGGACGTGCACCGGCACGCCGAGCAGCTGGCCGAGCGCATGCATCTGATCCTGGGCGCCGATGCGTACGGTGTCGGAGGCGACGAGCGCCAACTCCTTCGGGCCGTGACGCAGCATCCAGCGCACCGCGAGCTTTGCGAGCACGGTGGTCTTGCCGACGCCGGTGGCGCCGACGAAGGCGACGCGGCCACCGTCGTTGAGCCAACAGTCGCCGGTGACCTGCAGGTATTGCGACAGGCCCGCGACGGCGAACCGGCGGCCTTGCAGCAGGTCTACGCCGGCCGGAAGCTGGCCGATGAGGTGATCCGCCAGATCCTGGGCGACGCCGATCTCCGACAGCTCGCACAGCAGCTCGGTGTGTACGGGATTGCGGCGCGAGCGCTCGTTCCACGCGAGCTGCGCAAGTTGCGTCTCGAGGATCCGGCGCAGGGTCTTCAGCTCATGGCCCATCGCCTCGGCCGAGGGCGTCGGTCCGGGAATGGACAGCGAATCCGCACCGTGATCGGCGCCGCCGCTCGGGGGCACGGCCTCGGCGGGTGCGACGTCCTCGAGCCGCCGGGCGTCGAAGTCGACCGCAGCGGTTACTTCCACGCCGTTCGGTCCGCGGCGCGAGGAGAGTATCACGGCATCCTCGCCGAGCTGCTCGCGGATCGCGCGCAGCGCATGTCGCATCTCGGGAGCGGTGTGTCGTACGATCTTCATGGGCTACCTGCCGACCGCGGTAACGACGCGGACCTTGCGGTTGTCGGGTATCTCGTTCCAGGCCAGCACATGCAGCGCCGGCAGTGCGGGACGTAGGAATTTCGCCATGGCGGCGCGCAGCGGCGGGGGCACCAGCAGCACCGGCGCCGCGCCCGCGCCTTCCTGACGCTGGGCGGCGTCCCCAACGCGTTGTTGCAGTCGCTCGGCGAGCCCCGGCTCGAGTCCGGCGCCGGCGCTGCTGGCGGTCAAGGAGCCCTGCAGCAGCCGTTCCAGGTCCGGCTCGAAGGTGATGACGGGCAGCTCCGCGCAGACGCCGGCGATCTCCTGCACGATCTGCCGGCCGAGTGCGACGCGCACCAGCGGCAGAAGCAGGGCGGGATCCTGGGTCTTCGGAGCATGCTCGGCGAGTGTTTCCATGATGGCGCGCATGTTGCGGATAGGAATGCGTTCGGAGAGAAGTCCTTGCAATACGCGTACCAGAACGGCCAGCGGCACGACGCGCGGTACGAGGTCTTCGACCAGCTTTGGCGCGCTCTTGCCGAGGGTATTGAGCAGCTGTTGCACTTCTTCATGGCCGAGAATCTCGTGGGCATGCGACTGCAGGATGAACGAGAGGTGCGTGGCGATCACCGTGCTCGGATCGACGACGGTGTAGCCCAGCGCCTGGGCGTGATCGCGATTGCCCGGTTCGATCCAGACGGCCTCCATGCCGAAGGCCGGATCCTGCGTCGCCACGCCTTGCAGAGGTCCGAATACCCTGCCGGCGTTGATCGCGAGCTCCTTGTCCGGATACACGGTGCTCTCGCCGATGGGTACGCCGCTGAGATTGATGCGATACACGTTCGGCTGGAGATCGAGATTGTCGCGGATGTGCACCGCGGGCAGCAGGAAGCCGAGTTCCTGAGATATCTTGCGGCGCACGCCGCGCACCCGGGCCAGCAGATCCGCGCCCTGACCCTTGCTGTCGACCAGACAGACCAGGCGATAGCCGACCTCGAGCCCGACCGGATCGACCGGTTTGACATCCTCCCAGGACAGATCGCGCGACTCCGAAGCCACCGTGGGCATGGGCGCCGGCGGCGCGGCCGCCGCACGGGCGATCCGCCTGCGGGTGAGGTAGGCGCCGCCGCCGCACACGCCCGCCATGAGCAGGAACGCGACGCTCGGCATCCCGGGAATCAGCCCCAGAGCGCCGAGCAGTCCGCCGGCCACCGCGAGCGTGCGCGGATTGCCGAACAGCTGCTTGCCGAGTTCTCCGCCTACGTCCTGTGGCCGCGACATGCGGGTGACGATCACCGCGACGGCGGTTGAGAGCAACAGCGAGGGAATCTGTGCGACCAGGCCGTCGCCGATGGTGAGCAGCGTGTAGGTGTGCAGAGCGGCGGTGAGCGCCATGCCGTGGCCGAGGATGCCGATCGCCAGGCCGCCGATGATGTTGATCAGCAGAATCAGGATGCCGGCGATCGCATCGCCGCGCACGAACTTGCTGGCGCCGTCCATGGCGCCGTAGAAGTCCGCCTCGGCGCGTATGTCGGTGCGCCGCATGCGCGCCTCGTCCTGGGTGATCAGACCGGCGGCGAGATCGGCGTCGATGGCCATCTGCTTTCCGGGCATGGCGTCCAGGGTGAAGCGGGCGCTCACCTCGGAGACGCGGCCGGCGCCCTTGGTGATGACCATGAAGTTGATGATCGTCAGGATGACGAACACCACGACGCCGACGGCGAAGTTGCCGCCCACCACGAACTCGCCGAAAGATTCGATGACGTGGCCCGCGGCGCCGGGCCCGGTGTAGCCATGCAGCAGCACGACGCGGGCCGATGCGACGTTCAGCGCCAGACGCAGCAGCGTGGCAAGCAGCAATGCGGTTGGGAACACGCCGAACTCGACCGGCCGGGAGACGTAGAAGACGCTCATCACGATGATGATCGACAGCGCGATGTTGAACGTGAACAGGATGTCGAGCGCCACCGGCGGCAACGGCACGATGATCATGGCGAGGACGCACAGCACGCCGAGCGGCACGCCGATGCCGACGCGCAGCATGCCACGCAGATTCGGAGACCAGGCTGTCGGGGCGGTCGCTGTGTTCGTCGCCGTGCTCATGGATCAGTGTCGGAGTTTCTCGATTGATGGATCGATGACCGGCGGCTCCGGCGGTACGGCGCCGCTCGAGCGGGACGCCTTGAGCCGGTAGATGTAGGTCAGTACCTGAGCGACCGCGACGTACAGCGCCGCGGGAATCTCGCCGCCGATTTCCACGTTGTGATACAGGGCGCGCGCCAGCGGCGGAGCCTCGACCACCGGTACCGAGTGCTCGGAGGCGAGCTCGCGGATGCGGGCCGCGATGAGGTCGGCGCCCTTGGCGACGACCCGCGGGGCGCGCATACGGTTTTCCTCGTAGCGCAGCGCGACGGCGAAGTGTGTCGGGTTGGTGACGATGACGTTGGCTTTGGGAACGTCGTGCAGCATGCGCCGGCGGACCAGATCACGTTGGGCGCGCCGCACGCGTCCCTTGGTCTCGGGCGAGCCCTCGGACTCCTTGGCCTCGTCGCGCACCTCCTCGCGTGTCATGCGCAGCTGGCGGTGGTGCTGCCACAGCTGCCACGGCACGTCGACGGCCGCCAGCAGCCCGAGCGAGCCCGCCATGATCATCAGCGCATCCGCTACCAGGCGCACCGCCGCGATCACCGCGGGCACGAGCGACTCGCGGCCGAGCGCCAGCATGCGAGCGGCCTCGATGTGCAGCGCCAGCAAGGCGGTACCCGCGACCACCAGGAATTTCGCGAGCGCCTTGCCGAGCTCCACCGCGCCGCGCGGGGAAAACACCCGAGCGAATCCGGCGAAGGGATCGAGGCGAGTGAAGTCCGGCGCCAGCGACTGGAAGGTGAAGTTCCAGCCCCCGAGGGCCAGCGGTGCGGCGAACGCCGCCACCACGGTCAGGCCGAGTATCGGGGCGCAGGCGACCAACGCGTGCAGAACCTCGTCGCCGGCGATTGCCAGGGCGCGTTTCGGAGCGGAATCCGCCGCCGCCGGCAGTGACAACCCCGCGCTCATCAGCGCCATGAGCGCGCTACCGACGCCGGCGCCGAACATGCGCAGTCCGGCGCCGGCGACCAGGAGCACCGCGGCGCTGCTCAGGTCCGCCGAGCGGGGGATCTGACCGTCCTTGCGGGCCTCCTCCAGACGCTTCCCGGTCGGTTGTTCGGTGCGGTCCTGAT
>JAJYFU010000135.1 GCA_021790795.1 Pseudomonadota bacterium
CGCCAGAGAGGAGTGCTCCAATGATGCGCGATGGGGACGCGAGCGGCGGCCGACTCGGCTGTGCCGTCGGACGGCGAACATGAGCGAGGACAGCCGCATCGTATGTTTCGGCGAGATGCTGCTGCGGCTGGCGACGCCGCGCGGCACGTTGCTGCGCGACACGAGCGAGTTGCAGGTGTACGTCGGGGGCGCGGAGGCCAATGTGGCGCTGGCGCTGGCCCATTTCGGCCACCGGAGCGCGATGATCAGCGTGGTTGCGGACACCGCGACGGGGGCACTGTGTGTGAGCGAATTGGCCCGCCACGGGGTCGATACCACCGCGGTGCGCTTCGCGCCCGGGCGCATGGGACTGTACTTTCTCGAGCGCGGCGCGGGGCTGCGGCCGGCGCGTGTTTTGTATGATCGCGAGCACTCGGCCTTCGCGCGCGCGATGGCGCAAGGCGTGGACTGGGACAGCGTGCTCGCGGGCGCGGGCTGGCTGCATGTGTCCGGGATCACCGCCGCCTTGAGCGCCGAGGCGTCGGGCGCGCTGTTGGCGGGGGTCCGGGCGGCGCGCGGGCGTGGGATCCGAGTGTCGCTCGACTGCAATTACCGTCCCTCGCTGTGGAAGGCGCGCGCTGCCGATGCCGGCGCGATTCTGCGCGAGATCGCCGCATGCGCCGAGGTGCTGTTCGCCAACTCGCACGACCTCGCGCTGATGCTCGGCTCCACCCCGCTCGCCGGCGGCACGGCCTCCGAGAAGGTCTTCGAGAACCTGGCAAGCGCCGCGATGGCGCGGTTCACCTCCGTGCAGCGGATCGCGACCACCACGCGCGTGGAGCGGGCCGCGGACGATCAGGAGCTTGCGGGCCTATACGCCTCCCGGGACGGCGTGTTCCGATCCCATACGTACGTGCTGCGCGACATCGTCGAGCGTATCGGCAGCGGCGACGCCTTCGCGGCCGGGGTTCTGCATGGCGCGCTGAGCGGCTTCGATCCCCAGCGCAGCGTCGAATTCGCCACCGCGGCGGCCTGTCTGAAGCACTCGGTGGCCGGGGATTTCAGCGTGGCAGGCGTCGCTGATGTCGAGGCGCTGGTTCGCGGAGAGACAGCCCTCACGCGGTGATGCGCCGCGCCGAGGCGCGATACGACGAAGTCATTGCCGGCCGGCACTCACCGTCCAGCCTCGGAAACTTCAACGCACGCGGATCGTGGGCGGCCGGGTCAGTGTCTGGTTGGGCACGTACGTCCCGCCGTGCGCAAGTTCGGCGAGCAGCTCCTCGGAGCGCTGCAGCCAGGGCGCCTGCTCGTCGGGTGTGATGTTCATGTGCGATGAGTCGATCAGAGGCACCGCTTCCTTGGGCGCGGGGATCTCGTTGAGCTCCGTCCAGATGCCCGCCGGTGGCGCAATGGGATCGATGAATCCCATCGCGATCAGGGTCGGCGCGGTGATGTAGGGGGCGAAGTTGACCGTGTCGAAATATTCCGCGGTGCGCAGCACGGCCGGATTCGTGGTCATGAAGAACGGATAGCCCGGACGGCGTCCGTGCGCCAGGCCGTTCATGTCCGCGCCCGAGGGCTCATCGACGATCACGGCGGTCTCCTTGCCCGGATTGAGGCCCGCGGTGGCCAGGCTCTGCTGGCCTCCCATGCTCATGCCCGTCAGCACCAGCGTCTTGCCGTTCCAGTACGGGCTGTGCCGGATGTAGTGCAGCGCACGCGTGTCGCGCAGATACATGTCGAGGAAGTACGACGTATCGGGACTGCGATCGCCGAGGGTCTGATAATTCTGCGGGACGCCCTTGCCGCTGTTCGGAGGGATGTCGTGCGAGTCGACATCAAAGGCCAGCCAGCCTTCCGCGGCGCGATTGGTCGCCCAGGCGGTCTTCAGCGGATAGACACCGGCATACTGGTATATGATGAGCGCCGGGAATTTTCCCGGGCGATCCGGCATCGCGAGATAGCCGCGCACCTGGGAGCCCAGGCTCTTCAGACGCACGCGAAACAGCTTCACGCCCGCCTGAGCGGTGGGCAGGGGAGTGAGCTTCGCCCGCATCGGCACCCGGTCGAGGGCGGCGAGCTTGGCGCTCCAGAAGGCACGGAAGTTGGACGGCGGCGGCAGCGAGGGGCGCAGCAGCGTCGGCGCCACGGCGGCGCCCAATGTCGTGACGCGAAGCTCGGCGCAGACAAACCGCGGGGCGAGCGGCTGATCGTGCGGGTGGCGAGCGAATACCGCGCGCAGGGACGGATCGGCTTTGATCAGCCGTTTATTCACTTCGCGATCGAGTGTCGCGAGGTCCTTGCGCGGGATCGCGGCGGGCGAGGGCTGGTAGGCGACGACGACGTACAGCATCGCCGGGGTATCCAACGTCGTGCCGAAGCGGGCTTTGCCGGTCTCGAGCGAGAAGCTGCCCGTCTTGACCACATCGAGATCATTCCGCTTGATGGTGTAGACGAAGCGGCCACGCGGGTCGGGTGTGCCCGAGGGCACCGTCACCGTCCAGCCCGCTTCGGCGCCCAGGCGGTAGATGCCGTCGGCGTGCCACGGCGTGAAGACGACTTTCGGCATGCCGGCGAGGGAGACAAGGGGCAGGCAGCAGCCAACCAGGACCATGCCGAGCGTGCGTCTCGCGGGGCTCGATACTCGGGCGCCGCCCGCCTCCGTTGCGTGCAGATTGCGCCCGCCCGGAGGGCTCATCGCCCGGCGCCGCTCGGCCCGGTGGACCGCTTGAACAACGACAACGGGATCGCATCGGCCATTGCCTCGTACCCGGCCGGATTCGGATGCAGATTGTCACCGGAGTCGAACATAGGGCGCAGCCGCTGCGGATGCTTCGGGTCGCGCACGGCATGCGCGAAGTGTATCACCGCGTCGAAATGACCCGGCGCGCGGATCCAGTCGTTGATTTCCCTGCGATCCTGCAGCGTGGCGGCCGACGGGTGATAGTAGTTCGAGCCCTTGAACGGCGTGATGGTGCCGCCGATGACCTTGATGTGGTGCTCGCGCGCCTGCAGGATGATCTGCCGATAGGCGCCAATCATGTTGTGGATCAGTGTGGCGTTCTGGGCCGCCGAAAGCGGTCGGTGCATCGTGGCGACACCGAGATCGTTCACCCCCTCGATCACGATCAGGTAGCGCACCCCGGGCTGGCCGAGCACGTCCCGGTCGAAGCGTGCGAGCGCATCGGGACCCAGGCCGTAGCGCAGCAATCGGTTGCCGCCCAGGCCGGCGTTGAGCACGCTGATGTTGCGTGTCGCGGAATCGGCCTGCAGGCGCCGGGCGAGATCATCGGGCCAGCGGGTGTTGCTGTTATTCGGCGTCGCGTGGCCATCGGTGATCGAGTCGCCCAGGGCGACGATCGCGGCGGCGGGCCCATGTGTCCGGACGTCGACGCCGGAGAGGAAGAACCAATGGTTGAAGCGCATTGCGTGCGGCAACTTCGTTGCGCCGATGTGATTGCCGTGTACCAGGAAGGACGTCTCCCGCGAGCCCGGGTGGCTGGTCTCACCCTTCGGCGGCTTGCGCAGGTAGATCGTCACGGCCAGATTCGACAGCGGTGCGGCGGGGAAGGACACCGGATCGGAGTAGTACGACGCGCCGGGCGGAATCGTCACGCCGGGACGGCCGTTGAAAGTCAGCGGCTTGACGGTGGACTGGTCGATCGCGCCGGTGGTCAGGGACACCGGGCGGGCGATGTCCGCCGCCACGATGCGCAGCGCGCTGTTGCCGAATTGGTTCGAGAAGCGGATCCGCAGTGTCTTGCCGCCGACGGTCAGGTGGACGATCTGGCGCAGCGTCGCATGGGTGAGCTCCGAGGCGGGCAGCGCGTTGTCGGGCTCGGGGATCTGCTGAGACGCTGCCCAGGTTCCGAGCCACTGGGTCGTCTGCGCCGAGGGAGCCCTCTGCGTCGAGGAAGGCTTCTGCGCCGGGCGAGCCGTCCGCGCGGGGGGCGGTCCCGAGGCGCTGCACGAGGCGAGCGCGATGCAGGCGGTCCAGACGAAAGCGGTCGGCGCAAGCCGTTTGAGCATCGGCGACATGATGTTCCCCTCGTTGTACAGTACACAGTGCGTCACGACGCCGCCGCTGTGATCCCCGTGGACATGGTAGCGATAGCACGCCGCTGCGACAACCGAGCGCGGATGAAATCCGTGGCGGCGAAACGTGAAGTCACGCACGCCGCCGCGATGAATTGACACTGCGGAATTGATATCGCTACCATCGCGGCACTCGCAACGACGGGAGCAGGCCCCTGTACCTAGGTATTGATATCGGCACCTCCAGCGTGAAGGCGGTGCTGCTCGATGAGCGCGGCGCGATCGCCGCGCAGACGTCCGCGGGTCTGGAGGTCAGTCGGCCCACGCCGGGATTTTCGGAGCAGGATCCACGGCACTGGTGGCAGGCTACGGTACGCGCCGTGCAAGCCGTGCCCCAGGGCGTGCGCGCCGCGATCCGCGCGGTGGGCCTTTCCGGACAGATGCACGGCGCGACGCTGCTCGATGCGCACGATCGACCGCTGCGCCCGGCGATCCTCTGGAACGACGGCCGGTCGGCCGAGGAGTGCGTCGAGCTCGAACGGCGCGAGCCCGCCGCGCGCAGCATCACCGGAAATATCATGATGCCGGGTTTCACCGCGCCGAAGCTGCTGTGGGTTGCGCGGCACGAGCCGGACGTGTTCCGGCGCACGGCGCACGTGCTGCTGCCGAAGGATTACGTCCGGCTGTGCCTGACGGGCGAGCACGTCAGTGACATGTCCGATGCGGCCGGCACCGGCTGGCTGGATGTCGGGCGGCGCGAGTGGTCCGATGCGATGCTCGCGGCGACCGACCTCGGCCGCTCGCACATGCCGCGCCTGGTCGAAGGCTCGAGCCCGTCGGCATCGCTCACGGCCGAGGCCGCGGAGGAACTCGGCGTGCCCCGGGTCATCGTGGCCGGCGGCGGCGGCGACAACGCCGCAAGCGCCGTGGGCCTCGGCGTGGTGCGCCCCGGACAGGCATTTCTGTCGCTCGGGACCTCGGGCGTCCTGTTCGTGGTGACGGATCGGTTCCGTCCCAACCCGGAGCGTGCCGCGCACGCGTTCTGCCACTGTCTGCCCGAACGCTGGCACCAGATGTCGGTGATGCTGAGCGCCGCCAATACCCTCGACTGGATCGCGCAGATCGTCGGGGAGACCGACCTCGGCAAGCTGGCCGCCGGCGCCGAGTCGCACGGACTGACCCGGCACTCGCCGCTGTTCCTGCCCTATCTCACCGGCGAGCGCACGCCGCACAACGATCCGAACGCGCGCGGCGTGTTCTTCGGCCTGCGGCCGGACACGGCGCCGGCGGAGCTGACCGCCGCGGTGCT
>JAJYFU010000048.1 GCA_021790795.1 Pseudomonadota bacterium
CGGGTTCCACCCGATTCGGCGCTTCGACAGGGAACAGAGCTGCGATTGTGGTTCCACAGGGAGGATCTGTACGCGTTTGACCGAGCGAGCGGAAGACGGCTGAAAGACGGCCGCTGAGCGGAGCAAGACGACGGCCTGCGAGGGGACCGTTATGCGCCGTCTCGCTATTTTCAAGTCGCGTGGGACCGCGGCGCCCGGGCTCGAGTGCCTGGATCCTGCGTGCGCGTGACGTGCCGGTCCGGGGGGCTTCGTGCTTGGCACTGACTGTCCAGAAAATGCGGGGAAGTGTGGCATGACTCAATGTCTGCGCGTTGCCGGCGGAGCCGTGATGCTGTCGCTGGTCTTTGCGCTGACGGCATGCGGTGGGGGTGGCGGCACGCCGGCGGCGCCGAGCGGCGGGCCGGGAGTGTCGAGTCTTTCGCTCACCGTGGAGCCTGCGAGCGTAAGCGTCGTTGCGGGCGCGTCGGCTACGTTCACGCTGGGCACGGCGCCTGCCGCGTACAGTCCGGTGACCGTGACTCTGGTCAGCCCGCCCGCCGGATTGCAAGTCGCTACCGAGGCCGGTGGGAGCGCGGGATCGGGGATGCAGACGGAAATTCTGAGTGCGGCAGTATCGACTGTACCGGGTACCTATACGCTGACGGTCAGCGGCACCCAGAAGGGGTTGAATGGTACGGTCACTCTCACCGTGCAAGTGCAGGCCGCGAGCGGCGCACTGGAAATAAGTGCCTCGCCCGCGGTGCTGTCGCAGCCTGCCGGCGGATCGACCACGTTGGCGCTGGACGTGAGTCCGGCCGCGGCGAGCCCGGTGGTGGTGAGCTTGATCGGTGCGCCCGCAGGCATGCAGGTGACGACGGCCGCCGGCGCGGTCGCGGCCTCGGGCACGCAGAGTGTGTCGATCGGCACGACGGCCTCTGTCACGGTGGGCACCTATACCCTGGAGCTCCAGGGGAGCAGTGGCAACCAAACGGCGGATACGCCACTGACGGTTCAGGTGCAGCCGGCCCTGCCGTCATCAATGGTGACGATCGAGCAGGAAACGTTCAACTACTTCTGGAACACGACAAATCCCAACAACGGCTTGGCGCCCGATCACTATTCGACGGCCGACGGACCCTCGCCCTATGCCAGCATTGCCGCGACCGGGTTTGCGCTCAGCGCGTATCCGATCGGCGTGCAGAACGGCTGGGTCTCGCGCGCGCAAGCCGCGCAACGCGTATTGGCGACACTGAGCTTTCTGTACGGCGCGCCGCAGGGCGCGGGCGCCAGCGGGTACGCCGGTTATCAGGGGTTCTTCTACCATTTCCTCAACCTGAATACGGGCGTGCGTTATGACACGAGCACGGGATTGTCGTCGATTGATAATGCGCTGCTGATGGCCGGGGTACTGTTTGACGCGGGATACTTCAATGACGGCAGCAGCACGGATAATGGGATTCAGAGGCTGGCGAATGAATTGTTCGAGCGGGTCAACTGGCAATGGATGGCGCAAAGCGACTATCCGCTCGTCAATCTCGACTGGACTCCGGAGTCGGGGTTCTCGCCGTACGATTGGCAGGGCTACAACGAGGCGATGATCCTGTATATCGAGGCATTGGGTTCGCAGGCGTATCCCTTGCCGTCCAGCGCATGGACGCAGTGGACCGCGACGTACCCGCAGTTCTGGGGTACCTATTACGGAAAGGAGATGCTCAGCTTCGGACCGCTGTTCGGGTCGCAGTATTCCGAGGCATGGATCGATTTCCGCGGCATCCAGGATGCCTACATGAAAAGCAAGGGCATCGACTACTTCATAAACAGCCGGCGCGCCACTGAGGCGCAGCAGGCATACGCCGAGGCTGATCCGGGCGGCTGGAGCGGCTATGGCGCAGACCTCTGGGGGCTTACCGCGAGTGACGGGCCCGGGGTGTTCAGCTTTACGGATGCCGGCGGTCAGACGCGCAGCTTCGAGGGTTACTACGCGCGCGGAGCGGGCCTGCGGGACGCATATGACGACGGCACTATCGCGCCGACTGCCGCTGTCAGCTCCATTGTGTTCGCGCCTGGCATCGTGATCCCGACCGTCGAGGCGATGCAGGCCCAGTATGGCAATTACCTGTTGGGGCAGTACGGCTTTCACGATGCCTTCAACCCGAGCTTCCAGTATACGGATGTCGCGCCGGTTTCCGGCGCGGTCGTGGCCGGTGTGGGTTGGTTCGATAGCCAGTATGTGAGTATCGATCAGGGCCCGATCCTGATGATGCTCGAGAACTACAGGAGCGGTCTGGTATGGAACGTGATGCGCCAGAACAGCATTATCCGCACGGGACTGCAGCGCGCGGGTTTCACGGGCGGGTGGCTCTCGGGAACCCCGGCGTTGCAGTGAGCCGGGCGCGCGCGGCGGCCCTCGTCACGAGGTTGCCCGTTCGCGCTCGATCGCGCGGTAGCCGATATCCCGGCGGTAGCGCATGTCCGGCCAGTGGATGACCTCGACCAGCCCGTAGGCGGTGCGCTGCGCCGCCAAGACGGACTCGCCGAGCCCGACCGCGCACAGCACGCGGCCACCGTCGGTCAGCACGGCGTCACCCTCGAGCCGCGTGCCTGCATGGAAGATCTTGCCGTGGCCGTCCGCGAGCGCCGCGGCGCGCTCCAGTCCCTCGATCCGATCGCTCTTGCGCACCGCGTCGGGGTAGCCGCCGGCCGTCAGGACCACGCCGAGCGCCGCGCGCGGATCCCAGTCGGCGCCCACGGTGTCGAGGCGTCCGCGCAGGGCGGCTTCGCACAGCACCGTCAGGTCCGTGCGCAACCGGCTCAACACCGGCTGGGTCTCCGGGTCACCGAGCCGGCAGTTGAATTCGAGAACGTTGGGCGTGCCGTCCTGCGCAATCATCAGTCCGGCGTAGAGAAAGCCCGTGTAGGGCGTGCCGTCGGCGGCGAGTCCCGCGATGGTCGGCTCGATCACCTCGCGCATGATGCGCGCATGCAGTTCCGGTGTGACCCGCGATGCCGGCGAGTACGCGCCCATGCCACCGGTATTCGGTCCCCGATCGCCGTCGTCGCGCCGCTTGTGGTCCTGCGATGTGGCCAGCGGTAACACATGGTGCCCGTCGGCCATCACGATGAAGCTGACTTCCTCGCCGCGCAGAAATTCCTCGACGATGACTTGCTCGCCGGCAGTGCCGAAGCGGCCGGCGAACATGCCGCCGATCGCCGTGCGCGCCTCGTCGCGCGTCTCTGCGATGATCACGCCTTTGCCGGCCGCCAGCCCGCTCGCCTTGATGACGACCGGCAGGGATTGGTGTTCCAGCCAGGTCGGATCGTAGTCTTGGCGGGTGAAGGTGCGCGAGCGCGCCGTCGGAATGCGGTGGCGCGCGAGGAAGTCTTTGGTATACGCCTTGGAGCCTTCGAGGCGCGCCGCTTGCCGGGTCGGACCGAAGCAGTCGAGTCCGGCGGCCTGGAAGGCGTCCACCACTCCGGCCACGAGCGGGCCCTCGGGTCCGACGATGGTGAGTTCCACCCGCTCGCGCCGGACGAGCTCGATCAGGGCGGGGATGTCCCCGGTATCGACGGCCGTGTTACGGCATTTCGGCTCGAGGGCGGTGCCGGCGTTGCCCGGCGCAATCAACACCTCGCGCACATGCTCGGAGGCGGCGCATTTCCAGGCGAGCGCGTGCTCGCGCCCGCCCGAGCCGATGATCAGAACCTTCATGGCCGCTCAGTGCCGGAAATGCCGCACGCCGGTGAACACCATGGCGATGCCGTGCTCGTCGGCCGCGGCGATCACTTCGGCGTCGTTACGCGATCCGCCGGGCTGGATGACCGCTTGAATGCCGTGCTGTGCCGCCACGTCCACCCCGTCGCGAAACGGAAAGAACGCATCCGAGGCCATGACCGCGCCATCGACCGGCAGGTGCTCGTCGGCCGCCTTCATGGCGGCGATCCGGCTCGAATACACCCGGCTCATCTGGCCGGCGCCGACGCCGATCGTCGCTTGCTCGCTCGCCAGCACGATCGCGTTCGACTTGACGAACTTCGCGACCCGCCAGGCGAACAGCAGGTCGGTGACTTGAGCCTGCGTGGGCCGGCGGCGTGTGACCACTTTCAGCTCCGCCGCGCTCACATGCGCCGTATCCCGGGTCTGCACCAGCAGTCCCCCGAGGACGGTGCGGAATTCCAGGGCGTTCGCGCCGGGCAGAGTGAGCACGCCGAGCGCCAACACCCGCACGTTCGGCTTGGCGGCGAGCAACGCGGCGGCCTCGGCCTCGACGGCGGGCGCGGCGATGACTTCCACGAATTGGTTGGCGGTGATGGCACGCGCCGTTGCCTCATCGAGCGGCCGGTTGCACGCGATGATGCCGCCGAAGGCGGATGTCGGATCGGTGCGGTAGGCGCGCTCATAGGCCGCAAGGAGCGAAGGCGCGAGCGCCACGCCACACGGATTGGCGTGCTTGACGATCACGCAGGCGGGCTCGTCGAACTGGGACACGCACGCGATGGCCGTGTCGGCATCGGCAATGTTGTTGAACGAGAGCTCCTTGCCCTGCAGCAGCCGCGCGTCGGCGAGCCCCGTGCCGTCTAGAGGGTCGCGGTACAGCGCGGCGCGCTGCTGGGGATTTTCCCCATAGCGCAGATCGCGGGCCTTGTCGAACACCAGCGGCAGGGTCGCCGGCAGACTCTGAGCGTCCTCGTAGCGCCGGCTGAGATACGCGGCCACCATGGCATCGTAGCGGGCCGTGTGGGCGAACACCTTGGCGGCCAGATGGGCCAGCGTCGACGCATCGATGCAGCCTTCGTGCGCGTCGAGCTCGTGGATCAGGACGGCGTAGTCGGCCGGATCGACCACCGCGGCCACGGACTCGTGATTCTTCGCGGCCGCGCGCAGCATGGCCGGCCCGCCGATGTCGATGTTCTCGATCGCCTCTTCATAGCTGCACTGAGGCCGCGCCACCGTCTCGGCGAATGGATACAGATTGACGACCAGCAGATCGATCGGCTCGATGCCGTGCAGCTGCATGACCGCCTCGTCGAGGCCACGCCGCCCGAGCAGTCCGCCGTGGATCTTCGGATGCAATGTCTTCAGACGCCCGTCCATGATTTCCGGGAAGCCGGTGTGATCCGACACTTCACGGACCGCCAGGCCCTGGGCCGCGAGCAAGCGCGCCGTGCCGCCGGTGGAGAGCATTTCCACCCCGCGCGCCGCCAGCGCGCGCGCCAGCTCGACCACGCCGGTCTTGTCGGAAACGGAAAGCAGAGCCCGCCGGACGGGCCGCGGCGTCGGATGCATCTCGGACGGTCAGTTGGCCAAGCCGAATTGCCTGAGCTTCTTGCGCAGCGTGCCGCGGTTGATCCCGAGGATGTCGGCGGCGCGGCTCTGGTTGCCCGCGGCGTAATCGAGCACCACGCGAAACAGCGGCTCCTCCACCTCGCGCAGCACGAGATCGTACAGTCCCGAGGGATGCGAGCCGTTCAGATGCGTGAAGTAATCGCTGAGCGCCCGTTCGGCGTGGCTGCGCAGCGGCAGCTCGCGGCCGTTGATGCGAATGTCGGTCTCGGGCGGGCGCCCGTTCTTGTTCTTTGCTGCCATGTTGGTTTCTCGAATGAGTTCGCGTGCTCAGGCCGCGCGCACCGCGCCGGTGTCATTGCCGGCGACGCCCCCGGATCGTGCGTTTTGTTGCGCAATCCCCGCTCCACACTCGACCCTGGCGGGCTTCCCGAGCGCCGGTTCGCCGCTCTCGCGGCCGACCCATGCGTCGAAGTATCGGCTGACGCCCGCCAGCTGCGAGGCGGTGCTCGTCGCCGACATCAAGTCCGCACGGACCGGCTCCGGATCCGGGAGGCAGCGCTCGCAATACCAGCCGATGTGTTTGCGGGCGATGCGCACGCCTGTTTCCTCGCCGTAGAAGCCGTACAGGGAATCGAGATGGGCAATGATGATATCACGCACCTCGGCGCCCGAGAGCGGCTCGTCGGCCCGCGTTTTCAAGAATGAGTCGATAACCCGGAAGATCCACGGCTGGCCGAAGCTCGCGCGCCCGATCATGACACCGTCGGCCCCAGTGAAATCAATCACTTTGCGCGCATCGGCGGGCGTGCGGATGTCACCGTTGGCGAACACGGGAATGCGCACCGTGCTCTTGATTTCGCGGATCGTCTGATATTCGGCCTCGCCCTGGTAGAAATCCGCGCGCGTGCGGCCGTGAACCGCGAGTGCCTGGATGCCACAGTGCTCGGCAATGCGCGCGATCTGCACGCCGTTGCGTTGATCATGGTCCCATCCGGTGCGGATCTTGAGAGTGACCGGCACGGCGACCGCCTGCACCACCGCGGCAAGGATTCGCGCAACGAGCGCTTCATCGCGCAGCAGCGCCGAGCCGCAGAGCTTGCCGCACACTTTCTTCGCCGGGCAGCCCATGTTCAAGTCGATGATCTGCGCGCCGCGCTCGACGCTCATGCGGGCGGCCTCGGCCAGCATGAGCGGTTCGGAGCCCGCGAGCTGCACGACGCGCGGTTCGGGCTCTCCGGCGTGATCGAGGCGGCGTCGTGATTTCGGCGTGTGCCACAGTTGCGTGTCGCACGTGAGCATCTCCGAGGCGGCAAGCCCCGCGCCGAGCCGTCGGCAGAGCACGCGGAATGGGCGGTCGGTGACGCCGGCCATGGGCGCGAGCACGGCTCGGGACGTGAGCCGGTATGGGCCGATGCGGATCGTCATCCCGGTCCGTGGGTGCAGACCACCGAGCCCGCTTCGCGCAGGCACGTGTCGATCTCGAACCCGATGGCCTGCGGGCCGGGATTGACGAAGGTGACGGTCGCGTCGACGCGTTGACCTGAATCAAGCATCGATGCCGGATTCGAGGCTGCCGGCAAATAATCTTGCGGCGTGACGTCGCGGGCGGCGATGGTCCTTCCGTAGCGGTTCTGAAGCGTGACCCGAAGCAGTGGCAGCGGCAACGGCCAGCGTCCCCTATTGGCAATGCTCGCTCGCACCGTGATCTGGGGAGGATCCGTCCCGCTGACGGCGGCGCCGAGCTGGCGGGCGTCATAGGCATGCACGTTCCACAGCGGGTCGATTGGGATGCCGAGCGCGCCATAGAACGCGCGCAGCGATGGACCGATCGACGGCAGGGTCGCGAGCGATCCGCGGTAGTGGTTGACGACCTGCCCGGCGAGGAGCAACGCCAGGACGAGCGCGCCCGCCAGCCAGGCGCCCGTGTGGCGCGCCTCGGAGGTGTCGAGGGCGAAATCGGCGGGGGGCTCCAGTTCGGCCGCTGCGGGTTCTGCGGCGGGCTCCGCGGGTGGCGGATCAGGCGATAGGACTGACTCGGGCGCCTGCTCCGGCGGTTCCTCGAGCACAATGGCGTCGGCCTCAATCGTCTCGTCCGCCGTCTCGTGCGCCGTGTCTTCGAAGGCTTCCTCTTGCGGCAGCTGATCCTCGGCGGACGGCGCCGCGGGCTCGGGGGCCTGCTCCTGCGCGTACGGGGGGATCGCATCAGGCAGGCGCGGCGTGGCCACTTCGGACGCATGCGGCGCGGCAGTCTCCGGCCGCGCCTCAGGGGGCGATTCGGCGAGTGATTCCAGTGCATTGAAGACGCTGCGGCAGCGGCCGCAGCGCACATGTCCCTGCGCTGCCCGCAAGTCGGCCGCCGTAACGACCAACATCAGATTACATTTTGGGCAGGCGGTGAGCATGTCATCCCGTGGCGGCCTGAGCCGCCGAGGTGTTGCGGGTACCACTGAGTCCGATCCAGCCCTCGCGCGCGCCGAACGGACTGAGCGTGAACCACGGCGAATAGGCCTGTCGGGCTTCTTCCGTCTGGCTCTCGAGCAGTCCCGCGAGCAGGATGCCGCCTTCCGGTCGCACGAGTGCGCCGAAGCGCGGCGCCAGCGCCACGAGCGGCGTCAAGAGAATATTAGCCATGAGCAGCGCCACCGGAGCGGCGAGCGCCTCGGCCGACTCGCACGGCCGGATGTGTCCCGAGAGTCTATTCACGGCCGCATTGTCGCGTGTTGCGATCAGCGCCTGAGGATCGATGTCAAAGCAGTGCACCGTGTGCGCGCCCAGCCGCGCGGCCGCCAGCGCAAGCACCCCGGACCCGCAGCCGTAATCGATGACGTCGCGGTCGACGGGCGGATGCGCATCGAGCCATTCGAGGCACAGCGCGGTGGTGGGGTGCGAGCCTGTCCCGAACGCGAGGCCCGGGTCGAGTCGGACCACTGCGGCGCCCGGATCCGTCACTTGCTCGTGGTGTGGGCAAATCCACAGCCGCCGGCCGAAGCGTCGGGCGTGAAATTCACGCAGCCACTCGCGCTCCCAGGCGCGGTCGGCGATCCAGCGTACCTCGAGCTCGGCCGGGTCGAGCCCGAGCGCGACACCGAGCCCGTGCACGGTGGTGTCCCGCGGTGTGCCGGGCGCGAACAGTGCCTGCAGCCGCGTGGCCGGCCAGAGCCGCATTTCTCCGGGAGCCGGTTCGAGCACCGGCTCATCGCGCGCATCGGCCAGGGTAATCGCGCTCGCGCCGCAGTCCACGCACGCCTGCTCGGCGGCCTCTATCGGCAACGCGCCGAGATCGAAGCTGATCTGCAGGAACTGGCTCATGTGTGTGGTGGATGATGCGCCTGAACCTCAGGTCGGGCGCGGAAAGCTCATTTCAGACCCAGTCGTCGCTCGAGGTAGTGGATGTCGGTGCCGCCTTTCTGGAAGGCCGCATGATTGCAGATTTCCTGGTGCAGCGGCACGTTGGTCTTGATGCCTTCGATCACCATCTCCGTCAGCGCATTGCGCATCCGGGCGATCGCCGTCTCGCGCGTCTCGCCGTGCGTGATGAGCTTGGCGATCAGCGAATCGTAATTCGGCGGCACGTTGTAGCCGGAGTAGATGTGACTGTCGACGCGCACGCCGGGGCCGCCCGGCGCGTGCCACAGGCGCACCGGGCCGGGGGAAGGCATGAACGTCTTGGCATCCTCGGCATTGATGCGGCACTCGATTGCGTGGCCGCGCAGCTGTACGTCGTTCTGCACGTAGGCAAGCCGCTCGCCGGCGGCGATGAGCAGCTGCGCTTTGACCAGGTCGATGCCCGTGACGAGCTCGGTGACCGGGTGCTCGACCTGGATGCGGGTGTTCATTTCGATGAAATAGAACTCCCCGTCCTGATAGAGGAACTCGAGCGTACCGGCGCTGCGATAGCCGACCGCCGTGCAGGCCTCCACGCACCGATCGCCCATGATGCGGCGCTGCCGGGCGGTAATGCCCGGCGCCGGCGCTTCCTCCAGCACCTTCTGGTGGCGGCGCTGCATCGAGCAATCGCGCTCGCCGAGATGGATCACATTGCCGTGATGATCGGCCAGGACCTGGAACTCGATATGCCGCGGGCGCTCGAGGTACTTCTCCATGTACACCTGATCATTGCCGAACGCCGCCTGGGCTTCACTGCGCGTGACGCCGATGGCGTTCATCAGGGCGGCATCGCTGTGCACCACGCGCATGCCCCGGCCGCCGCCACCGCCCGACGCCTTGATGATCACCGGATAGCCAATGTCGCGGGCAATGCGGAAGTTCTCCTCCGCATCGTCGCCCAGCGGGGCGTCCGAGCCGGGTACGCAGGGGACGCCGTGCGCCTTCATCACGCGTATGGCCGACACCTTGTCGCCCATGATGCGGATCGTTTCCGCCTTCGGTCCGACGTACACGAATCCGCTGTTCTCGACGCGCTCGGCGAAATCGGCGTTCTCTGAGAGGAATCCGTAGCCCGGATGAATCGCGACGGCGTCGGTCACCTCGGCGGCGCTGATGATCGCGGGCATGTTCAGGTAGCTGGCCGCCGAGGGGGGCGGCCCGATGCACACCGACTCGTCCGCGAGCAGCACGTGCTTGAGGCTGTAGTCGGCGGTCGAGTGCACCGCGACGGTCTTCAAGCCGAGCTCGCGGCAGGCGCGCAGGATGCGCAGGGCAATTTCGCCGCGGTTGGCGATCAGGACCTTCTCGAGCATGGCGGGGGCGCTTATTCGATTACGAACAGGGGCTGGCCGTACTCGACCGGGTCACCGTTGCGTGCCATGACCGAGGTGATGCGCCCGGCCCGGTCGGCCTCGATCTGATTCATCATCTTCATCGCTTCGATGATGCACAGTACTTGGCCGACCTTGATTTCATCGCCGATCTCGACGAACGACTTGGCCCCCGGGGTTGGCGAGGCATAGAAAGTCCCGACCATGGGTGCGGTGACCACGTGCTCGTTCGAGCGCGCTTTGGGTGCCTCCGCCACCGGCGCGGCGGGTGCTTGGATCGGGGCCGCGGCGGCAATCTGGGGCAAGGCGTGAACCACCGCGCTGCCGGTGGGCATGCGGCTGATGCGCACTGCTTCCTCGCCCTCCTTGATCTCGATTTCCGCGATGCCGGACTCCTCCAGCAGCTCGATCAATTTTTTGACTTTGCGAATGTCCATGTGGGAAGCCCCCTTGCGTCATGGGACGGTCAGCGTGGGTATGCGCTTCGGGGTCAGCGTGCGCGCGGCGTACCGCTCACATGCCGGGCCGCGGCCCGGACCGCCAACTCGTACCCGAAAGCGCCAAAACCTGAAATCACCCCGACGGCGATGTCGGAGAAGTAGGACTGGTGCCGAAACGGCTCGCGCGCGCGCGGATTGGACAGATGCACCTCGATCATCGGGATACGCACGGCCAGGACCGCGTCGCGCAGGGCGATACTGGTGTGCGTGAAAGCACCGGGATTGAAGATGAGGCAGGCCACCTCATCGGCTCCGGCACGCTGGATGCGCTCCACCAGCTCATGCTCGGCGTTGCTCTGAAAGCACTGCAGCGTACAGCCGCTCTCGCGCGCGCAGTCGGCGGCGCGCTCCTCGATCGCCTGCAGGGTGTCCGGCCCGTACACCTGAGGCTCGCGAGTGCCGAGCAGGTTCAGATTCGGGCCGTTGAGGAGCAACAGGCGAGTCATCAGGTGTCTGAGGGTCCAATTGCGGTGGGTCGGCGTCCGCAATTTACCCCAATTTCACCGAAGGTGGCCAGAATTTGTGCCGAATGGCACAGATCAGGGGCGAAAACCGATTAACTGGCCAGCCGGGATCCGCGGATCGCAAGCCGGGCCATCCCGTGGGCGATCTGCCGGCGGGCCGTGCTCAGGTCGATGCGCCGGTGGTCCAAGGCGGCGATCCGATTCAGGATCCATTCTGCCTGCGCCGCCCGCAGCGCTCCAACCTTGACGGTCACGATACGGCCGCGCGCATCGGCGAATACCGAGAAGGGAAAGACGGCCACCATTCCGAGCGCGTGAATCGCTTTCATGCCGGTGCGCGCTCCAATCAGAAGAGGATAGCGGATTCCGGCGTGCCGCGCGTAGTGCAGCACCGCGGCCCGGCGGTCCACGGCCACGCCGATGACCTCGACGCCGTCCGTCCGGGCACGACTCAGCCGCTCGAGCAGCGGTATTTCCGCCCGGCAGGGCGCACACCAGGGTGCCCAGAAGTTCACCAGCAGCGGCCGGCCTCGCCAGTCGCTGAAGCGTCGCGGCGCGCCGCTGCGGTCCACGAACGTGATCCCGGGGAGTGTTCCGGCAGGAGACCGGGCATGGACCGGGCTCGGTCCGGCGGCAGCTTGGCCGGTCCCGGGCGCCGGGTTACGCAGCTCGCGTGACGCGCGCGCGGGGGACACTGGGGCGCGCAGCGCGCGAAACGCGAAGCCTGCGCACGCCGCAGCGACGATCGAGACTGCCGCCAGCGCGAGGCGCAGCCTCTTTGGCGCGAGGTTCACGTGCGCCGGCGGATCGCGAATGCCGCCTGGACGCGGCGCAGAAACGCCGTGGCGCCCAGGTAGCCGACGACCTGGAATCGCCTTCGCTGCCGGCCCGAGCGGCTGTAGAACGCGACCGTGGGCGGCCCGTAGATGCGGAAATACCGCAGCAGCGCCTGGTCGGCCGCGTTGTTCGCGGTGACATTGGCGCGCAACAGGACGGTGTGCGCGAGCGCCCGGCGCACCGCCGGATTGGCAAACGTGGTCGCATTCATCTCCTGGCAGGATGCGCACCAGTCCGCGTAGAAATCGACCATGACCGTGCGGTGCGCACGGGCGGCCCGCCCGACCGCGCGCTGCAGGTCGGCGACCGAGCGGATGTCGGTGAAGCTCAGTTGACGCGTACGCGAGAAGCTCATCGGCGCCAGCGGATGGGTGGCGCCCAAGGCGGCCCCCACGATCAGCGTCAGGCCATACAAGCTCGCGGCGATCCCCGCCGCGCGCAGTGTCCAACGCCCGCCCGGCGGGCCGTGTGCATCGCTCCACAGGGCCCATGCCGCGGCCAGGACCGGAACGGCCCAGAGCGCCAGCGTGAGGCGCGCCGGGAGCAGGCGCGAGAGCATCCACACCGCCACGGCCAGCATTCCGGCGCCGAAGAGTTTCTTCACGGTCCCCATCCACGGGCCGGCCTTGGGCAGGAGCCGTCCGGCGGAGGCCCCGACGGCGAGCAGCGGGGTACCCATGCCGATGCTGAGCACGAACAGCGCCACGCCACCGCGCAGCATCTGTCCCGATTGGCCGATCACCGCCAATGCGCCCACCAACGCCGGCGCGACGCAGGTCGTGACGATCAGCGCCGACAGTGCCCCCATGGCGGCGACTCCACCCAGGGTCCCCGCGCGCCGGCGGTTGCTGATCTCGGCCAGCCGGGTCTGCAGGCCCACGGGCATCTGGACCGTGAACAGACCGAGCATCGCCAGACCCATGGCGGCGAGCAGCGCCACGAAGGCCCCCACGATCCAGGGTTGTTGAAAGGCCGCTTGAATCTCGCCGCCCGCGGCCGCGGCCGCGATGCCCGCGAGCGTGTACGTGAAGGCCATGCCGAGAACGAATGCGGCCGACAGCGCCACGGAGCGCCCGGTGCTCGGTCGACGCCCGCCGGCAATGATGCCCGAGAGAATGGGGATCATCGGCAGACAGCAGGGCGTGAACGCCAAGGCTAGACCTGCCAGGTAGAACGCGCCGAGCATCGCGAGCAGGCTTCCGGAGCGGGCGAGATCCGCGAAGCGCGCCTGACTCGAGACCGTCTCGTGGGCGGGTGCGGCGCCGGAGGTCGTGCCCGCAGCGGAGATCCCGGCGCCCGTACCGCCGCCGGCACTCGCGGCGCCCCGCGGCAGTCCGACGATGACGTTGTGTGTGATCGGCGGATAGCACAGGCCGCGGTCGGCGCACCCCTGATACGTGATCGCGAAAGAGGCGTCCTGCGGCGCAGCCGTCGTGCCGCGCATGACGGTGAGCTCGCCGGTGACCGCGAGCCGGTAGATCTGCTCGCGACCGAAGTAGGGGTCGACCTTGATCTGGCCCGGCGGCAGCGAGAGTTGCCCGATCACCGTGCCGGAGAGCGGCGCGACGTGGATGCGCTTTCGGTACAGGTAATACCCCGGACGGATGGTCCACTCGAGCCGGATGCGATGCGGGCCGGGCACCGCCTTGAAATGGAACACCCGGCTGGCGGGCGGGAACGTGCTGCCGACCGATTGCGCCGCATTGAGGGCTGCGAGGACCGTCGCGGAGGGCGGTGCAGAGGGACTTCGGGCCCATACCCCGGGGCAGGCCAGCACAGCCGCCAGTGCGAGGGCCCAGCCCGGGTGCCGGCCGAGACGTGATGCGGGCCGGGACTTCACGGGATAGCCTCGGCGCTCAGCCACGCGAGGTAGGCCGCCGATCCGGCCGCCACGGGCAAAGCGATGATCTCCGGCACGTCGTACGGATGCAGCGACTGGAGCCGCTTCTCGAGCTCAGCGAATCGGCTGGCCAGGGTTTTGATGATCAGCAGCACTTCGGGCTCATCGTTTATGCGCCCCTGCCAAGTGTAGGTCGAGTGTACCGGTTGGCGCGTTACGCACGCGGCCAGTCGGGATTCGACCAGCTCGCGCGCGATTCGGGCCGCCGTGGACTCGTCCGGGCAGGTTGTCAGAACCACGAAGAACTCGGTCACGAGCAGGGTACCTGCGACACCCGGGCATTTTAGCGGAAAAGCCGGGCCCCCGGCCGCGGAGTTCAGGATTTTGCGCAGCGGCGGCCCATGCGCACAGCGCCCACGCCGGGCGACCAGGCCCTCTCCCGGAAAACCCCAGGGGCCACAGTCAGGAGTCGATTACCACACCTTACTGTCGGCAAGTTCCGGAATTTCACCGGAGGCATTCCGGCGTGAGGTAGCGCCGCCGCCAGCGCTGCAGGTCGGGCAGTGAGGCTATAATCGCTCGTGGAGGTCGATTAATCCTCCCGATCGGGTATCCGTGAGACTGAAGAGCTTCGAGGCAATCACCGCCGCATTGGAAACCGCGGGCGTGCGCTATCTCGTGGCGGGAGGGCTTGCCGTGGCGGCCCACGGCTACCTGCGATTTACGAAGGATGTGGACTTGGTCGCTGAGCTGATCCCCCATAACGTCGAGCGCACTTTTGCGGCGCTCGCCACCCTGGGTTACCGGCCCACCGTTCCCATTACGCCGAGTCAATTTGCGGACGCGGGGTTGCGGGCGAGCTGGATCCGTGACAAGGGGATGCAGGTATTGCAGTTTTGGTGCGACGTACATATCGAGACGCCGATCGATGTGTTCGTCACGGAGCCCTTTCCGTTCGAACAAGAATACCAAAGGGCGCTGATAAAGCCCCTATACGGCGAACGGCCCGTGCGGTTTGTTTCCTTGCCCACCCTTATCAAGATGAAGGAAGACGCCGGCCGTCAGCAGGATATTGAGGACGTCGCAAACCTGCGTGCGAGGCGCGATGATATCCGAGGATAAGGAGTCTCTTGCGGATGCGGACTGGACCCTGACCACCTGGGAAGGCGCCCGGCGCGAGCAGTTGCGCCGATGGGCGGATTTGCCGCTGGAGCGCATCATCATGGCGCTCGAGGAGATGGGCGAGTTGGCCGAACGGATCAGGGGCGCGTCGGACCGCGACGCCGCACATTAGCGTCAGGTGGAACTCGACTGCGATTTCACGTGATTTTATCGTGGCCTCTGATGACACGGCGCCGTGCGCGGCCGGCGGGTTGCCGGTTTCACGGTTGTTCAGCCGAGGTCCACCGGAAGATGAAAATCCGACAGCACGTTCACGGCGTTGTTCAGGGCTTCGAGGCAGCCGGCTCCGCGAGGCGTACCGAGGCGCTGGCGCAGCCCACCCTCACGGTGCCGTAAGCGAGCCTCCGTTCGCTTCTGGTTATCGGCCGCCCCGGCCACGAGAGCGTGTCGCGCGGCGGCGGCGAGGCGGAGCCGAGAAGCTCTCCGCGAGCTGCGCGATCTCCAGGAATTCCGCCAGAGCGTCGAGTTCCTCTTGGGTCTCGAAGGCGGGCTCCGGCTCGACCCGCGCCAAGCGCTCGCGCAGCCGGTCGGGATCGCGAAATGCCACCAGGTCCTCGCGCAACATCCGCAGGGCCGTGCGTTGTTCGGCGAGGTGAACGCTCATTTGCCGGTCGACGTCGGCGGGCGTGAAGCTCCGGCGACCCGCCGGGGCCAGGACGAGCCGGTACGGCTCGGCATGGCGCCGCTGCTCTGCCTCCAGCTCCTTCAGCTGCTCGCGCAGGATGTGGTTGTAATGCGCAAGCCGCTCGGCGGGGAGCGATGACAGATGCGCGGCATCGATCTGCTCGATTTCCAGCTGCAGCGTAAGGAGCGTCAGCAGATCGCTCTTCTCATAAGCTTGGTTGACCCGCTGCATCAGCAGCGTCTTGCGCTGGCGCTCGCCGGCGTCGGGTTCGCGATCGGGATGCAGGACGCTCACGAGCTTGCGGAACACGTCCCGCAGGGATTGGCCGGCTTCTTCGGCGGCATCCCTGCGCTGGGCCCGGACGGGGTCGGCGGCCGTATCGCTCGTTTCGGAGTCCTTGCCGCCCGGGTCACGGGTCCGCGACCGCGAGCGGCGGTCTCTTCGGGGCGCGGAATCCTCCTCTTCCTGCATCTTCCGCCGTGCCTCCCGGAGGAGTTCTTCCGGGTTCGCATCCGTCTCGGCGTCGAACTCGAAGCCCAGGACTTCCTCGAGAAAACCGCGGAGGGCATCGCTCTCGAGCCTGGTTTCTGGGCTGGGCGAGTCGCCGCAGTGCCTGGCGCGCAGCGCTTGAAGCTCCTCGTCCGCGCCGTCCGCCACCACATCGTCGAGCAGTATGAGCAACAATTCCCGCAACTTCGCGCGATCTGTCTTGCCCAGGCGGCGGCCGGGCGTTGGGCGTGCGAGCAGCTCGTCAAGCAGCAGGACCATCTCCCGCTGAGCGGCACCGAACTCGGCGCGCAACGGCTCCAGCTCGCGCAGAATCCGCTCGTTGTAACGGTTCGAGTAGCTGCGCCAAGCCTCGATCTGCTCACGGCAGCTTTCGATCCGCTTGATGAGGCGTTGGAATTCCTTGTGCGCCTTGCCCGTCGGTTTGCCGGCCGAGAGAACCCGAACCAGCGCTGTACCCGAGGCGGTTTCATCGCCGAACAGCGATTCTGTGATGGGCGACGTCTGTGTCAAGTCGAGATATGCCTCGGTGAAATCCCGCGGGAAGGCGCAAGTGTAATCAGCGTGCGGGCTTGGCGTACGACGAAACCGCCTTCTCGCAGCAGATACGTGCGGACTCACGGCTCCCAAGTCGGCAGCGTAATCGCACGGTTGAGAGCGACGAGGTCGGCGTCCCCGGTTGCCAGGAAGGCGCATCCCCTTGTCCGGGCACCACGGAGCGAGCGGGTAGCTGGGTTATTCAGAGCCCAGACTTGGCCCTGCGTCGGGCTGCTCCGGGCAGCACCCGCATGGCCTCGGTCCCGAAGGGCCTTCCATCCGGTTCGCGCGTCTTGGCGGTCGGACTTGCCGCGCTCGCCTGGGCCGAGCGGTGTCGCGGGTCCGCTCCACGCGCTTGACGTTCCGCCCTCTTGGCGGTAAAGGTTTTCACCGGGCTGATGATTTATACAGCTTCGCGAACCGACGTGATCCTGCGGACGGAGCCGCCCGGCGGGCCGCGCATCCGGTCCGGCCGAGACTACACTCGACGGAGCAAAAAATTTACCCCCTTGGGGTTGAAATCCGCGCGCTCCCACATATGATTAGCAGCCACGCGGGTAGAGTGCTAATAGCTCATCCGCGGCGTTGATTCTACTTAACCCATTGGTTTGTAAGGAGCGTCCACCATGAAGATTCGTCCTCTTCATGATCGCGTCATCGTCAAGCGCCTGGAGGAGGAACGTACCTCGCCGGGTGGCATCGTCATTCCCGATACCGCGGCTGAGAAGCCCATTCAGGGAAAGGTCGTCGCGGTCGGCAACGGTAAAATTCTTGAAAACGGCCAAGTTCGCGGCCTCGATGTGAAAGTCGGCGACAAGGTCCTTTTCGGCAAGTACAGCGGGACGGAAGTGAAGGTCGAGGGAGAAGAGCTGCTTGTGATGCGGGAAGAAGACCTCATGGCCGTGATCGAGAGCAAGTAAGCGAGGAGCACCCACAATGGCAGCCAAAGAAGTCCGATTCAGCGATGATGCCCGCCAGCGCATGGTCAAGGGCGTCAACGTTCTAGCCAACGCCGTCAAGGCGACGCTCGGCCCCAAGGGCCGCAACGCCGTGCTCGAGAAGAGCTTCGGCGCACCCACCATTACCAAGGACGGCGTGTCCGTCGCGAAGGAAATCGAGCTCAAGGACAAGTTCGAGAACATGGGCGCGCAAATGGTCAAGGAAGTCGCGTCGAACACTTCCGATGAGGCCGGCGACGGCACGACCACCGCGACGGTGCTCGCGCAGGCGATCATCCGCGAGGGGATGAAGGCGATTTCCGCGGGCCGCAACCCGATGGACGTCAAGCGCGGTATCGACAAAGGTGTGGCCGCGGCGATCGAGGAGCTGAAGAAGCTCGCCAAGCCCTGCAAGGATTCCAAGGCCATCGCTCAGGTTGGCACCATTTCCGCCAACTCCGACGAGTCGATCGGCAAGACCATCGCGGACGCGATGGAGAAGGTCGGCAAGGAAGGCGTCATCACGGTCGAGGAAGGCTCGGGCCTGGAGAACGAGCTCGAGGTGGTCGAGGGCATGCAGTTCGATCGCGGGTACCTCTCGCCGTACTTCATCAACAACCAGCAGAACCAGACGTCGGAGCTCGAGAAGCCCTACATCCTGCTGGTCGACAAGAAGATCTCCAACATCCGCGAGCTGCTGCCGCTGCTCGAGGGCGTCGCCAAGGCCGGCCGCCCGCTGGTGGTGGTGGCCGAGGATGTCGAGGGCGAGGCGCTCGCCACCCTCGTGGTCAACAACATCCGCGGCATCCTGAAGGTCGGTGCCGTCAAGGCGCCGGGCTTCGGCGACCGCCGCAAGGCCATGCTGCAGGACATCGCGGTCCTCACCGGCGGCACCGTGATCTCCGATGAGGTCGGTCTGTCGCTGGAGAAGGCGACCCTGAACGACCTCGGCGAGGCCAAGAAGGTCGTCGTCGAGAAAGAGAACACCACGATCATCGACGGCGCCGGCAAGCAGGCCGACATCAAGGCCCGCATCGAGTCGATCCGCCAGCAGATCGAGGAAGCCACTTCCGACTACGACAAGGAGAAGCTGCAGGAGCGTGTCGCCAAGCTCTCCGGCGGTGTCGCCCTGGTCAAGGTCGGCGCGGCCACGGAGGTGGAGATGAAGGAAAAGAAGGCTCGCGTCGAGGATGCGCTGCATGCGACTCGCGCGGCCGTCGAGGAAGGCGTGGTGCCGGGCGGCGGTGTGGCGCTGATCCGCGTGCAGAAGGCGATCGAGAAGGTCGAGACGCGCAACGAGGACCAGCAGGTCGGTGTGCGCATCCTGACCCGCGCCGTCGAGGAGCCGCTGCGTCAGATCGTCGACAACGCCGGCGAGGACGCGGCCGTCGTGTTGAATCGCGTGAAGGAAGGCAAGGGCGCGTTCGGTTACAACGCGGCCGCCGACCAGTACGGCGACATGATCGAGCTCGGCATTCTCGATCCGGCCAAGGTGACGCGCCTGGCGCTGCAGAACGCCGCTTCGGTGGCCGGGCTGCTGCTGACCACGGAGGTCATGGTGGCCGAGGCGCCGAAGGAAGAGGACCACAGCCACGGCATGCCGCCGGGCGGTGGCATGGGCGGAATGGATATGTAGCTCCCTCTCTAAAGAGGTATCGATTCCGCAGGACGG
>JAJYFU010000136.1 GCA_021790795.1 Pseudomonadota bacterium
CCCCGACATCGTTCACGGATGTACACAGGCAAGTCGGACAGACCATCGTGCAGTTGCCGCAGGCGAGGCAGCGCTGCGCGACATCGTCCCAGCGCGGATGCTCGAGATTGGCCAACAGCAGCGCGCGCAGATCGCCGCTCGGCATTTCCCGGCCCATGCTGGCGCGGGTGCGCTCTACGACGGCCTGGGCCGAGTCGATTTCCTGCGGCGTGGCGGACCGATGCGCCAGTGCGGCGAGCACCGTTCCGCCGGCATCGCTGCCGGCTTGCACCACGAACGCATGCGGGGTGTGGTCCGCGAGTTCCGTGAGCGCCAGATCGAACCCGCCGCTCACGTGCGGCCCGGTGTCCATGGAGGCGCAGAAGCAGGTTCCGCTGGGCGATGAGCAGTTTACCGCGACGATGAATATCTGCCTGCGGCGCGCGCGGTAATGCGGATCACCCGGCCCGTCACCGAGCAGCGTCCGATCCATCAGCTCGATGGCGCGAAGCTCGCAGGCCCGCGCGCCGATGAAGGCCAGCCGCTCCGTCGGCGCCGGTTCCGGCGCGATCTGCACGTCGTTGCCGGTTCTGCGGGCTCGCCACAGTCGCTGGATGGGCGGGTGAAGAAAGGGCTTCCACGACTGGGCGCCCACGGCATAGCCGAACAGCGCCGCATCGGTGCGGCGGCGCAGCCGGTAGTAGCCGCCGCTTTGCTCGTCGGTCCAGCCGCGCGGCAGATCGTCGGCGGAGTCGATGTCCGCGTATGCGATGACTCCATCACGCACCGTGGGTCCGAGCAGGCGATGACCGCGCCGCCTCAGCTCGGCGAGCAGCGCCGTGAAACCCTCGAGCGTCAGCAGGCTCGGTGGCACGAGAGTCAGCGCGGCGGCCGGCCGCCGGTGTGAGACGGGGGCGGAGTCCTGTACGGCATCGGCGCGCTCATCGAATCCAATGGCGCGGCGGTGAACGCCGGCGGTTGCGTCGCCAGCGGCTGGTCGGCTGAACCGGCCGGCTCGGCGGCCTCCGTCTGCTGCGCGGAGCGGCCCGCCGCCGCAAACCCGAACGGCACGGCGGCCGCGAAGACCACCGTCCAGTGTTTGATCGGTCGCCTCATGGACGCACCACCTGCGCTTCGTACACCGCATCGTCTCAGTCCCGGGCGCGACGCGCATGCGCACAACTACCTACCGGGGCCCGCGTGTCTCCCGGTACCCGTGGCGCGAGCGCGGCGATGCACAAGCGCGCGACGATCCGCGCCGTCACCGGCGAGCGGCACGGGCATGTGAGCGCTTAGGCGCCCGGCAGCATGCGGCTCAGCACGGAATCGCGCTTGACGAAGCGGTGATACAGCGCCGCGCCGACGTGCATTGCGATCAACGCGAGGAAAATCCAATACAGCACGTCGGCGTGGATCATTCCCAGGATGAAGCCGAGCCGCGCTCGGTAGGGCACGAGCGCCGGCAGCGACAGAATGCCGAACGCGCGCACGGGGTAGCCGTGCGCGGAGGCCGAGGCCCACCCCGCAAGCGGCATGAGAATCAACGTCAGATAGAGCAGGAAATGAGTGGCGCCGGCGAGCCGTCGCTGCAAGGCCGGCAGCGGCGGGGGCGGCGGCGGACGATGCGTCAGGCGCCAGAGGATGCGAAACAGGACGACCAGCAGCAGGCCGCTGCCGAGCGCCAGATGCACTTGAACGAGGAAGGCGAACGGGGGGGCCAGACGAACGTGCGGCATCGCGTTGCCGACGATGTATTCGGCGAGCACCAGCAGCGCGGTCAACCAGTGCAGGCCGCGCGCCACCGGATCATAAGTTGCGGTCGATACCATTCGATCGTCAGCGATTGCATTCATCCAGACTCCAATATGCCGGGCAATACACAACTACGACCACCGCCGGCGCGCAGTGAGGTCGGCAGGGGTGAAGAATCTCCAGGGAGAGGCGCGGACGTTAACATCGCGCGGGCCCGCTTGAACAGTCGTCTGCGCGCGGGTCGAGGCCGGGTTCTAGCGGCTGGCGCCGAGGGCCATGGAGAACGTCAACAGCCCGCCGCCGGGCAGCGGCGAGAAACCGATGAGTTCGTGCGGGTCGTTCAGGCCCATGAAGGCGCGGGTGAAGAAGTCGGCGGAAAAATCGCCGAGCGCCATGCCGAACAGCGTGTCGGACGGATAGTGCCAGCCACCCTCGACGCGCGCCCAGGCGGTGGCAAAAGTGAGGCCGTGCAGGCCCGCATCGAGCGCGGTGCGCACGCCGGGATTCATCGGGATCTGTTCGAGATTGAGCATCGCGAGCCGGGTATAGACGGCCGAGGTCGTGGTGTGATTCGACGGGAAGCTGTGATCGTTGGCACGGTTCGGCCGCTCCCGGCGCACACTGCGGCTGATCAGCGAATTCGTCTCGATCGCGGTGGTGGCGGCGACCAGACTGACGAGGTACCCCTTGGCCTTATCCTCCAGCCAGGTCTTGCCGACGCGGCCGCTCGAGGCGAACAACAGCGCGGCGATATCCATCCCGACCGAGGCGCTGCGCAGCCGATAGCTCCAGCGCGTGGCGTTGGCGTTGGAGCCGAATATCGGCGTGTGGGTGCGGCCCCAGTGCGAGAGGCGGTGATCGAGGTTGTCTACCTGGAGCACCGCGGCGCCGGCGAGCGGGCCCCAGACCCAGGGGTCCGTTGCCGCCGACCAGGCCGCCCGGCGCACGCGCCTCCAGCCCGGCGCCACCGTTACATTCTGGCCCCAGTTGCGGCTCCTGGGCGCCGTGGCGCAGCCGGCCAGCGCCAGCAGCCCCAATGCCAGCGGAAGGGGCAGAGCGGCGTTCGGCCGGCGCGTGGTTAGAACTCTCTGTAAAAACCCACCGACAGTCCGTGCGGGAGAACCTCGACGAGCAACGGTATCTTGCGCCGCGAGGCCCAGTAGCCGAACGCCGAGCCGAGTATCCAGCCTGCCAGTACGTCCGACTGCCAATGACCCTGGCTCTTCATCCGACCGTACGCGTCATAGACCGGAATCAGCTCCGCCGCCCAGATCCACGGGTAACGATGCCGGTAATGCAGAATGAACGGAGTGACGAAGCTGGCCTGTAGCGTCACCTCGCCGCTCGGGAAGCTCCGCGATCCGCCTTCGAAGAAAGCGTTGGGTCCCTCGTTCTGGTAAGGCCGGGCGCGCGCGAACGCGATTTTCATGGCGTCCGCGGCGAAGCCGGCGAACACCGACGAGTCCGCCGCCTGCCAGAACACGTGGCCGATCCCCTTGTGGTTGCCGAAGAACAGCGCGCCGGCGGTCTCGAAGGCGATGGTGCCGTATTCCAGGCCCAGCTGGTTGGAGCGGGACATGATTCCATTCTTGTCTTGCTTGCTCAGCCGGTAATCGATGCCGAACGGCCCGTGGCTGGTCCCTTCGTGGATTCTCATGGCGGCGAGGAAGGCCGTCAGTCCCATGGCGGGCAGCGCCCACGGGTGCTGCTGCCACCACGGCTTCGCGTGCAGATGCATCTTGGACGAGCGGGTGTCGGGCGCTTGACTACGCGGCGAGGATTGACCCGCCGGCGCGGGATCGGCGCCGACCCGAGTCGAGCCGGCGTCCGCACGCGCCTGAGAGCGATTCCGCGGTGTGCGGGCCGCGGATGTCGCGTCGCTTTGACGCGACAGATCGATCGTCGACTGAGGTCCGCTGTCGAGCGCCGCGCCGTCGGCGCGCAGTCGCAGACGCAGCCGCGGCGCCTGGATCGAAGCGAACTCGGCGGCTTGGGCCGACGAGCGCACCGCCGGCGCGGGCGGGATGGCGATCAACGCGGCGCTCGCCTGCGCGATCGGCGGCAGGAACGCCACCAGCACCAGCAGCGATCCAGCCACGGGGTGCGGGCGCAGTCCGCGCCCAGTATCGAAGCGCCTCGTCATGAGCATTGCACTCTCCTCAATGGACGGACCCTCGCATTCCGTTGCGACCGAACACAGTGTCCAGACTTTCCAACAGATATCTTCGAGCGCGTCCCGTCAGCCATTGTGGGAGCGGTTATGTTCGTGACCCGCGCTCCGGTCAGCATAGCCAATCATAAACTTTATGCCGCAAAGTACAAGGCTGATGCGGAGGCGATTGAGAAACTGCGGCGTTCGAGTTCGTGTGGTCGCACGCCGGTGACCGCCAGGAGTAATTCTCCCCGAGCGCGCCCGCTCGATCGGGCGGTTGGGCGGGGCTTGCCGCCGGTCTGGCCCTCGTGAGCGCCCCGGTGCGCGCGTGATCGAATCGCGCCTGACGGAGTCAGCCGCGCGCGGAGGCGGGCCGGGATGCCGGGCTCGAATCGGCGCCCATCGCATCGGACGCGTCGAGGAGCACCTGCTCGAGGACCTCGAGGTAGTCGAGCAGGCGCTTGCGGCCGGCGGAGGTCAGACGGCACATGGTTTGAGGGCGGCCGGGTCCGAGCGCCCGGGTCACGCCGACCAGGCGCTCGGCCTGCAGCACCTGCAGGTGGCGGCTGAGGTTGCCGTCCGTCAGGTCGCACGATTCCAACAGCCCGCCGAACGACAGCCCCCGTGGATGAGCGAGCAGCGAGGCGAGGATGCTCAGTCGCGCCCGCTCGTGAATGACGCGATCCAGTCCCTGGTAAGAGAACCGGTGCGCCTGCTCCTGCTTCGCGTTACGAGAATTCATGTGCCTCCCGATAGCCCAACCATAGAACGGCGGCAACCACGATCTGACCGACGCCGAAGGGGATGCCCATCGCCCACGGCGAAAGGGTGCACGAGCAGTTCGCATGCGCCAGGAGGACCAGGCCGCTCGTGAGGTACCACAGCCCGACGGAGAACATCGGGCGCGGCAGCAGTCGGCACGATGCGAATACGCCCAAGCTGAAGATCACCTGCCAGAGTCCGGGCAACATCCAGATGTCGCGTGTCGAGTCACGCGCGATCGCGACGGTGATCAGCAATCCGGCCACGAGCGCGGGGACAAACTCCTCACCGGCGGATCGAAGCATCGGCAGAGCGAGCGTCGAATGGCTGCGACGCACGCGGGAAACAGTCTCGACGGCGATGAGTGCCAGGGAAAGGGCGGCGGTGCCGACCCAGAGCTTGAGGTATTCGAGCGGATGCAGGGCAGGCTGGCTGATCAGCGTCGTTTGCAGCGCCGCGGCAAGCACCGCCAATGCGCCGGTGCCGGCCAGCGTCACCGGTCCGTAGCCACGAAACTCCATGGCGCGGGCGACCTGACTTCGGATCGTCGCGATTTCCGCCAAGGCTCTGTTTACGTCCGTCATCGGGTCGCCGGCGGCCGCTCAGTATCGGACAGCGTCGGCGGGTGAG
>JAJYFU010000137.1 GCA_021790795.1 Pseudomonadota bacterium
GCGGGCGGCGCGAGCCCGCGCGGCTCACTCGGCGGCCGGCACCGAAACGGCCGCGTCGCGGCGGTGGTGGTGCCAGAGCTCCTGGATCGACTCCAGCGTGCGCCCCTTGGTCTCGGGCACGAAGCGCAGCACGAACAGCGCCGAGGCCACGCTCATCGTCCCGTAGATCCAGTACGCGAAGCCGTGGTGGAAGTGCGTGTTGAGCCAGGCGTTGCCGTCGATCACCTTGAACGACCAGGACACGAACACGTTCGCCAGCCACTGCGCGGCCACCGCGATCGCCATCGCCTTGCCCTTGATCGAGTTGGGGAACATCTCCGACAGCAGCACCCACACCACCGGGCCCCAGGAGAGCGCGAACCCGCCGATGTAGGCCATCACCGCCACCAGCGCCGACAGGCCCATCGTGCGCGCATCGAACAGCGCCCCGAGCGCGAACATCGCCACCGCCATCACCGTCGAGCCGATCACCAGCAGCGGCTTGCGACCCAGCCGGTCCACCGCCGCGATCGCCACGAACGTGAACACGACGTTCGCGGCTCCGACCACCACGGTCTGCAGAAACGCCGAGTTGGTCGAGGCCCCCAGGTTCTTGAACATCAGCGGCGCGTAATACAGCACCGCGTTGATGCCCACCAGCTGCTGAAACACCGAGAGCACGATCCCGATCAGCAGCACCGGCACCCCGAAGGCGAACAGCCGCTCGCTGCGCACCGTGAGCGTGCGCTCGATATCCGCCAGGATCCCCGGCGCGGCCTGCTCGCCGTTGACCCTGCGCAGCTCCTGCAGCGCCTCCTCGGTGCGCCCGCGCATCACGAACCAGCGCGGCGTGTCCGGCACGAACATTAAAAGCCCCAGGAACAACAGCGCCGGCACCGCCTCGGAGGCGAACATCAGTCGCCAGGCCGTCGCGTAGTACCACTGCGTCGAGCCCAGGGACTGGATGAACCAGTTCACGAAGTACACCACCAGGATCCCGATCACGATGGCCAGCTGGTTGAACGAGACCAGACGTCCGCGAATCTCGCTCGGGGCGATCTCGGCGATGTACAGCGGCGAGATCATCGAGGCGATCCCCACCCCGATGCCGCCGAGAATGCGGTAGCAGATGAACGGCGTCAGCGCCGCCGGGCCCATTCGCCCGATCACGCCCAGTCCCAGCTCCGGTACCGCCGAGCCGATCGAGCCGAGCAGAAACATCAGCGCCGCCAGTATCAGCCCGCCTTTGCGTCCCAGGCGGTTCGCGATCACTCCGGCCACCGCCGAGCCGAGCACACACCCGACCAGCGCGCTCGAGATCGTCCAGCCCGACAGACTGCTCGCGGCGGTCTGCGCCAGGTGCTGCGGATCGATGAAGTAATGATCGATCGCGCTCACCGCGCCGGAAATCACCGCCGTGTCGTAGCCGAACAGCAGCCCGCCGAGGGCCGCCACGAACGTCAATGCGACCACCAGCCTGGAATTGTCGTTGCCCATCCCCCATCCCCCGTCATTGGCCAAAGGCCTTTGGCTCGCGGCGAGCGCCGCGGCAGCGCAGTATGCTCGGCTTGGGCGTAAAAAGGGTGAGGAAAGTGTGTCTGCCGGCGGGCGAAGACCGGGAATACGTATGCGCCGCCGGGGCACGGCATCCGGGCTCGGGCCAGGAGGCGGCTACGGGCGCAGCTGCGCGATCGGCAACGGATTGGCGAGCAGGAAGCCTTGCGCGTAGTCGACGCCGATGCGCTTGAGCTCATCGAGCACCGGCTGCGCCTCGACGAACTCGGCGACGGTGGCGATGCCGAGCGTGCGTCCGACTTTGCAGATCGCCTCGACCACGCTGCGATCGACCGGATCCTCGGCGATGCGGCGCACGAACTGCCCGTCGATCTTGAGAAAATCCACCGGCAGGCTCTTCAGGTACATGAATGAGGAGAGCCCCGTGCCGAAATCATCCAGCGCGAACTTGCAGCCGCGGGCCTTCAGCTCCTGCATCGCGAACGCGGCGTTCGAGAGGCTGGTGACCGCCGCGGTCTCGGTGATCTCGAAGCACAGCGCGGCGGCGAGCGCCGTATCCTCCACGTGCTGCATCGTGAAGTCGATGAACGACTGGTCGTTGAGCGAGGTGCCCGACACGTTGAGCGCGAGCAGCGGCAGCGGCGCGCCTCCGCGGCGCCACTCGCCGAGAAACTCCAGCGCGCGGCGCACCACCCAGCGGTCGATCACCGAGATGACGTTGTAGCGCTCGGCCGCCGGAATGAACTCCCCGGGCGGAACCAGCCGCCCGTCTTCATCGCGCAGCCGCACCAGCAGCTCGTTGAAGTTGATTCCCTCCTCCTGCCCCAGCGGCCGGATGGGCTGGAAGTACAGCTCCAGGCGATTCTGCTCGACCGCGCGGGTCACGCGCGCCACCCAGTGCATCTCGCGATGACGGGGGTGATTACGGCCCTCGGACTCGTAGAAATGAATGCGGTTGCGGCCCTCGTCCTTGGCCGCGTAGCAGGCGATGTCCGCGGCGCTCATCACGCTCGCGACGCTTTCGGTCTCGGCGCTGATATGCACCACCCCGACGCTCGCGCCCACCGCCAGCGTGGTCGCCCCCCAGGCGAAGCGGTAGGCGTGGATCGCCTGGCGCACGCCCTCGGCGATGCGTGTCGACTGCTCGACCGAGCAGTTCTCCAGCAGCACGCCGAACTCATCGCCGCCGAGGCGCGCAATGGTATCGGCGGTCCGCACGCGCGATTGCAACAGGCCGGTGATGTCGCGCAGCAACCGATCGCCCGCCTGGTGACCGCAGGTGTCGTTGACCACCTTGAACTGGTCGAGATCGATGTACAGCAGCGCGTGGGTGACCTCGCCGCGCTGCGCGGTCATGACCGCCGTATGCAGGCGGCTGTCGAACTCGCGGCGGTTGATCAGGCCGGTGAGCGCATCGTGACTGGCCTGATACGACAGCGCGCGCTTCAGGCGCCGCTCGCGCGTGACGTCGTGAAACACCATCACCGCGCCGATCACCCGGCCCCGCCGGTCGCAGATCGGCGCCGCCGTCTCCTGGATGGCCACCTCGTGTCCGGCGCGCGTCACCAGCACCGCATGCTCCGTGGCCGCATTGCTGCGGCCTCGGCCGAGCACGCACAGCAGCGGATTGTCGATCGGCTCGCGCGAGATCTCGTCGATCAGCGTCAGCACATCGCCGATCGGCTTGCCGCGCGCCTCGTCGAGCCGCCACGCGGCCAGGTTCTCGGCCACCGGATTGATGTAGTCGATCCGCCCGTCCGCGTCGGTGCTGATCACCGCATCGCCGATGGACTGCAACGTGACCTGCGCGCGCTCCTTCTCGGCGAACATCTCCTGCTCGGCGCGCTTGCGCTCGGTGATGTCGGCGATGGTCCCCTCGTAGCCGATGATTCTGCCGGCGGCGCCGCGCACGGCGCGACCGTTCTCCACCACCACCACGGGCGCGCCGTCGCGCCGGCGCAGCACGAACTCGGCGTTGCGGATCTCCCCCTGGCGCTCGACCTGCTCGGTGAAGCGGACCCGGTCCTCGGGATTCCAGTAGAGCGCGGCGACGTCGCGCAGCGCGTAAAGCTGCTCGGCGCTGTCATAGCCGAGGATGTTGACGAAGGCGGGATTGACCGACTCGAGCCGCCCGTCCGGTCCGCTCTGATAGACGCCCTCGACGATGGTCTCGAACAGACCGCGGAACTTTGCCTCGCTCGCGCGCAGCGCTTCCTCGGCCAGGCGCCGCTCGATCGCGATGCCGGCGATCTGCGCCGCATGCGCCATGATGCGCAGCTCCCGCTGCCCCGGCAGTCCCGCCGTGGCGTGATAGACCCCGAGGCTGCCGAGCACCCGCCCGTCGGTGGCCTTGATGAGCGTCGACCAGGAGGCGTTCAGCCCCGCGGCCAGGATCGCCGCTCGGGGCCGCTCCCAGAACGGATCCTTGGCCACGTCCGCCACCAGCACCTGACGGCCGAGACTCACCGCCGCGGCGCACGAGCCGTTGTGAATGTCGATCGCGCAGCGCTCGAGCGCCGCGCGCAGCGGCTCGGCGAGCTTCGGGGCGATGAGCAGCCCGAAGGTATGGCGGTCGTCGGCCAGCACGGAGATCGCGCCCACCGTGCCGATGCCGACCGATTCGATGAAGTGCGTGACCGAGGACAGCGCTTCGGCGAGCGGCACGTTGGCCGTGAGCTGCTCGAAGACCTCGCGCTCGGCGCGCACCACGCGCTCGGTCAGCTCGGACTCGCGCGCCTGGTAGGCGAGCTCGGCGGCCTCGTCGGCCATCAGCCGCATCGATTGCACGATGCCGCGCCGCTCGGCGTCCATCGCCTCGAACTGCTGGCTGACCAGCTTCAGGAGCACCTCGAGGTCCGGCACCTCCTGACCACTGCGCAGCACCGCCTCCTTGACCAGGCTGCGCACATGGGGGTGCAACGCGGCACGCTGAATCATGCCGAGCTCGGCGCGCACGATGGTCGTGGATGCCGTCGACAGCCCTTGCGTGGCCTCGGGCGGCAGTGATTGGGGTTCGGTGGCGGACATGGCGCGAACAGGCACGGGGGGTTCGGGGCAGCCGATCTCAGGTCCGCCGTATCGCCGGCGGAGCGCCACCGGGCGTCCGCAGTGAATGGGCTCTTCCTAAGGACATGGTGTTGTCGCTTCTTCGGGACGCGCCCCGGGGACACGTTATGGATTTGACAGTAACGGGATGGCGCGCAAGACGCACGCAGGACATTGAAAAACCTTGACGAATGTCACCCCGCCACGGGACCCCGGCGCGCCCGGTCAGTCGCGGATCAGAAGCGGCGGGGCGTCGATATTGGCCAGCTGCTCGGCCAGATCCGCCAGATACCGCTCCCAATGGCGCGCTTCGCCGAACCACGGGAAGGCCCGGGGGAAGGCCGGGTCTTCCCAGCGCTCGCAGACCCAGGCGGCGTGATGGAGCATGCGCAGTGCGCGCAGCGGCTCGATCAGGCGCAACTCGGTGTACTCGAGCGTGCCGAACCGCTCGTAGCCCGCGAGCAATTCCCCCCATTGGGCCTGCTGCTCGGCCGGTCCGCCCGAGAGCAGCATCCACAGATCCTGGATGCGCGGGCCCATGGCGCAGTCATCGAGATCGACGAACCGCGGCCCGGTCTCGCCCCAGAGCAGATTGCCGAGATGGCAATCCCCGTGCACCCGAATCAGCGCCACCGGAGCGACTTCGGCATAGACCCGCTCGATGCGCTCGAGCAGCTGCTCGCTGAGGCGCGCGTATTGCTCGGTGAGCGCCG
>JAJYFU010000138.1 GCA_021790795.1 Pseudomonadota bacterium
GCCTGCAGCTCGCGGCGCATGTCGGTCACCAGCGCGCGCATCGCCGCGCCCTGATCGCGTCCGAGTTTGCGGCCGATCAGATCATTCGACTGAATGCCCGTGGTGCCTTCGTAGATGGTCGTGATCCGTGCGTCGCGCAGATATTGCGCGGCGCCAGTCTCCTCGACGAAGCCCATGCCGCCGTGGACCTGGATCCCGATAGTCGCCGTTTCGTTGCCGGTCTCGGTGCACCAGCCCTTCACGATCGGAATGAGCAGCTCGCCGCGCTCGAGCGCCGCGGTGCGGGCTTTCGCGTCGGGATGGTGCGCGCCCAGGTCGAGCTGAGTGCCGGCATAGAAGGCGAGCGCACGCGACGCCTCGGTGCAGGATTTCATGGTGAGCAGCATGCGTCGCACGTCCGGGTGCTCCACGATCGGCGCCGGACCGGGCGCGCGTGCCGCGGGCGGCTTGCCCTGAAGGCGTGTGCGGGCGTACTCGGCCGCCTGCTGGAATGCACGCTCGCCGACGGCATAGCCCTCGACGCCCACCGCGAGCCGCGCCGTGTTCATCATGACGAACATGTACTCGAGGCCGTGGTTGGGCTCCCCCACCAGATAGCCCACCGCGCCGAGGTCGTGGCCGAATTCCATCACGCAGGTCGGGCTGGCGTGAATGCCGAGCTTGTGCTCGATGGACACGCAGCGCACTTGATTGCGCTCGGTGAGCGATCCGTCGGGTGCGACCAGCACCTTCGGGACGATGAACATCGAGATTCCCCGGGTGCCGGCCGGCGCGCCGTCAATCCGCGCGAGCACCATGTGCAGGATGTTGTCCGTGAAGTCGTGCTCGCCCCAGGTGATGAAGATCTTCTGCCCGAACAGCCGGTAATGATCCCCTTCGGGCGCCGCGCGGGTGCGAATCTGCCCCAGATCCGAGCCGGCCGAAGGCTCCGTGAGCACCATCGTGCCCGACCATTCGCCGCTGATCATTTTGGGCAGGAACAGCCGCTGCTGTGTCTCCGAGCCGCACAGCTCGAGGGCGTGCGCCGCGCCATGGGTCAGCATGGGGCAGAGCTTGAACGCCAGATTGGCCGACGCCACGATTTCCTGGACCGCGCTGCTGAGCGCCTGGGGCACCCGCTGCCCGCCGAAGCGGGGGTCGGCTCCGAGCTGCGGCCAGCCGCCCTCGACGAAGCGGCGGTAGGCGTCCTTGAAGCCCGCGGGGCTCCGGACGCCCTCGGTGCTCCAGTGCGCGCCTTCGACGTCTCCGGTGTGATTCAGGGGCGCGAGCACATCCGCCGCAAAGCGTCCGGCCTCCTCGAGGATCGACGCGCCGAGCTCGTCGGAATAGTCGGCGTATGCGGGATAGGCGGAAAGGGTACGGATGCCGAGCAGCTCCTCGAGCACGAAACGCAGCTCTCTCAGCGGCGCGCGATACATGGTCGTTCTCCCGGATCACCGTGGATTTGGGCATTTTAACCCGATTCGGACCCGATCCTACTGTCGAGTAACGTTCCTTCCCGTCAGTAGGTTCGGGTCGACAGCCGGCTGCTGCGGCGAGCCGCCGCACCGTCCGGCGGGTCGAGGCCCGTGCGGCGGTCCGCTCGGGTGCCCGAATATGACAAGTCGGCGGCGCGATCGCGGCCCGCGGTATTTCGCGAAACCGAAACGAACCGAAACGATGGGGCGGAACGCGAGCGAGTTCACGGTACCCCGGCCGGCGTGGTGTCACCCTTTCGCTACAGCCAGCCTCGTATTCGCTCCGCAATGGGAAATGTCATGCACTCGGCCGCGCGGCACGTACACCGGACTTCGGATATAGACTCAGCCGCCGCGAGCGAGCCGGAGGGCGTGGAGTCCATCGGCCGGCAGTTGTGCGAGGCCCTGCCGCCGCTGCGGCTTCATTCTGTTTCGATCTACGACAATCAGTGCAACGTGCTGTGGCTGAGCGAGGGCGCACTCGGTCCGGACGAGCATGCGCTGGTGGTCGATGCCCTGGAATGCTTCGCGGACGAGCCCAACGCCGGCGAGCGTGAGCAGCGCGTGGAAGACGGCCGTGCCGCGGTCTTTCTGCCGATCAGCCCGCCGCAAGGTGCGCTGGCGGGACTGGTCATGGTGCTGGCGGACGTCAAGGTCGCCGGCGACGGTCTCCTCGATCGCATCGTGACCCCCGAGGTGCGTGCGCACGTGCAAGCACTGGCCGCGGTGGTGCGGCCCGCCGGGCCGCGCCGCGCGGACCACGATCCCACCAGTCTCGTGTTGAGCCTGGCCGACGATGGCGCGCGGGCCGACTCCCAGTCCTCGCCCGATTTAAACGTCCACCGGGAACTGGCGCCGGCGTCCGTCGACGAGATCCTTCAGACTGGCGAGCTGTCGCTCGAGCTGGAGCCACAGGGTGAGCCCGTTGCGGAAGTTTCAGCGCCCGCCCGGGAGGTCGAGGCGATTCCTCAACTGGCACCCGTTCTGCATCCCGCGCCGACATCCTCGAGTGCGGCGGCGCCCGCCGTGCAGGCCGCGCCGGCCGTGGTTCTGGAAGTCCTCCCATTCGTCAAGCTGCGCTCAGGCGGCCGAATGCGCTGGTTCGAGGTCCTGCCGCGCGGCACGCCGCGACAAAATCGCGACCCGGCCGCGCTCGACGTCCTCGCCGTGCAAGGGCTCCTGGCCTGGCTCGCCGAGCATCGTGATGCGTGGACGGCCGAGCCGACGACCTTCACGCTCAATCTCTCGATCGCCACGCTCGAAGACGAGCGTTTTCTGCGCCACCTGAGCAGCAGCCTCGGCCGTAGCGCGATTTCCCCCGATGCCGTCGGCTTCGAGATCGCCGAGCCGCTGTGCACGCAGCGCCGCGCTCAAGTCGAGCGGTTCATCACCGGATGCGAGCGGCTCGGGTGCTCGGTGGTCATCGATGGATTCTCGTTCGATTCAGCCGTGATTCCCCTGTTGCGCTCCAAGGCTCTGCGGCTGGTAAAGATGGATCCGCGCCTGACCACGGGGGCCCTGAAAGACAAGCTTTCCCAGGCGCTGGTCGTGGCGATCGTGCAGGCGGTCAAGGTTCTGGGCATTCATTGCGCGGCCCAGCAGATCGACTCGACGCACGTGCTGCGCTGGCTGAAGGCGGTGGGGTGCGACTTGGGACAGGGCTCGGTCCTGGCCCGCCCCGTGTCGATCGATCGCCTGCAAGCGTCTGCGCCCGCCTGACCCCCGCCCGGATGCCCGGGCCAAGATCGGGTAAGCTTGCCGGCGCGCCGCGGCTCCCCCAGGCGGGGGCACGGCGGGGTAACCGATGTGAAAATCAAGACCGTCATCGTCGACGACGAGGCGCTCTCCAGGCGTGGGCTAGAGCGCCTGTTGCGCCGAACGCAGGATTTCGAGTTGATCGCCGAGTGCGGCAATGGCCGCGACGCGGTCGACTTGATTCAACGGGAGCGCCCGGACGTGGTGTTTCTGGACATCCAGATGCCCGTGCTCTCCGGCTTCGAAGTGCTGGCGCGCCTGCCTCAGGAGAGTCTGCCGCTCGTGGTGTTCGTCACCGCGTTCGATCAGTACGCGTTGCGCGCATTCGAGGCGTGCGCGGTGGACTATCTGCTTAAGCCCCTCGATGAGCAGCGCGTCGAGACGACTCTTGAGCGCGTACGGCACAGCCTGGCGACGCGCCAGGCCGCCGACGAGCGCGACAAGCTGATGGAAGTGGTCGCCGAGATCACCGGCGCCGGCGAGATCGAGCTCGAGACGATATTGGCTCAGGGCAGCACCGCGATTGAAACCGGCCATCCTCAGATCCTGCCGATCCGCCAGGGACGGAATACTGCCCGCGTGCCGATCAGCTCGATCCAGTGGATCGACGCGGCCGGCGACTATATGTGCGTGCATGCCGAGGGCGACACGCACATCCTGCGCGGCACAATGAAGGAGCTCGAGGGGATTCTCGACCCGCGGATGTTTCAGCGCGTGCACCGCTCGACAATCGTCAATCTGCGTTTCGTCAAGAGTTTGAGGGCGCACATGAACGGCGAGTATTTCCTCACGCTCGACGGCGGGCAGGAACTGAAGCTCTCGCGCACCTATCGTGACAAGATCGAGCTGTTTCTCGGGAACAGTCCCGTGCAGCGCGGGGCCGCCCCATAGGGGCGGCGGCTCGATCCCTTCAGCGCGCGCGGCTGTTCCGGGGTTTGTGCGCGCTGGCGAACGCCGCGCGGATCCGCCGCTTGAGCGGGGACGGTGACGCCGCGGCCATCCGGCACGTCACGGCGCGCACGTAATCAGGCACGGACCAGCGGCATTGCGAGCCGGCCGGGAAGACTTGAGTGTCGCCGGTCTGCAGCCGCCGACTCGTGCCCGCGATCTCCACGGTCGCATCGCCGTCCACGACGTGGACGATCTCCTCGGTCAGGTAGGTCCACTGAAAGCGACCACTGGTGCAGTCCCACAGATGAACCGAAGCGCCCCCATCGGTGCTGTGCGCCAGGAGCTTCTCGCGCGCCCGCGGCTCGCCTTCGAGGATCGAGGCGGGACGGATCGGCGTCGGCTCGAGGCCGTGGGCGTCGTGTCTGCGAGCCACCGGCCCGTCGAGCGAGACGGTCTCCTCGAGCATGTCGATATCGGCCCGCCTCCGGGCGGGATTGCCAGTTACGGTGATTCGAGGCGATTTTCCCAAGACGAACTCCCCGCGCCCTGCCAGCGGTCAGCGCGACCCAGGATACGAGCCGCGCCGCGGTCATTCCGTGAGATGGCGCACACCGGTTCCCGCAGCTGCGGCGCTGCACGCTACACTGCGCTGCTTGCGGGGCGCTGCGGCCTGGGCGGCGGAGGCTCCACCTGCGATCCTGAAGAGGGGGCGTCCGATGAACCGAATCTGGCTCCAAACTTATCCGGCGGGCGTGCCACCGGAGATCGATCCGGCGCAGCTGAGCTCGCTCGGTGAGCTCGTGGAGCACGCCTGCTCGACGTACCGCGACCGGCCCGCGTACGAGCAGTTCGGCGCCGTCCTGACGTACGGGCGGCTAGATGACTTGACCCGCGCATTTGCCGCCTGGCTGCAGTCCGTGGGGCTCGCCAAAGGCGACCGAATCGCGATCATGCTGCCGAACTGTCTGCAGTATCCGGTGGTGCTTTTCGGCGCGCTGCGCGCCGGGCTGGTCGTGGTCAATACCAATCCGCTGTACACGGCGCGCGAGCTGGCGCACCAGCTCACGGACTCCGGCGCCGAGGCGATCGTCGTACTGGAGAACTTCGCGCACATCGTCGAGCAGATTGCTCCCCATAGCCAGC
>JAJYFU010000049.1 GCA_021790795.1 Pseudomonadota bacterium
GTAGTGAGCCAGCGTCGTCGTATTGCCCGCATCCTGCAGTTGCCCGAGCATCTTCGTGTACGAGAGGATCTGGCCGGAATACCGGCACGCCAGCTCGAACAGGCGGCGCAGCAGCGCCGGCTTGTCCACTCGGGTCAGCAGCAGCACGTCGCGCGCAATGACGGTGACCTTCTGCACCAGGGTCGACTTGCCGACCTGGCGGGGGCCTGCGACGACGTGCAGGAAGCGGCGTGGCTCGGCAAGCCGCTCCGCCAGCACGGCGGCCTGGGGGCGTCGGAACTCGGTTTTCTTTTTACTCATTTCATTGAGTATTTTTACTCAATGAAATGAGCTGCGGAACCTGCTGCGAAGCGGCCGACGTCGTAGTGCCTTCGCAGTTCAATTCCCAGCTCGTCAGCCGTGGCCCTGCCTAGACGCAGAGGATGCATGTTAGCTGAGCGTGTAGCTGACCCGACCGGCAGCCCACAATTCATTTTGTAAATCAATAGGAGATCCGCATTCGCCACGAGCAGGTGCAGAACGCCGCTTGAAATCTCGGCGCGATCCCGGTCACATCGTCAGACCGATGCGCAGTTCAGCGGCCGCGCCGCTTCGCGGCCTTCCAGTCCCGGTTGATCCGGTTCAGATCGAACCCCTTGGGATCGAATACACCGCCGATCCAGCGCACCAGATCCGCATGCTGCTCGTGGCGGCGGTCGCCGAGAACCGCGAGGAATCCCGCATAGCCGCGCGGCCCGCCGACGTCTTCAGGCGGACAGGCATTCTCACCGGCAACACAAACCGGCAGGGGCAGCTCGCCCAGCCGGGATGGCGGGATGGACTCGATGACGATTCGATGCTCCCAGCCGTCCCCCATGTCGTAGCGGTACTCGAACTCTCCCCTCGGTCCCAACTCCGCCACGACGGCCGCAACCGACACCCGCCGCTCATCCCGGTAGCGGCTGGCTTCCTCTTCGGACCCGGCTTCCCTGATCCACCAATCAGGGGCCACCAGACCGGCGCCGATCTCGAATTCATGCACGTGGGAGTCCGTCCAGCCCATCGTCCACTGCAGGTAATGGTGCAAGGACGCGAGCGTCCAACTGTCGGGAACGAGCACCCGCCGCCAGACGAGCGGCGCCACCTCCAGCAGTTCGACTCGCAGGGCCACGGCCTTTGGAACCGGCGGCTTTGCCATCTAGATCTCCTCATCCGTTCGGGCGGTCGGCTCGACCCCTCGCGGCAGGTCAGTACTCCGTATATTTCTTGCTCGACCCCCGCACCTTCTCGACCGGGTAGTGCGCCTCGTTGAGCGCGATCTTGTCAACCGCGGCCGCCAGCAGATCGATGTCGAGTTTGTCCGCGAGCAGGATGAGGTAGAGAAAGACGTCCGCCAGCTCCTCCCGGATCCCGGAGCGCTTAGCCGGATCGGGCGTTCTGGATTCCGCCTCCGACATCCATTGGAAATGTTCGAGCAATTCGGCCGCCTCGACGCTCAGCGCCATTGCCAGATTCTTCGGAGAATGAAATCTCTCCCAGTCCCGGTCGGCCGCGAATCGCCGCAAGGCGTCGCGGAGCGCATCGATCGACGTTTTGTTTCCCGCTGATTTCATGATGTTGCGGCGTGGTGGACCTCGGCACAGGATACCGGGCAAACCCGCTGCAGATCCAACGTCCGCGGGTTGAGGCCGCAGCGCCATCGATCGGGACGCTTCGCCGCCGACCGGCGGCGTACGTACGGCAGCGAGCGCTGCCGCCGGGGCGATCGGCTCGCGTCATCGAGCCGGTGTGTACCAGGAGATCTCGCTCCATGACTGCGGCTGCACACAGTGCACGGAGCCGATAAGGTCCTTGACGCCCCACGAGGCGGCGCCAGTGCGCACTGCGACTGCGTGATCATCAACCAAAGGCGCGCGCGGCGCTGCGGCTATACTGGCGGCTGTCCCGTTTGTAGACTCGCCAATCGCCTTTTGGATCAAGAAGATGGACGCGTCCGCGCAGGCATGCATACGTCAAGCCGTGCATGGCCCAGACACGGACGCGCCGCACAAATGAGGTTCCAACCCGGTGAACGCCTATATCCCCCCGTCCGCTGTTCAGTACTTTCCCGTCTCGCTGCCGTTTCTGCTGGTTCTGGCCGCGCTGCTGGCCCTGATGGGCGTACTGGTCGGGTTACGCCTGCTGCGCTACGCCTCGGAGTCGATGCAGGTGAGCGAGCCGGCTTTGATCATGATCCTGGGTCTCTCGCTGCTCGGCAGCTACATCAACATTCCGGTGGCGCATCTGCCGGCTCACCGGATCTTCACGTCCGACGAGATCCGCTTCTTCGGGATTACCTATGTCATTCCGATGATCCGTCAAACCCGCGGGACGATCATCGCCGTGAACGTCGGGGGCGCGGTGATCCCGGTCGTCTTGTCCCTCTATCTGCTGGTAAAGCACCGCCTGTATGCGCTCGCCGCGATCGCCACCACATGTGTGGCGATCGTCACCTTCTGGCTCGCCCATCCGGTGCCGGGTTTCGGCATTGCGCTGCCGATCTTCGTGCCGGCGAGCGTGACGGCGATCATCGCTCTGGCCCTCAGCCGCCGCCGCGCCGCGCCGCTCGCCTACATCAGCGGCAGCTGCGGCGTGTTGATCGGGGCCGATTTGATGAATCTTCGGGCCGTTCCAGCCCTCGGCGCGCCGATCGCGTCCATCGGCGGCGCCGGCACATTCGACGGCATCTATCTCACCGGGCTCCTTGCGCTGCTGTATGCCGGACTGTCGCGCTATATCAGCCGGTGAAACCGCTCAGTGTCCTTGCGGATGGGGCGCCGGCCGGCGGCGCTGACGCAGCCCCTGCTTGAGCATCTTCTGGTAGTGATCGTAGGCAGGCAGATTCTTGAACAGATTGTCCTTCGGGGGTCCGCTTCCGGCACCCCCCTTGCACCAGACGCTCGACATTTGCGCCTGCCGGACCAGCTGCGAGGCCCCGAGCGGCGGGGGATTCGATTCGACGTAGCAGTTACGGGTCACCCGGTCCACGGTCTGACCCGTCGAAAGCCGATAGGCGTGATCCAGCGTCGGCCGACCGCTGACCGTGGGAAGCTGCCGGAAGGCCCGCCCGGCTTTGGGGAATCCGAAGCTGATCCGCTTGCGGCGCCGCAGGACGGCGTGGACGGCCTCACGGGCTGCGCGCACCCAATTGATGGGGGGTGGCACCGGGATCGGCGCCTCGATGCCCTGCAGCGCGAGTGTGATGGGGGCGGCGGTGATCGGTTCGGCGTGCATGACCGGCTTGCCGAGCGCCGGTGGCGCAAAACGAGCGCGTCGCCGCGGCGATGCCGGCACCAGGAACGCCAGGATCGGGACGCTCTCGGGTGTCGGTATGTGGAGGATGTGGGATTCGCTGATCAGCAGCGCGATCACGAGTGCATGAGCGCCCGCCACGGCCACAAAAAGCAGGCTTTTTCTCGCTCTCCGGTCACTCAGCGCGCCCACTCCGCCCCCGCCGGCTTCTCCAGGTGAATCATTCAGACCGCCACGTCAGCGGCCAAGTTCCTGAGCCACCACCGGGGAAAAATGATCCTGACGGAGGGCGATGCGCGATGCAATGCCCAATGCGCGGCGCAGGGGTACGCCGCCTGGGATTACTTGGCGGCGACGCCCGCAGTACCGTATTTCCTGCGGAACTTGTCAACGCGTCCCGCAGTGTCGACGATCTTCTGCTTGCCGGTATAGAACGGATGGCAGCTCGAGCACACCTCCACCTGCAAGTCGTGATCGAGGGTGGATCGCGTCTTGAACGTATTACCGCAGGTGCAGGTAACCGTGATTTCGCGATACTCGGGATGAATGGCGGCTTTCATATTCCGGTGACTCGACGCGGCGGCCCGACCGAAGCACAGGCCACATGGGTTCGCTGAAAAGGGCGCGGAGTGTATCCGGTGTAGCCGCCGGTCTCAAGAGCACCGCATGAGGGCGGTTCGGGGGCCGGAAATGTCCCTAGGGGCCTCAGGGGCGCCTCGCCTCTGCCCCGACGCCCTCATGAACCTTTTGGCGCTCCTGAGACAGCGGCTATGCATTATCCACAAAAGCTGTGGATAACTCTGTGGAAGAAAGCGTCCGACTGGGTGCGATCTCGCAGTTATATTGCGGTTTTGTTGCAGTGATGAAAATTTGATCAGGACATTTCTGGCTTATTCATCAAATAGTTAGCTGAACTTCGTTCAGCGACTTGGCTGATATGAGAGCTAATTCACTCATTTCACGACGCACCGCCGATGCCTGTGCATAAGGGCCATGGATCAGCCCGGAAATCGAGTCAAAAGCATTGACAATTCGATTCAGCCGATGGATTTCGGACTTTCGGGCAGGAAACTCAACAGGACATCGTTCAGGAAGCGCCAGCCGAGCGGGCTGGCCCGGTAATACCCCCGATCCTCGACGATCAAGTCCCGAGCCATCAACCGGCGCACGGCCGGCTCGACAGCGGCCCACGGCAGACCCGTCCGGCTGCTGAACAGGCGCGGCCCGAAGCCCTCCGATAGGCGCAAAGCATTCAGCATGAACTCGAAGGGTAGCTGCTCGGCCGCGACGACGACGCAGTTCCCGACGCCCCCGGCGGCGCTCGCGAGGTAGCGCCGTGGCTCACGCGCCTGCCGCGATCGAGCCACCTCGCGCGCCGACGCGTTCGTGAGCTTGCCGTGCGCACCGGCGCCGATGCCGAGGTAGTCGCCGAACGTCCAGTAATTGCGGTTGTGCCAACATTGGCGGCCCGGACGGGCATAGGCAGACACCTCGTACTGCGCGAATCCCTCGGCCTCCAACCGCTCTCGGCAGCTCGCGAGCATGCGTTCGATGGTGTCCTCGTCCGGGAGCCGCGGCGGGCTCGCGGCGAACGGCGTGCCCGGCTCGAGCGTCAGCTGGTAGTGGGACAGGTGCGCCGGAGCAAGGGAGAGCGCCGCTTCGATATCCGCCACGGCGCCGGCCGCGTCCTGCTCGGGTATGCCGTACATGAGATCCAGGTTGAAGTTGTCGAGCCCGGCGGCGTGCAGTTCCTCGGCGGCGCGCCGCGTGTCGTGGGGCGAGTGGATGCGACCCAGAGCCTCGAGTCGCCGAGCATCGAAGCTCTGTGCGCCCAGCGAGACGCGCGTGACGCCCGCCGCCCGATACTCGGCAAACCGCCCGCGCTCGACGGTGCCCGGATTGGCCTCCAGTGTGACCTCGAGCCCCGGCGCAAGCGCCAGCTGCTCGCCGGCCGCCGCCAGCACCTCGGCGATAGCCGCGGGTGGAAACAGGCTCGGCGTACCGCCCCCCAGGAAGATGCTGTTCACCTCCCGCGCCCGCACTGCCTGCGCCTGCGAGCTCAGATCCGCGCGCAGGGCCGCGACGTAATCGCGCTCGGCGAGCGGACCGCGCAACGTGTACGAGTTGAAATCGCAGTACGGACACTTGCGCACGCACCAGGGAAAGTGCACGTACAGAGCGAGCGGCGGATTCTCGAGGACGGTCATGGAGCGTGAAGATAGCGGACCAGCGGGCGCTCCGCGCCCCATTTTCCGCGCTCGTGTCCCGTCGCGCCAGATGCTTGGCCGCCCCATGGTCTCATCAGTACCGGCCGGTAGGCTCGCTTCGGCATTTGTACCTTGATTCGAAGCCCGGACCGTGTAAACCTGCGGTCTCGTTCCCCCGACGCTCGAGATACTCCCGCTTGGGCGCCGACCGCTCAACAATGGAAGCGTCAAGCGAATGACCCAGAAAACATTCGAACTCATCGATCAGTCCACTGATCGCAAGATGAGCCTGCCCGTTCGCGCAGGCACGATCGGACCGTCCGTCGTCGACATCGCCAAGCTCAATAAGGAACTCGGCGTGTTCACCTACGACCCGGGATTCGGCACGACGGCCGCGACCGAAAGTCGGATCACGTACATAGACGGCGATGCCGGCGTACTTCTGTACCGCGGCTATCCGGTCGAGCAGCTCGCCGAAAAGAGCACCTTCATGGAGGTCGCGTATCTGCTGTTGCACAGCGAGCTGCCCACGCGCAAGCAGCTGGACGAGTTCATCGGCAACATTCGTCACCACACGATGATCAACGAATCGTTGCTGCGGTTTTTCCACGGATTCCACTACGACGCGCATCCCATGGCGATGCTCTCTGCGGTCATCGCCTCGATGTCGGCGTTCTATCATGACTCGATGGACATCTATAATCCGCGGCGCCGGGAAATCTTCGCGCACCGGGTCATCGCCAAGATCGCCACCATCGCCGCCGCCGCGCACAAGCACTCCCTGGGGCAGCCGTACGTCTACCCGCGAAACGATCTGGATTACTGCAGCAACCTGCTGCACATGCTGTACGCGGTCCCCTGCGAGCCGTACGAGATCGACCCCGTCGCCGCGCAGGCGCTCGATCTGCTGTTCATCCTGCACGCCGATCACGAACAGAACGCCAGCACTTCGACGGTGCGGCTCGCCGGCAGCACCGGCGCCAACCCGTATGCCGCGATCTCCGCGGGCATCTCGGCACTGTGGGGACCGGCGCACGGCGGCGCCAACGAGGCGGTCCTGAGCATGCTCGAGCAGATCGGTACCGTCGACAACATCCCGAAGTTCCTGGCTCAGGCCAAGGACAAATCGAGTCACGTGCGCCTGATGGGCTTCGGCCACCGCGTATACAAGAACTTCGACCCGCGCGCCAAGATCATCCGCGAGACGTGTCACAAGGTTCTCTCGCGCCTGGGACGCTCGGATAATCCGCTGTTCGAGCTGGCGCTGCGACTCGAGGAGATCGCCCTGAAAGACGAGTACTTCGTCGAGCGCAAACTGTACCCGAACGTCGATTTCTACTCCGGCATCATCTACAGCGCGATCGGGATTCCGCGCTCGATGTTCACGGTCATGTTCGCGATCGCGCGCACCGTGGGCTGGGTGGCCCATTGGCAGGAAATGATCGGCGATCCGGCCATGCGCATCGGGCGCCCGCGACAGCTCTACACCGGACCGGCCCGGCGCGAGTACACGGCGATCGCGAAACGCGCCTGAGAGCCCGCACCCGAAGAGTGCGGCCGGCGAGGCCGGGATTCCCGCGGAACGTGCCGCGGTCGTCCCGGGACGCTGGCATCGCGGCGTCCGCCGGGAATCCCCGCCGCGCCACGCGTGCGACTCAGGCGATGAGCGTCTCGGCGGGCGCCGCCCCCAACATGGCTTCGACCTCGGGTGCGCACGCGCGCCGCATCGGGCGGCCGTCCACGGGACTGAAGGGGGCCTGGCGGATGCCGTCTTCCGGGAACACGGTCGCCTCGATCGGCTGATCCCCGATCTGGAAGCGCAGCCCGGGGTAGGCCCGTACGCGGGCCGGGTCCATGCGTACGCGCTTCTCGGTCACCTCGTGGGCGATACCGGCGTCGATGAGCGTCATCGCCACGCTCTCGGCGCAATCCGCAAACAGGTGCAATTGCACCGGAGAATGCCGGGTCGCGGTGCCGCTCAGCACGGCCCCGACGAGCCGCGGCTCGAACTCCCGCAATCGTCGCATCGCCGCAAGGGCCGCCCTCCGCTGCGCCTGCAGTGACTCGGCGTGCGCATCCGCGCCGAAAAGCCGCTGGTGCTCCAGCAGCGCCGCTTCGATCTCGCTGTTCTTCGGCAGCACCGCACCAGCCGCCACCGCGAAACGCTGCGCCGCCTTGCGCTTGGCGAGCCCGTAATCCCCGATACCGTGCTCGACCATGATGCGCGCCGCTTCCTGCGCCAGCGCCCGGCGCAGATGCTCTCCGCGGGGTGTGGGGCGCTTGGGCATCAGAATATGGATGCGGCGGAACCCTGACTGGTGTTCGTCGACGGCGCACCCGCCGGCAGATGCTTGGCCTCGAAGACATCCTCGATGCCGTTCGGATCCTCATCGCTTACCAGAAGACCGGTGCGTGGCGAGACGCGCAATCGGACGATCCCCGGCGGCTGCGGCCGACGCCACTGCGGCACGCCCGTGAGCGCGACACGCATGAACCGTATCCAGATCGGCAACGCCACAGCCGCGCCCTGCTCGCCGTTACCCAGGCTCCGGTTGTCATCGAAACCGGACCACACGGTGGCCACGAGATTGGGCGTGAAGCCGTTGAACCACGCGTTGGTGAAGTTGTTGGTCGTGCCGGTCTTGCCCGCCAGATCATCGCGCCCGAGAACGCGCGCGCCCATGCCCGTACCGAACTGAATGACGCTGCGCATCATCGAGGTCATGATGTAATCATTGTCGGCGCTGATCACTCGCGGCGCCATCTGCTCCGGCGGCATGTACGCGGCTCCATCGGCGCGCAGCGCGCTGGCCCCGTGCCGCAGGGTTCCTGTACCCGAGAGCGACTCGAACGAACGCAGGCTGACCTGGTGGCTGCAGCCATGGCACGCGATGCGCGGCTTGGCCTGCCAGACCACCTTGCCGGAGGCATTCACGATCCGATCGATCAGGAACGGCTGGACACGATAGCCGCCGTTGGCGAACACCGAGTACGCGGTCGCCATCTCCATGGGCGTCACGGACAGGGAGCCGAGGGCAACGGTGAGATTCTGCGGCACGCTCTTGGGATTGAACCCGAAGCGGGCGACATACTTCGTGGCGTACGGCAGGCCGACGGCGCGCAGGATGCGGATCGACACCAGATTGATCGAATGCGCCAACGCCACACGCATGCGAATCGGACCGCTGAATCGGTCGCCGTAATTGACCGGCCGCCAGGTGGTCTCCGTGCCGAGCCCACCTGTCACCAGGGGCGCATCGAGAAAGGTGCTCGCCGGGGTGTAGCCGAGCTTGATCGCGGCGGAGTAGTAGAAGGGCTTGAATCCCGAGCCCGGCTGGCGCCACGCCTGCGTGGCGCGGTTGAATCTGCTGCTGAAGTAGTCGAATCCGCCGACCAGCGCCGCGATGCCGCCGTCGTTCGGATCGAGCGCCACCAGCGCGGACTGGGCCAGGGGAACCTGCGCAAGCGCGACGTCCGACGGCCCCTTCCACACGACGTAGACCACGTCACCGGGCGCGAGCACATTGCCCGCTGTCTGCGGCAGCGGACCCACCAGACGGTGAGGCAACGCCTTGCCCGCCCACGACAGGCCGTTCCAGTCGATGACGCCGAAGCCGTGATCACGCGCGAACACCTTGGCGCTATGCGTACCAACTTGGACGACGACCGCGGGCAGGAGCACGCCGATCCGCTGATATTGCTCGACCAGAGTCTGCAATTGCTCAGGGGTCGTGTCGTTCGCCAGAACCGTGTGTCCGATCGGGCCGCGCCAGCCGTGGCGGCGGCTGTAGGCGATCATGCCGAGCTGCACGGCGCGGTTGGCCGCACTCTGCAGCCGACCGTCGATGGTCGTGTAGACGCTGTACCCCGCAGTCTCGGCCGTCGGCCCATACCGCTTGGCCATTCGATGCAGCACCATCGCCGCGACGTACGGCGCATGCACTTGGACACGCGGGGCATGCAACCGCGCGGCGATCGGGGAGTGATCGGCCGCCTGGGCCTGCGCTGGAGTGATGTACTTCAAGGCGAGCATGCGCGTGAGCACGTACGAGCGGCGAATGGCCGCCAAGTGCGGATGCACGATCGGGTTGTAGAGCGAGGGCGCCTCGACCAGGCCGGCCAACGTGGCTGCCTCGGGCAGCGTGAGCTGATCCAGCGTCTTGCCGTAGTAGGTCTGGGCCGCCGCCGCGATTCCGTACGCGCGCTCGCCGAAGAAGATGACGTTCAGATAGAGCTGAAAGACGTCCTGTTTACTGAAATTGTGGTCCAGTTCGTACGCGACGAATGATTCCTGCAGTTTGCGCCGCCACGTTTTGTCGAGCGTGAGAAATACGTTGCGCGCGGCTTCCATCGTGATGGTGCTGCCGCCCTGGGCCTTGCGCCCTTCGATCACGTCCACAACGGCCGCCCGCAGCAGGCTCAGCGGGTCGATCGCGCCCTCGTGGAAGAAATTGTGATCCTCGGCGGCGAGGAAAGCATCCGTGACGACCGCGGGGACCTGATCATAGTGAATCGGGGTGCGGCGCTCAGTGCCGAACTCCGCCATCAGCTCGCCGCCGGCCGTGTAAACCCTAAGCGGAACCTCGAGCTTGACATGATGCATCGCCGTGAGCGTCGGGAGGGACGGCTCCAAATAGACGTACGTGCACGCATAGGCATACGCACCGATCAGGAAGATCAGCCCCAGACCGCCCACCAAGGCGACGGGGATTCGAAAGCGCTTCCAATTCACTGAATGAGAACCCTCTTTGGCCGAATCGATTGGTGCCGTTCAATGCTCCGGCCTTCCGGAAGCCACATCGTAACCCCCGAATCACCGACCGTCTGCACTGTGGATAAGTTCGCAGCGCCGGCCATCGAACCCCCCGATACTGCCCCCTCGGATGGCCCCGAGAAGGCCCGCCGCCGGCTGAAGCGGGCGCCGCGTGGCACTTTCGGCGCCCCGCTCGAGAGCAGGCGGCGACGGCGCATGTTTCCGTGAGGCGGCTCACGTTCAATTTAACCTTCTGCTGATATATAGTGCTTTGAATATTGATGAGGGGTGGCGATTTCAGGCGTAAGACCCTGAAAAGGAAAAAAATGTTGCTGTTCCCGCGGAAGCATCGGCCATTGATCGGACTTGACATAACTACGTCCTCGATCAAGCTCATCGAGCTCAGCATGGCCGGTGGGCAGTATCGGGTCGAGAGTTATGCCGCCGAGCCCACGCCTGCGAACTCGATCAACGAGAAGAGCATCGTGGACGCCGAGGCGGTCGGCGAGGCTGTGCGCCGAGCCGTCAAGCGGTCCGGCACCAAGAATAGCGAGGTTGCGCTGGCCATCAGCGGTGATGCGGCCATCACCAAGGTGATTCAGATGCCGCGGATCCTGCGCGCCAACGATCTGGAGGCGCAGGTCGAGATGCAGGCCGATCAATACATTCCCTTTCCCATGGATGAGGTGAGCTACGACTTCGAGGTGCTCGGGGCTTCAGAGAAGGACCAGGATACCAACGACGTCCTGCTGGTAGCGACGCGCACGGAAAACGTCGAGCAGCGCCAGGCCGCTGTTCGGGCCGCCGGGCTGACCGCTCGAATCGTCGACGTCGAAGCGTTTGCGCTGGAGAATGCCTGCCGCCTGATGACCCATCAGATGCCCGATGGCGGAATCGACCGCACCATCGCGGTGGTGGATTTCGGCGCGAGCAGCACGACCTTCAGCGTGCTGCGCAGCCTCAAGGTCACCTACACGCGCGACTTCGCCTTCGGTGGACAACAGCTCACCGAGGAGATCATGCGCACTTACGGGCTGTCGCTCGAGGAAGCCGGCCGCGCCAAGAAGGAAGGCGGCTTGCCGGGCAATTATCAGGCCGAGGTGCTCGATCCCTTCATCGACGATATGACCCAACAGGTCAACCGCTCGCTGCAGTTCTACCTGGCCTCGGGCTCCGGCCGCGAGCAGCCGGAAAAAATCCTGGTGTGCGGCGGCTGCGCCAACATCCCCGGGGTCGCCGAGGTCATCGCCAGTCGCGTCGGCATCGCCGCCGAGAAGGGCGATCCGCTCGGGCAGATGAAGCTCTCGGCCCGGGCCCGCACCCAGGCCGTGCATCGCGATGCGACCGCGTTGCTGACCGCTTGCGGCCTGGCGCTCCGGAGCTTCGACTGATATGCCACGCATTAACCTGCTGCCCTGGCGTGAGGCAGAGCGCAAAGAGCGCAAGCTGTCCTTCGTGGTCGCGCTCGCCGCCGCCGCGATCAGCGCGATAGTGGTGACCTTCGGCGCGTATCTGCTCTACAGCGCGCTGATCCGCGCGCAGGCGAGCCGCAACGAGCTGCTGCGTACGCATATCCAGATGCTCAATCGCCAGATCGGAGAAATCAACTCCCTGGAGAAGACCAAACGCAAGTTCCTGGCGCGCATGCACATCATCGAGCAGCTGCAGCGCGCGCGACCGCAGATCGTGCATGTCTTCGACCAGATCGTGCGCACCGTGCCTCAGGGCCTGTATCTGACCGAGGTCAGTGAGAAGGGCAACCGCATTCAGTTCAAAGGCGTCGCGCAGTCGAGCACGCGGGTTTCGGAATTCATGCGCAACATCGACGGCTCGCACTGGCTGGCCAACGCCGACCTGGAGGTCATCAAGGCGGGCCGGAGCCGGCCCGGATCCACGTTCACGCTGGATGCGCAGGTCGAATCGCCGAAACCCGCCGGGTTGGGTGCTACGCCCAACCACGCGCTCGCCGCCGGGGGGCCGCAGCGATGAACGTCAAGGATCTCCTGGAAGAGCTGCGTGACCTCGATCCCCGTGACCCGGGGCGCTGGCCGCTGGCGGTACGCGCCGGGGCGGTGGGCGTGACGTTCGTACTGTTGACGCTGATTCTGGTGTATCTGTGCGTCTGGCAGACGGTGCGCCCGCAACTGGTGCAGCACGAGCACCAGGAGCAGGCACTGCGGCAGCAGTTCGTGATCAAGCACTCCGTGGCGGCCAATCTCAATGTGTACCGGCAGCAACTGGTCGAACTGCGCCGCTCGTTCGGCGCATTGCTGCGCCAGCTCCCGGGCAAGACCCAGGTCCCGAGCCTGCTCGAGGACATCTCGGACACCGCCGCCGCGGCGGGCCTGAAGCAGAAACTGTTCAAGCCCGGCAAGGAGACCGAGAAGGAATTCTACGCGGTGCTCCCGATCCAGATGGAGTTGACCGGCGGTTATCACCAGTTTGGCGAGTTCGTCAGCGACATCGCCGCGCTCTCGCGCATCGTCACGCTGCATGACATCCAGATCAAGCCGATCAAGCCGGGCTCCTACAACCAGCTGACCCTGACCCTGACGGCGAAGACCTATCGGTATCTGACCGCCAATGAGGTCGCCGCGCGCCGTGCGAGCAAGCACAAGTTCGCCCGCCCGCCGCATCGGGGCCCGGGCTGAGGCGCGCCGAGATAGAGCCAGATGAACAAGTACACCAATACCCGTGGACTGCTGCGCACCGGCGCCATGCTGGCCTGCCTGTGCCTGGCGGCGTGCTCGGACGGCACAGGCAGCGTGCAGAGATTCATCACGCGCGTCGAGCACCAACCCGGCGGGCACGTGGCGCCGCTGCCGAGAGTCCCGAAGTACGAGACCTTCACGTACGACGACCAGAACATGCGCTCGCCGTTCCTGCCGGCCGAACCCGTCGGGCTCGGGACGATCCGGCCGCGAGCCAATCGCCCGCGGCAGTACCTCGAGCACTTTCCCCTCGACACGCTGAAGATGGTCGGCACGATCAGGGCCGGCGGCCGAACCTACGGCCTGGTGCAGACCAAGGATGGGATCGTGCACCGCGTGACGGTCGGCAACTACATGGGCCTGAACGACGGCCGCATCATCCAGATCACTCCGACTCAAATCCGGCTGGTCGAGATCGTCCCCAACGGTCTCGGCGGGTTCATGAAGCGGCCGGCAGCCCTGGGACTCAGCAAGTGAACAAACCGGTACCGAACGCCCTACCAGGGGATCCGAGAATGAAAGCCTTTACGCCGAAGTCGCGCGTCGCGAGCGCGGCCGCCCTGTCCCTGCTGCTCGGCCTCGCAGCCTTTGCGGTCAACCCCGCGCGCGCCTCGAACGGCGAGACGACGCTGCAGTCCGTCCAGGTGCAGCAGCTGCACCACGGCCAGGTGCAGATCGCACTGCAGCTGTCCGCGGCCGCGCCGAAGCCACTGTCGTTCACCATGGACGATCCGGCGCGCATCGTGATCGACCTGCCGCATACCCACCTGGGGCTGGCGTCGGACCAGATCGAGGTCAAGCGCGGCGGCGTCGAGTCCATCATGGCGGCCGCGACCCGCGACCGCACGCGGATGGTGCTCACACTCGACAAGATGATCACCTATCGATTGCAACGGCGGAACAACGAGATTTTGCTCACTCTCGGATCCAACGCCACGCAGGCTCGCGATGTTGCCGCGGTCAAGATGGCCAATGTCGTCGCGGCGCGCGCCGGTCTGAGCCCACCGTGGCAGATCAACAGCGTACATTTCCATCGCAGCCCCGGCGGCGCGGGCCGGATTCTGGTGCGACTCTCCGACCCCCATATTCCCGTGAACCTGCACCAGGTCGGCAATCAGGTGATCGTCGATTTCAGCAATACCGCGGTGCCCGCCAACCTGCTCAAGCGCTACGACGCAACCGATTTCGGCACGCCGGTCACTGATTTCTCCCTTACCCGCACGGCGCACGGCTCGCGCATGACCATCGACGGGGTAGGTCAGTACACCGAGCTCGCTTACCAGGCGAACACCGAGTACGTCGTCGAGCTGCGTCCGGTCGGACCGGGACAGGCGCAGTCGCTTCATCCAAAGTACACCGGACAACGCCTGTCACTGAACTTCCAGAACATCTCGGTCCGCGCGGTCCTACAGCTGCTGGCCGACGCCAGCGGCCTGAATATCGTGGTCAGCGATTCGGTGAAGGGCAACGTCACGCTGCGGCTGCACGACGTGCCGTGGGATCAGGCGCTGCATCTGATCCTGGAGACGCAAGGACTCGGCGAGCAGCGCCAGGGGAACGTCATCCTGGTGGCGCCGCAGGCCGAGTTGGCGGCGCGCGAGAAGGCGGAATTGGAAGCCCGTCACGAAGTGCAGAAACTCGAGCCGCTGCGCTCGGAATTCATTCAGATCAATTATGCCAAGGCCGCAAACCTCGCGACCTTGATCAAGGCGCAGGGACATTCACTGCTCTCCAAGCGCGGCACCGTGACGGTCGATCCGCGAACGAACACCCTGCTGGTGCAGGACACGCCGCGACGCCTCGAGCAGATCGTGCAGCTGGTGCATCGTCTGGATATACCGGTGCGCCAGGTGCTCATCGAGGCCCGCATCGTGCTCGTGCAAAATGATTTTCAGCGGCAACTCGGCGCGCAACTCGGGTTCACCGACGTGCAGGCGAACGGCAACAACGGCATCGTGACGACCACCGGAACCTCCGCGGGCGAGGACACCATCGTGAGCTCGGCGCTCGGCAATATTCAGACGACGGGGAATTACTCGCCCGTGACGATTCCGACGGGCTCGAACGCGGCCAATCGCTACAATGTCAACCTGCCGGTGAACAACCCGGCCGGCTCGATCGCCTTCGGCATTCTGAGCGGCAATTCACTGATCGACCTGCAACTCTCGGCGGCACAAGCCGAGAACAAAGGCAAAATAATTTCCTCGCCGCGGGTCATCACCGCAAACCAGCAGCAGGCGGAGATCATGCAGGGCGTGGAGATCCCGTACCAGCAGTCGGCATCGAGTGGCGCGACCTCGATTGCGTTCAAGAAAGCCGTGCTTGAGTTGAAGGTCACGCCGCAGATCACGCCGGATAACCGCATCATCCTCAGCCTGGACGTCAAGGATCAGGCGATCGGCCAGGAGGTCGTGGCCTCCGGCGGCGTCCAGGTTCCGGCCATCGATACTCGCGAGGTCATGACACAGGTCCTGGTCAACAATGGACAGACGGTCGTGCTGGGCGGTATCCTGACGACAAACAACACCGACCAGATCAACAAGGTGCCCCTGCTCGGCGACATTCCGATCATCGGCCACCTGTTCAAGAACACCGACCACACGAACAACAAGGACGAGTTGCTGATCTTCGTGACCCCGAAGATCGTCGAGCAGAATCCGGCGGAGTACTGAGGTCTCGCACTCCGGCGCCTTCGGGGCGCCGGAGCCCTCGCGGGCAGTGGCCGCCCCGGCGCCCGGCGCGCCTTGCTATTCTTGGCGCCGCCATGCGAAGCAAGCCGCCCAATATTTTTCTGGTGGGACCGATGGGCTCGGGCAAATCCGCCGTCGGCCGCAGCCTCGCCCGCCTGCTGCGGGTGCCGTTTCACGACAGCGACGCGGAAGTCGAGAGGCGTACCGGCGTCGATATTCCATTCATCTTCGACAAGGAGGGCGAGGCTGGCTTCCGAGAGCGCGAACGCGAGGCGATCGAGTCGCTCACCGCGCTGCGGCACATCGTCCTGGCGACCGGCGGCGGGGCGATCCTGCTGCCGGAGAACCGCATTCGGCTGTCCGAGAACGGCTGGGTGGTATACCTGAAGACCTCGGTCGCACAACAGGCCGAGCGGGTCAAACCTGGCCGGCAGCGGCCCCTTCTCAATGGGGTTGAGGATACCGCCGCGAAGCTGCGCGAGTTGATGGAAATCCGCGACCCGCTGTACAGCTCCATCGCGGACCTGAGCATCGCTACCGACGGCCGCCAGATCAAAGCCGTCGTCCGCGACATCCTGCATGCGATCCGCTAGATTCCGGGTCATGGTCACTTCCATGGATATCCTGACCGTCGAGCTCGGCAGCCGCAGCTATCCCATTCTGATCGGACAGGGGCTGTTGCGCGATCCGCGGTCGTTTACCGAATCGGTCCGCGCCCGCGACGTGCTCATCGTCAGCAATACGACCGTGGCGCCGCTGTACCTGAGCACCCTCGAAGCGGCCCTTCGGCCCCGTCGAACGGTCGCAACGCTGCTGCCGGACGGGGAGTCGTACAAGACCTTCGATACCGTGGCCCGAATCCTCGATGTGCTGGTCGCCAACCGCTTCGGGCGCGACTGCGCGGTCGTTGCGCTCGGCGGCGGGGTGGTCGGCGATATGGCCGGCTTCGCCGCAGCCATCTACCAGAGAGGCGTCGAATTCGTTCAGGTGCCGACCACCCTGCTGGCGCAGGTGGATTCGGCCGTGGGCGGCAAGACGGGGGTCAATCATCCCGGTGGCAAGAATCTGATCGGCGCTTTCCATCAGCCCGCAGCCGTGGTTTCCGATACGGCGACGCTCTCCACGCTGGCGCCGCGGGAGCTGCGGGCCGGGCTCGCCGAAGTCGTCAAATACGGCTTGATCCGCGACCCCGAGTTCTTCGCGTGGCTGGAGCAGCGGGCCGAAGCGCTGCTTGCCGGCGAGCCCGGGGCCCTGGCGCATGCCGTCCGCCGCTCCTGCGAGATCAAGGCTGCGATCGTCGGACAGGACGAGCGCGAGCACGGCGAGCGCGCACTGCTCAATCTCGGGCATACCTTCGGGCATGCCATCGAATCCGCTACCGGATACGGACGCTGGCTGCACGGTGAGGCGGTCGGCGCGGGCATGGTCATGGCCGCGCGAATGTCGCACGCGGGCGGACTGCTGCCGCGAGGAGATCTGCAACGTCTCGTCGGCTTGATCGAGCGCCTGGGACTTCCAGTGAGCGCGCCGGACGTGCCGGCGGAGACCATGCTCGAGCACATGCGCATCGACAAGAAGGTGCTCGGCGGTCGCATTCGCCTGGTGCTGCTGCAGCGCATCGGCGCCGCCATCGTCACGGCGGATTACGATCAGCAGCTGTTGCTGCGCACATTGGAGGGGCAGCCCGCTGGCGCGTCATGACGGGCGCATCCGAACCGGTCCAGGACACGCTGGCGCCCTATGCCGCGCTCGATGAGCACTCGCGCGGGCGCCGGTTCGCCGAGCCCAAGCCACAGTTCCGTACCGAGTATCAGCGCGACCGGGATCGCATCATCCACTCCAATGCCTTCCGGCGTCTCGTGTACAAGACGCAGGTCTTCGTCAACCACGAGGGGGATCTGTACCGCACCCGCGTCACCCACTCCATCGAGGTGGCTCAGATCGGCCGTACCGTGGCCCGCGCCTTGCGCCTGAACGAAACACTCACGGAAGCGATCAGCCTGGCGCACGACCTCGGCCATACGCCGTTCGGACATGCCGGCCAGGAGGCCCTCAACGAATGTATGCGCCCGTACGGCGGCTTCGAGCACAACCTGCAGTCCCTGCGCGTGGTCGATGAGCTGGAAGAGCGCTACGCGGCGTTTCCGGGGCTCAATCTGACCTTCGAATGCCGCGAAGGGATATTGAAGCATTGCTCGGTGCGCGTCGCACAGGAGCTCGGCGAGATCGGCCAGCGGTTTCTCGAGCATCGCCAGCCCGGACTTGAGGCGCAGATCGCGAATCTGGCCGATGAGATCGCCTACAATAATCACGATGTGGATGACGGCATCCGGGCCGGACTGGTGGACCTCCAGCAGTTGTGCGACATGCGTTTGTTCCGAAGGCAATACGAGGCGGTGACGGCCGAGCATCCCGGCCTCGGCGAGCGGCGCCTGGTTCACGAGATCATCCGGCGGATGATCAATGACATCGTGGTCGATCTCATTCGCACCAGCGAGGCACGGATCGCCGAGGCCCGGCCCGCCTCGATCGAGGACGTGCGCCTGCAGGAGCGACCGCTGATCGCCCTCGGGGAAGCAGCCCTGGATGAGCACCGGGAATTGATGCGCTTCCTGCGTGAGCGCGTCTATCGCCATTACAAGGTCCTGCGCATGACGGCAAAGGCGCAACGCGTCGTGAAAGAGCTGTTCGGGACGTTCCTGGCGGCGCCTCGGCTCATGCCGCCGGAGGACCAGTCCGCGGCTGCACAGGCCGAGACGGCGCGCGGGCCAGACGGCCGGGCCCGCGTGGTCGCGGACTACATCGCCGGCATGACCGACCGCTACGCCATCCTCGAGCATCAGCGTCTGTTCGATCCCGCAGAGCGCACTTGAGTCGTGACTGGCGTCGACACCAACCTGTCGATCGACTCGCGCAGAGATTTTCTGCAGGCGCTGCGGCGGATACTGCGGCCCATCATCAGATTGATGATCCGATCGGGCATCCGCTACGACGAGTTCGTCGACGTGGCGCGCGGCGCCTACGTCGAGAGCGCGATCCGGGATGTGGACAACGACGCCCCGCGGCCGACACGCGATCAAGTCGCGTGGACGACCGGCATCCAGCGGGATTTGGTGGATCATTACATCGA
>JAJYFU010000050.1 GCA_021790795.1 Pseudomonadota bacterium
GGCTTCGAACCAGGTGGTCGGGGGTTCGAATCCCTCCGGGCGCGCCAATAACTCTTTAAAATTCAATTACTTTGGTTCTATTTCGGCAACTTCGGCGGCGGTCTTCGTCGCCGTCGTGCCGCAGTCTCTACCCCGGTGCGCTCGACTCGCGCTCTCCTCGAGGCGCACGACGGAGCTGTGGCGTGGCGAGCATCAGAGCGCGGGGAAGCGGCGCCAAGCCTGTCTTCCAGCCCGCCCCCAATCCGCAGGGCCGGCCACGCCTCACGAACCCGGACATTCCCAACACGCCGCATGGCCGAGCGATGGGCCAAGTTGGTCAGCAGCTCACGCCCGCGCCACCCCTGCCATGCACGTGCTGCGTCCCCGGCGTCACCTGCGGCGCCTCTCTGTGAGGTCGTGCGGACGCCGATGGCGCGCAAGGATGCCTACGAGCTCCCCGGCTGCCAGGACGTTGCCGTTCTTGACGGCGGCCTAACTTCGGGAGAGACTCGCCCCCGCGTGCTGGTTCCCCGGTTGAGGCCGGGGAGGCAAGAGGGAATGCGGTGAGACACGAGTCGATACCGCAGCTACCCCCGTAACTGTGAGCGGTGAGTCCGCGTCCAAGATGGCCACTGGGAAACCGGGAAGGCCGGACGCAAGACGATGACCCGCGAGCCAGGAGACCTGCCAGTACGGTCACCCAACCGGTGGGCGGGGCGCACCACACGGAGCGGTCATTCGCAGCGGTGACATTGAGACCGATGCGTGGGCCGTGGGGTAGCATTCCCATGCCACGGAATTCAGACGTGTGTGCGGCGCGCAAGCCACGCATCCACGGTCTGTGTGCGTGGTCCTCGCATCGGCTGTCGTTACCACACCCCGGAAGGGGCACATGAACGGAGCGCTACGATGCGGATGATCCTGACACTGGCTGACTTTCTTCGATGCACGCGCGGCGAGCGCGCATTGGACGCGGCGAACTCGCACGATTTGCCCGCGCGGTCGGGGCGCCTGACTGGCGACACACGGGGAGCCCGCCCTCGGCGGGGCTGGGCCGCAGCACACTGCGCGTGGATAGCTCTGATAAGCGGGGCGGCGATTGCGACACCGGCCATGGCGGCGGCCATGCCCGACAGCGTGTCAACCGTCGTCATTTCAGCGGCCACTTTTCCTCAGGCCCTGGCGCAGACGCTGCCAACCGTGAGCGTGATCACTCGTGTCCAGATCGAGCAGAGTGGCGTGAAGAATCTGACGACCCTGCTCCAGCGGGTGGCCGGCGTGCAGATCACCTCGAACGGCGGACCCGGACATACGGCGACAACCTACCTCGAGGGATTCGGCGGCACTGATGCGGGGGTTCTGGTCCTGCTCGACGGCGTCCCGATCACTGCCGAAGACGCATCCGGTGGCGGCGATTATCTCGAGAACCTCACCACCGATCAAATCGAGCGCATCGAGGTCATCCACGGCAACGTTTCGGCAATCTATGGATCAGGTGCGATTGGGGGCGTCATTCTGATTACCACGCGCGAGGGAGGTCCGAAGCCTCGCGCGGACCTCTCCGTGACCGCAGGGAGCCGCAACACGGTGACGGTCTCGGCCAATGCCAGCGGCCAGATCCACCACACACGCCTGCAGATCGGGGTAAGCCGTTTCACGACCGCTGGTATTCCCTCGATAAATCCGGCGCAAAGCACGCTTGTCACCTCGAACCGATCCGATGGATATCACAACCTGACCGTGAACGGATCGATCGTGCAGGAGTTTGGCCGCCACGAGCAGCTCGGCGGGCGCGCGTTTCTGAGCGACGGGCGCTACAGCTACGACAACCAGACTGCCGGGGGAAGCACCAAGGAAAGCCTCTTTCAGGTGTTCAGCGACAATCGAATCGATTCGATCTGGACCTCATACGTCAGTTTGTCTCGCCAGCGCACCGAGAACATCAATCTCGGCAGCTATCCCGCGATATATCATTCGACTCACCTCGATGTACTCTGGAGAAACGTCGTGCAAATCTCCGAGGACTGGACGCTGACCGGAGGAGCGACGTATCAGCATCAGTCGGTCACGAGCGCCGAACAGGGCAATATTCCGAGCGCCTCGCGCAACGTGTTCGCCATCTTCGCCGGTTTGAATGGTTCTTTCGCCGGTAATGAAATTCAGTTGAACGTGCGGCACGACCAGTTCGGAGGATATGCAAGCACCAAGAACACGTTCTACGCCGGCTACGGACGGCAATTGGGCTATGGCTTCAAGGCGATCGCCAGCTACTCGAGCGCGTTCAACGTGCCGCCGCTGGGTTATCTTTATTACAACAACCCGTATTGGGCGGCCAATCCGTTCCTGAAACCGGAATCGGCGCACTCGGTGCAGGCGGCTCTGCAATGGTCAGGGTCCCCGGTTGTCGTACGAGCGACACTGTTCCAGACCACGGGCAGCAACATGTGGGGTTTTGGCGCGACGCCGAACGGATTGACGCAGTTTCAAAATATCGCCCGCACGCGTACGCGTGGCCTGGAGCTTTCCGGTCGGGGCAATTGGCGGCGATGGAGCTATGACGTGAATGTGACTGTCCAGCATCCGGTCGCGCTGAGCGAGCCCGGGCATCCGACGTTGCAACGTATGGCGACACATATGGCTAACGTCTCCATCGACTACGACTTTGGACGGGTGACAACCGGCCTTCTCGCTCACTACAGTGGCCCGAGACCTGATGTTGCGTACTCGCCGACGTTTGTCGCAACTCCCGTTACCCTCGGCGGGTACACCACGGTCAGCCTGACGGCGGACGGGCCGATCGGCAGAGATTTCCGATGGAGCGCGCGTATTGAAAACCTCTTTGATAAGCAATACGAGACGGCCTATAGCTACAACACCATGCCGTTCGGGGTGTTCGTGGGATTGACGTGGAGTCCGTTTGGACTTTGATACGGCGGGCCTTGGGCTGCGCAAGTCACGGCCGTGTCGACGCGCCGGTGAGCGGTGGGTCGGGGGATCGTGGAGGCCTCGGTGCGGCCTCGCTTTCGGCACAGCGGTGGTCAATCGATGCTATGACCCTGGGCGAGATATTCCGCAGCCATCGGTCGGACGCATGTCGAGCAGGCCCGTCACACCGGGCTTGCCTGTACGCCGACCCGAAAGATGCGGTCGGCGTGCTCGAGTTCGGCGTTGAAGTGACGATGCCCGGGCCTTGCACAGGGGTAATTCCCGCCCGCATGCCGTCACGCGATATCGGGGAAGTTGGCGTCTCCGGTGCGAGAAATCCCGAGCGGCGCCATCCCGAGCGCCCGGACCTGAGTCAGCAGCGGCTCGAGCGTCCGCGGGTCGGTCTGTGGATGGAACAGTAGCCCTGCCACGGTTCCGGAGTGTGAGATCTGCAGGCCAAGCGCGCCACCGGTGACGCCCAGCATTCGTAGCGCCTGAAATCCTCGCATGGACACGGTGCGCTGGTTGAGTTCGGCGCTGCGGGTCGCCACCGCGGCGATTGCAACGGCATCGCGGACCTGGAACGCGGCGCGTGCGTGCTGCACGAGCGAAGTGTAATCGGCCCGCATAGCTTCGCCGTCTGGCAAGGGTAGGCTCAACGTATCGCGCCCACCGGACCGCGGGTCGGTGTCGATGCTCAGTAACAGGAATTCAGGGATCCAGCGCCCCCAGTGCTCCAGGACACGTCCTTCGCGCTGCGCGAACAGAACGACGCCGTCGAACATGAGTGGGTCGGAGGCGGTCTCGGCGCCGACCGCGAGCCGGGCGAGCATCGCGGCATCGGCGCGCATGCCGCATGCGAGACATACTGCCCGGAGGGTGGCGAGGACGTCGCTGGTTGAGGAGCCCAGTCCAAGCCCCATCGGTATTGGACAATGGAGCCTGAGTACGCCGCCGTACGCGGTGGCATCGAGCGCGTCGAGCGCCAGCCGGGCGGCGCGCCCGGCTTTCACCTGACAGGCGGGGTGGACCTCGATCTGCCGTCCTGGCGTCAGCCTGAAATGCGCTTCAGTGCCGGCGCCGGGCACCGGCAGAGTGACCAGACAGGGGACAGGATCGGCGCAAGCCTCCGATTGTGGCCAGCACAGACCCTGGAGAATCTCGCCGTGATGCCGGCCGGCGCGACCGATGGCGATGCCTGTTCCCGAGCGCGGTGTGCACTGCGGTGAGCCCGTCAGTCCGGGTGCCATGTCTCGCGGACCGCCAATGGGCTATCGGCGCCCGCCGCGCGCGCGCAGAACAGGGCGGTTGCGTATCGGGATGTCAGTTGCCATGCCGCCGTAGCGTCAACTCCGCAATAGGTTTGCAACAGGAACTGCAGCGCTCCCCGGTGTGTCACGATTGCGAGGGTCGCGCACGAGGTATCCTGCAGCCACTCGTCGGCTGCGCCGCCGATGCGCGCAGTGAAATGCGCATACGGCTCCGCGTGCGGCGGTGTGAAGGTCGCGTATCCGCGCAGCCAGCGCTGTGCCTGGCGCGGGAAGCGGGTCGCGATTTCGTCCCACCGCAACCCTTCCCAATCGCCGAAGTGTATTTCGCGAAATTCCGGTCTGAACGTAGCCTGGATCCCGTGCTGCCGAGCCAGCGCCTCGGCGCAGCGGCGGGCGCGGAGCAGATCGCTGCTGATCAGTCGGTCAAGCGGCAACCGCTCGAGTCTTCGCTGCAACGCATGCAGCTCTACCAACCCCGCCGCACTCAAGTCCGGGTCACTGTGCCCGCAAAACCTCCCGGCAAGCTCGGTGGCGGGGTGGCGGATCAGAATCAGCTGTCTCATCGCCATGCGCCGCACAGATAAACCGCGATCGCGACGAGTTGGATGGCGGCGCCGAAGCAGTCGCCGGTCACGCCGCGTATCCGTCGCCAGAAATACAAGCTGCTCGCGGCGGTGACCATCAGGCAGACCGCCCAGGGGCGCCAGCTGCCCGCGTGCAGAGTCGTCACGGTGGCCGCGACGGCGATCAGCGTTCCGACCGCGACGGCCGTGGGCGAGACGGAGCGGGCGAACCGCGCGCCTTGTCCCGCGGACGGTCCGCCCTGGCGGGCGGAGGGCAGGAGACAGGCGAGCGGGAGCACGCTCCAGCGCGAGAGTGTTTCCGCCGAGACAAAGTAGGCCAGTGCGTCCCGTTCCGGTAGCGCTGCAATGAATGCGATCCTCAGCAGTAAGGATAATGCGACGGCTATCGCACCGTAACCGCCGATTCGGCTGTCGCGCATGATGGCGAGCACCCGATCGGCTGTTGTGGCGCCGCCGAAGCCGTCGGCGCTGTCGGCGAGCCCATCCTCGTGAAGGCCGCCTGTGATCAACACCAGAAATACTACGGACACGGCGGCCGCAGAGGTGGCCGCGAGGTGCGGACGAAGAGCGGTGTCGATGCCCGCGGCCGCGCAGCCGAGCAGCGTCCCGACCAGCGGGAAATACGGCGCCGTCTGCGCCGGCGTCACCTCGCCTAGCCAGCGCTGCGGCAGCGGAACGCGCGTGAGAAATTGAACCGCGCCGAGGAAATCCCGGAGCAAACGCTTCATGCGTTCGCCGTGCTCACTCCTGCCGATGCGAACGTCGCCATTTCGGTCAGAATGTTCATGGCCGAGGTGATGATGGGCATCGCCAGCACGGCGCCCGTGCCCTCGCCGAGACGCATGCGCAAATCCAGAATGGGCGTGATCCCGAGGTGACGCAGCAGGTGAGTGTGTCCGGGCTCCTCCGAGCGGTGGCCGGCAAGCAGATAATCGCGCACCGGCGGTGCGAGCGCGACGGCCACGGCGGCCGCGGCCGTGGCAATAAAGCCGTCGACGACGATGATTTTGCGATGACGCGCGGCGCCGAGAAAAAAGCCCGTCATTGCCGCGATCTCGAGCCCGCCCACGCAGCGCAGCGCCTCCAGCGGCGCGACCGTGTCGGTGCGCCATAGGGGTACGTGCTTGTCCAAAGCCTCGCCGATCACCTGCTGCTTGCTCTGACGTGCCGTCGAGCTGATTCCGGTCCCCGTGCCCGTGACCGCTTCGACCGGCTGACGGGTGAGGGCGGCGGCAAGGGCGCTGGCCGCCGTTGTATTGCCGATGCCCATCTCTCCGGCGGCCACCAAGCTTGCGTCTCGGCTGCAGGCGTCATTTGCGGCTTCGATGCCGACGTGCAGCGCATCGGCCAGCTCGCGTGGCGACATCGCTGGTTCGACGCGCAGGTTGCGGCTGCCGCGACGTACCTTCCGTTGCCACAAGGCGGCGTGCGCGGAGAAATCGGCATCCACGCCAACGTCGATGATCGTCAGCTGCACGTCGTGAAGCCGCGCGAGCACGTTGATGGCCGCGCCGCCGTGCAGGAAATTCTCGACCATCTGCGCGGTCACGGCGCTGGGGTAGGCGCTTACTCCCTCCTGGGTCACGCCATGGTCGGCGGCGAACACGTAAGCCGCCTTGCGCGGGGGAACCGGCCAACTGCCTTCGGTGATGGCGTAGCACTGCGCGGCGATCGCTTCCAGCTGCCCGAGGCTGCCCGGCGGCTTGGTCAGCTGATCCAACCGTTGATCGGCCTCGACCCGGAAGCGCTCCTTGACGGGTCGGATGTGCGCCAGTGCCTCCTGCAACGACGCGGGAATGGTATCGCTCATGTCCTACAGACCTCTCTGTTGAATTGCAGGGTTCCGGCAAGGCGCGCGCCGTGGGAGCCCGGGCGCGGCATGTCGTTGATGCCCATCGGAATCGCAGCGAGGATTGCAGCGCTCGGCAACCCGCGGTGGGGCGGTGACCGGACTCATGGCGGCTGTCCCTTGAGCTCCAAGGGCAGTCCCGCGACCGTGAGCGTGACGCGATCACAGAGCGTGGCCAGCGTCTGATGCAGCTCGCCGCTGGCGTCGAGGAACCGGCGCGACAACTCGCCAAGCGGCACGACCCCCAGGCCGGTTTCGTTGCCGACGAGAATGAGCGCACCGCTGGACTCCGTCACCGCGGCGCAGAGACTGCGCCGCTCTTCGTCAAACCGCTCGGGCTTCGCGCTGAGCAGGTTCGTGAGCCAGAGCGTCAGGCACTCGACCAGCAGGCAGCGGTCGGGCGAAGCGTTGGCGCGCAGCACGCGGCCGAGCGCGAACGGCTCTTCGACCGTAATCCACTCCGGCGGGCGGCGTGTGCGGTGCCGCCGAATTCTCGCCTCCATCTCGGCATCGCCCACGTCGATCGCGGTGGCCACATAGATCACTTGACGGGTGCTCGCGCGGGCCCGCTCTTCAGCGAGCTTGCTTTTGCCCGAGCGCACGCCGCCGAGGATCAGCTGCTTCATCGCGAGGGGGTCCTTTTCGCAAGACTCACTGCTTCGACCGCCGGCCCGATGTCGCCCAGCAACTGCTCGAGCTGCAGGCCGGACTCCACGGCATCCGCCAGGTGCTCGAGCGCGCGCTCGCGTCGCTGGCCATGATCGAGCGGAATCGGTGCAGTGAGCCCGGCCCAGGCGAGCAATGCGCTGCACGTGGTCGGCTCCTCGAACAACCCGTGCACATATGTGCCCAGCACCTGTCCGTCCGGTGATATCGCCCCGTCCACTCGTCCGTCCTCGAGCTCGATCAGGGGGCGGGCGCACCCCGCGCCGGTGCTGCGGCCCATGTGGATTTCGTAGCCGCGGACTGTCGCGGCGCCGAGCGTGAGACGGCCGGTGACATTGCGCAACTGCTTTTCGCTCTCCAAAGCGGTGTCCACTTCCAGCCAGCCAAAGCCCGGGCGGGTGCCCGGGGATCCCTCGACTCCGTGCGGATCCGCGATCGTCTTGCCGAGCATCTGAAAACCGCCACAGATGCCGATCAGCCGGCCGCCGTAGCGCAGGTGTCGGGCCAGTTGTTCGCCCCATCCGCGCTCGCGCAGCCAGGCGAGATCGGCCCACACGGACTTCGAGCCGGGCAGGATGACCAGATCGGCGCCCGGCACGTCGTGCGGGTCCACGGTGAAGCGCAAGTCGATCTGCGGATGCTGGCGCAGCGGATCGAAATCGGTGGGGTTGGAGATGCGCGGCGTGACCGGCACGATCACGCGCAATTGCCCGAGGTGCGGCACATGCCGTTCCTGCTCGCGGGGGAGGCCGTCCTCGGCGTCGAGGTGCAGGTCTTGCAGGTACGGCAGCACGCCGAATACGGGCTTGCCGCTGTGCGTCTCGAGCCACTCGAGCCCGGGATCGAGCAGGGCCCGATCGCCGCGGAAGCGATTGATCACGAAGCCCGTGACGCGCGCTCGCTCGGACTCGCTGAGCAGCGCCAGCGTGCCGACCAGCTGCGCGAACACGCCACCGCGGTCGATGTCCGCGATCAGCACCACGGGGCAGTCGACGGCCTCCGCGAAACCCATGTTGGCGATGTCGTTCGCGCGGAGGTTGATCTCGGCCGCGGAGCCCGCGCCCTCGACCACGATCAGCTCGTAGCCGGACGCCAGGCGATGGTAGGAATCGAGCACCGCCCGGCGCGCGATCCGCTTGTACTCGTGGTAGCCGGCCGCATCGAGTGTGCCGATCGAACGACCCTGAATGATCACCTGTGCCCCACGGTCGCTTTGCGGTTTGAGCAGGACGGGATTCATGTCAGTCGTGGGGGCAATGCCTGCGGCCTGGGCCTGCAGCGCCTGGGCGCGACCGATCTCGCCCCCGTCGCTCGCCACCGCGCTGTTCAGTGACATGTTTTGAGGCTTGAACGGGGCGACGCGCACGCCGCGGCGCCGCAGTACTCGGCACAGTCCCGCGACCAGCGTGCTCTTGCCGGCGTCGGAGCTCGTGCCTTGGATCATCAGTGCGCGCGCGGTCATGATCGAGGACCCTGATACGCCTCGAGGGCGCGCTCGAGGCGCTCCCACTGGGCATCGTGACCGGGAAGGCCGAACCGCAAGCCGCTCGGCGCGTCGAACAGGCGAGTGAGGATGCCCTCGCGCGCCAGCGCCTCGTGGAGGGCGGTAGCGGCCACGGTAGGCACCCACTGAAACAGGTCGCAGCCGCCCGCGGGGGGCAAGCCGCGGCGCCGCAGCAGCGCGATGAGGCGTGCGGAGTGCGCGTGAAGTTGCGCGCGCATGGCGCTTTGCCAGGGCCGGTCGGCGAGTGCCTGCTGCGCGATGAAGCGGGCGGGACCGCTGAGGGTCCAGGGCCCCAGCCGCTCCTCGAGCGCGTCGAGGAATTTCCGGGCGGCGAGCACGAACCCGACGCGCGCGCCCGGGAGCCCAAAGAACTTGCCCAGCGAACGCAGCACGATGAGCCCTTCACGCCTGGTGCAAGAGACAACGCTGTCAGACGGGTCCGCGTCGGCGAAGGCTTCGTCGACGATCAGCCAGCCTCCACGCGCGGCGAGGCGCGCATGCCACTCGAGCAGCGGGGCGCGCGCAATGCGCTCCCCGGTCGGGTTATTCGGATTGACGAGCACCAACACATCGAGCGAGTCCGCGGCGGCTCGGCAGTCGGCGAGCGTGAGCGGCACGACCTCGTGTCCGGCCTCGCGCCAGCGCAATGCATGCTCGGCGTAGCTCGGTGCGTGCACACCCACCGTTCCGGGCGCGCGCAGCTGCGGCAGATGCATGATTGCGGCCTGAGAGCCGGCGACCGGCAGGACCTGTGGCGCGTCGAAATAGCTCTGTGCCGCCGCGACCAACCCGTCATCGTCCTCCGGCAGGCGAGCCCAGGCCGAGCGGGGCACATCGATGGCGCACCAGGACACAGGATTGACGCCGGTCGACAAGTCCAGCCACTGATCGTGCGCGATGCCATAGCGCTGCGCCGCGCGGCGCAGCCTTCCGCCATGCTCAAGCACGGAGCCGCCATCTGAGCACTCCGATGAGTGCCGCTACGCCGATCCACAGCAGCAACGCGCGCAGCACGAGACGTCGGGCGCGCGAAATATCCCCGATATCGGCTGGCCGTCCTTCGCCGAGGATGGACCGGTCGTGCCAGCATCCGTGGTAGAAGGCCCCGCCGCCCACGCGAATCTGCAATGCGCCGGCACCGGAGGCCATCACCGGCCCCGCGTTCGGACTGTCCCATGCCGGGGCCTGGAGCCTCCAGCAGCGAAGCGCGGCCGTGGCGTGACCGACCGCCGCATAGCCGAGCGCGGTCAGCCGTGCAGGCAGGAAATTCATCAGGTCATCGAGGCGGGCCGCCGCCCACCCGAACTGACGATAGCGCTCGGTACGATAGCCCCACATCGCATCCAGCGTATTGATGAGTCGGTAGGCCAGTGCCCCCGGGATTCCGGTCAGGAGAAACCAGAACAGCGCACCGAAGAGCGCATCGTTGCCGTTTTCGAGCAACGACTCCACGGTTGCGCCGGAGATTCGGCGGGCATCCATATCCGAGGTATCCCGGCTCACGATCGCGCCGACCCGGCGACGAGCGTCGGCTAGATCGCCGCGGCGCAGTGCACGTTCTACTGCAATGGCATGCTCATGCAGGCTGCGGTGGCCGATGACGAGGTAGAGCAGTGCCACCGCGATGAGCGGCGCGAGCGGCCGGTAGCGAGCGAGCATCGCCGCCGCCAGCACTGGCGGTCCGACGGCCAGCACTACGGCCAGCGCGCCGACCGTATGGCCCCAGAGAAGACGGGCGCGCGGGGCCGCGGCGCGGCCGCGGGAGGGATTCAGCCACGCCTCGAGACGGTGGGCGACGTGCCCGAAGCCCACCAGCGGATGCCAGCGCCGTGGCTCGCCGAGCAACCCGTCGAGCAGCACCGCCACGATGAGCAGGCAGACCCTCATGCCGGCACCCGGAGTCTCGTCGGAGCCCGCGCCCGCCGGTATGCCGGGGGTCCGACGGAGTCATCCGGCGCCTCGACGCGGAGCTGGGTCCCGCCCCATGAGTCGGACGCGAGCAAGACGCCGCGCGCTGCGCAGCGACCACGGTTACTCATTGCGCCCCTTCCGGCCAGCCATTCTCAAACAGCAGCTCGCCGAGCGGTCGAGGCTGACGCCATTGCTCCAGCGCGAGGCGTGGAGCCGGATCGAACTGCGCGACGTTGCCGATGCACAGGATGGCGACCGGGCGCACATACTCGGGACAGTGCAGCAGGTCAGCCAGCGCGAGCGGGTCGAACATGGATACCCAGCCGACGCCCAACCCCTCCGCCCGCGCCGCGAGCCACAGGTTTTCTATGGCGCAGGCGACAGAGGCCAAATCCATCTCCGGAAGCGAGCGCCGGCCGAAGATCTCTCGCGTGCCGCCCTGGGCCAATGCGACGACCAGCAGCTCGGCGCAATCGAGAATGCCCTCGACCTTCAGACGCAGGAATTCCTCCCGCCGGTGACCCAGTGCATCGGCCGTGCGCAGCCGCTCCTGCTGAACAAGCGCATGTATCTTCTGGCGCAGATCGAGGCGGGTGATGTGCAGGAAACGCCACGGCTGGGACAGACCCACACTGGGTGCGGCATGCGCGCACTGCAGGATGCGTGCGAACGTCTCGGGGTCGACCGGCGTGCGCAAAAACGACCTGACATCACGCCGCTCGCGGATCACGCGGTAAACGGCCGCGCGGGCCGTCTCGTCATAGCGGTGTGGAGAGTCGCTCACGGCAAGAAGAAGCTTCGCTGGGGCACCGGATAACCGCTCAGATGCCTACAGCTCGATCCCCGGTTGCGCGCCAATCCCGGCATCAAAGGCGTGTTTCTGAGCGCGCATGTCGGTAACGGTATCCGCCAGCTCGATGAGCTCCGCGGGCGCGCCGCGCCCCGTGACGACGACGTGCTGCATGGGCGGTCGGCTGCGCAATGTGTCGAGCACAGAATCGAGTGCAACATAGCGGTAGCGCAGGGCAATATTGAGTTCATCCAGCACCACGAGCGCGAGCGCGGGGTCGCGCAGCATGGTGGTCGCGACTTCCCAGGCAGCGCTGGCGGCCCGCATGTCACGCTCACGATCCTGCGTCTCCCAGGTAAAGCCCTCGCCCATCACGTGATAGCTGATCCGCGGAAAGCGGCGGAAGAATGCGCTCTCTCCCGTTGCATCCTTGCCCTTGATGAACTGCACCACCCCGACCCGCATGTCATGCCCGAGCGCCCGGGCCACCATGCCGAACGCCGAGGAACTCTTGCCTTTGCCGTTGCCGGTGAGTACCAGCAACACGCCGCGCCGCTCGCGCGCGGCAGCGATGCGAGTGTCCACTGCGGCCTTTCTGCGGCGCATTCTTTCGCGATGGCGTTGGGCCTCGCCATCGTCGTGGGCGGGAGTAACTTCGTTGGTCGGCATGGTCGCGGTCTCAAACCCGGTCGCGGGTGGCCGTCATGGCGTTTGCAGGTGCGCGCGCCGGCAAGCGGCCGGTCACCGCGATATGACCCAGCGCTGCGAGCCCGACGTAGCCGGCGGTGACGAGCATGAAGTAGCCGTACCAGCTGAGAAAATTGGACCACCAGCCGGCGATGCTCTCATGCGCGATGCGGTTGCCGAGCCAATAGAAACTCCCCTGGGTCAACAGGAAGCAGGCGCTCACGGAGAGTGTCAAGCTGACTGCGAGACGCCGCAGATCGTCGGGCACCCTCTGGTAGCCGCGGGCGAGCCACGCGCCTCCCAGCCAGAGCAGCGAGTATGCCGGCACGATGAACCAATACGCTGCCGTGACACAATAGTCGCTGACGCCGTAGTAATGTATCGCGACGAAGTCGATCGCAACGGCCTCAACGAGCAGCGTGAGAAGCGCCCAACGCCATTGCGAGGCCAAGTAGAAGCCGGCAATAAAGAACACCGCCCACGACGCATCAGGTGGTGCCCACCCACTGCCGCACTGACTGAAGCGGGTGGCCGCCATGGCGGCGGCGAGCGCCAGAAAGCCGAGGCGCCGGGTTGAGTTACGGGTAAGCATGGACTGGCTCCTGCAAGGGGTCGGGTCGTAGTGCGTCGGCTGGCTTGATTTGCGAATATTCAAGGATCACGGTTCGTTGTGATCGAACGCGGACAAGCGGCCGATGCTCGGAATGCCGCGAGGTGACACGCCGCATCCTGGTCCGCGCCGCAAAGCCGAGTCTCGCCGAGGAGGATAGAAGAACTCATCGATACCGAAGTCCTTGGGGTACTGATGCGGTTCCTATCGTGGTTGACGCCCGGAGGTGCCGGGACGGACGACGGCCGAATCCGCAGCCAATGGCCCCGGGGGTCGCGAGGCGTCACCGCTGATCCGGCGGGGATTACGGTCGCCTTCCCGTAGCGCGGCAATCCAGGTCGCGGCTGGAGGGTGTGTCTCGGCTTTCAAGAATTTCATCTGTCAACTCCTACACACGCCACGTGCGTCGAGGTGGACTCGGAGAGAGCGTGCGGAGACGGCAGAGGGCTGCGATACGCAGATATCGTAACCGGTCTGACATCGCCCAACGCGAGTCGCCGAGTGCGTGTCTCCGGCCGGTCTCCGGGCTCGCGAGTGGACGTGAAGTCCTCGAGACCGCACCTTCCCGTGCCGAGGGCACAGTGGTTCTTCGCGGTCTCCGGTTCGCTTACCGTTGCGTGGGCAGCGCCGGATTCGCATCCACCGAGCGGACGCTCACCGGTTTCCCGTTTCAGTCCAGGGAATGTGAATTTCCTGGACCACCTGAGACGGCACCGAGCCTACGCCGATGAGTCGGGCTGCGCAAGAGATGTGACTTGGTCCTTGTTGCCCTAGGGGTTCCTCGAGTGAATCGAGCGTGGACGCCTGATCCAAGGTGGCGGTCGCTCAGGGGCCGATCCGGTTTCGGGTGTGCAGTTCGTCCGGCCGCGGCGGGCGAGTTCCTCGCGTGGATGGGCCCCTCGGGCCCGCGCGAGGCGATGGCGAACATGATCGGCGGACTGGATTCGGCCTGCCGGCGGCTCGATCGCGGACACGGCAAGACGGTCATCATGGTGACGCGCGACCCGAAGGCCGCGGCCTACGCCAGACGGATTCTCCATCTCGACAAGGGAACGCTGCTCTCGAGGTCCGAGCTGCCGCGTGAAATTCAGACCGCGTCTATAAATGACGCTTCTGGGTGACTGAGAAAGAGGTGCGTGGCGGATACGGCCTTGGCTGTGTCTGAGTGGGCGTTTCCGGTCCGCTGCTTGCGGTTGCTCGTGGGATGCGTGCGCGCTAAGATTTCCGTGAGAGACGTCAACAATTAGACCGTCAGATGCGCGGGTTGCCGACTATTTTCTTGGGGGCGAAGGCAATCATGGCGGGCAAGAGACCCGTGTTCATCAATCGTTGCGCCAGCATGGCTGTTGCGTTGCGCAACTCAACAGGCCGCCGCCGCGCATCGTGTGTCTTTCACTGGAAATAATCGCCTTGGCTCGGACCGGGCGGCACAGGGGCGGATTGATGAACTCAGACGATGAGCCTAAGTGGTGGTTCCCCCGAAAGACATTTGGGCTGGGTTGGGGACTGCCGTCGACATGGCAGGGATGGACGGCATTATTGGTCTTTCTTTTTTTGTTGTGTGTGGGAGGACCTTTAACATCGTCTGTCTTGGGAAGCTCGGCGGCTCTCGTGGCGGTAATCGTTCTCACCATATCGTTTCTTGTTATCGTCGTCGTCAAGGGAGAGCCCTTGAGCGGTGAAGCCGATGATCGACAACGGATACGGCGGGAACCGGCAACACTGCTGAGATATTACAAGATCTCATCTTGCTTCATATCCTCGCTGCTGATCCTGGTGTCTATTCCGTTGGTACTGAAGTGGATGCCGAGGAATGCAATTTACGGATTCCGTGTGCCAAGCACGCTGCGGGGTTCCGGCGCGCATTGGTTCTATGTGAATGAAGTGGCCGGAGCGGCTGGAATTGCCGCGGGAGTGCTTTCTATCGTTTTCGCCTTGCTGGTCGTCGATCGGCTCGCGGTGTCCGAAGTTGTCAAAGGTCGCGCGGTGCTGATTGTGACGATCGTACTGACCTTGGCCGCGATGATCCCGCCCTTTCTCGTGCGGTAGTACGGCGCTGATGGCGGTTCGACCGCGGCGGCGTCCCGCCGCCGTCACGGCTTGGCGGCCGCGTGCTTCGCCAGCAGTGCCGCGATCGCGCAGGACGCCAGCCGGGTTCGGGTATCGTCGGCGCGACTGGTGAGCATGATCGGCACGCGTGCCCCGAGCACGATGCCGGCCAGCTTGGCACCGGCCAGGTACTCCAACTGCTTGGCCAGCATGTTGCCCGCTTCGAGGTCCGGTACGACGAAGATATCGGCACGGCCGGCCACGGGCGAGGCGATGGACTTGGCCGTGGCCGCCTCGCGCGACACGGCGTTGTCGAACGCCAGCGGACCGTCGAGCACGCCGCCGGTGATCTGACCCCGATCGGCCATCTTGCACAACGCCGCGGCGTCGAGTGTGGATTTGATGCGGGCGGTCACCAATTCCACGGCCGACAGGATGGCTACACGCGGCGTGCGGACCCCCACGGCGCGCGCCAGGTCGATGGCGTTCTGAACGATGTCGCGCTTCTCGTCCAGAGACGGGTAGATGTTGACCGCGGCGTCCGTGATGAACAAGAGCCGGGGATAGCGCGGCGTGTCCATCACGAACACGTGACTGACGCGACGGTCCGTGCGCAGCCCGCTCTCGGGGTCGACCACGCAGCGCATCAACTCGTCGGTGTGCAGCGCGCCCTTCATGATCGCGTCGACTTCGCCGCGCCGAGCCATCTGCACCGCGCAGGCGGCAGCGGCATGGCTGTGCGCGGTCGGCGTGATGGCGCAGGCGGTCAGATCGAGGCGCGCCTTGCGGGCGGCGGCGCGGATCCGGCGTTCCGGACCGATCAGCATCGGCACGATCAGGCCGGTGCGGGCCGCCTCGAGTGCTCCGCGCAGCGAGATCGGCTCGACCGGGTGCACCACCGCCGTGCGCAGCGGCGCAAGGCGGTGCGCCTTCGCGAGCAGATGATCGAGACGATGGGGTACGTCCGGCTTTCTTGCGTGGGCTGCAGAGCGTCTGCGGCTCGTCATGCGTTCGGTCATCGAGCGGGTCCTTCGTGCGTGCGCAGAAGACTCGATTGCGCGGCCCGCGCCTGCGCGCGTGGTCTCGGGCGGGACGCCACCGGGTCGGGGGCCACAGTATTCGATCTCCGTGTGCCCTGGGGCGTCTCGGGCTCGGGCCGGCCCGCGGCGGCGCGGGCAGCGAGCGCCGGCCTCCCGGAACCCGATCATACCGGCGCCCGGCGGCGTACGCACTCCACCGACCGGATTCGGCGCGGAGATTCGCGGCCCATCGAGGTCACGGGCGGGTCCGGCACCGGTGGCGCCGCGGCCGAAGCCCGCAGACGGTCACCGATTCGAACTGCCAGGTCCGCGCGCTGGGCCGGGTGGACTATGCCGTTGACTTGACTTTCTCCTGGTCGCTTGTATGTTCATGCACGGGGCCGGCTGCTGAGCTCGGTCTTGTGAAAACACCTGGAACAGGGAATCTTGAGGGCTCTGCCCGAGAACCTCGAAGGTCAGTGGGTAAAGTCTCTCGCCTTCGAGCGCGAGAAGCTCCAGATCGGGAAGGATGCGGTTCCGGCGTGGTGGTGAGCCGCGACTTGTCTCGTTTTGTCTCCTTCCGTCAGCGCGCAAACCGCAGAGCCGCTCGACCTGATCCGAGCGTGTGGCGCGACCGATCGGCGCAGCATGCAAATTGACTCAGGAGTGCGGCCCGTGCGTGCCAAGGCATCGACATCCCAGTTCATCGCGGCGCGTGTGCGGGGCGCGCGCCTCGAGCGCGGCGGCCGCGCCATCCTGCGCGAGGTGAACTGGTCGATTCGTCCGGGCCAGCGCTGGGTCCTGGTGGGGGACAACGGCGCCGGCAAGACGCAGCTTCTGAAGCTCGTGGCCGGATCGGTGTGGCCGACACCCGATCGGCCCGGCGTGCGCGAGTATATCTGGCGGGGCGAACGGTGGCGCACGCCGCAGGAGGTGCGCGAGGAGATCGCATATCTCGGTCCGGAGTTCCAGGACAAATACACGCGATATCGCTGGAATCATACCGTCGAGCAGGTGGTGGCGACCGGCGTGCATCGTTGCGACATTCCATTGCGGCAGCTCGATGAGCGTGAGCGCCGGCACGTGGTGCGCACGCTGCAGCGCCTGCGCATCGCGTCGCTGTCCACGCGCCGATTCCTGACACTGTCCTATGGCGAGCGCCGGCTGGCGCTGCTTGCGCGTGCGCTCGCCTCCCGGCCGAAGCTGCTGCTGCTCGATGAGCTGTTGAGCGGGCTCGACGAGCAGAACCGCGCCCGGGCGTTGCGCTGGCTGGAGAGCACGGCCGGGACCGCGCTGCCATGGGTGCTGGCGACCCACCGAGTGGAAGAGGTGCCCTCGTCGGCTACGCATGCGTTGATTCTAGAGCGTGGAAAGGTCCTCTACAGTGGCCCGCGCCGGTGCGCGCCGCTTGCCCGCCGGCTGCGCGAGGGAGTGCGCCGAGCAGCGGCAGGTCTGCCGGCGCGCGCGCCGGCAACGGCAGGTCGGCCACCCGGCCGGGTGCTCGTGCGCCTGACGGACGCGAGTGTCTACCTCGATGAGCATGCTGCGCTGCACGAAGTGACGATCACCATACGCGCGGGCGAGTGCTGGATCGTGCACGGTCGCAACGGCTCGGGCAAGACGACGCTGTTGCGAACGCTTTACGGCGACCACGGAGTTGCCGCGCAGGGACGGATCGAGCGCGCCGGCATCCGCTCCGGGGTTCCTCTGCACGCCTTTCAGCGACGCGTTGGTCTGGTCGCGCCGCATCTGCAGACCGACCATCCGCAGTATCTGACGGTCGCAGAAGTCGTTCAATCGGGCCGCCATGCGAGCATCGGGCTCAATGAGGCGGCCAGTGCGGCCGACCGTGCCGCGGCCCGCCGCGTCATGCGCGAATTCGATCTCCTGCCGCTCGCGACGCGCACGCTGCGCGAACTCTCCTATGGGCAACTGCGCCGGGCGCTGTTCGCGCGCGCCTGGGTGCGCAGGCCGGCTCTCCTGGTGCTCGATGAGCCGTTTGCGGGGCTGGACGTGTCTACCCACGAGGATCTGCGCGCCCGTGTGGAGCGGCTCGCGTCCGAGGGGGTCGCCGTGGTCATGACGGCTCATCGACCGTCCGAGTGGCTCCGCTGTGCGACGCACGAGCTGGAGCTGGCCGGCGGTAAAGTGCGATATGTTGGTCCGGTGCGGCTCAGTCGAGCGTCATCTCGGTCTCGAAGATCGACACGGCCTGCCCGATGATCCAGACCGCGGAGACGGCGCCCCCGGTCATCTCGAGCTCGATCTCCACACGTCCGGGCCGGTGGAGCCAGCGACCCTGAACTCCGGTGAAGGCCGCCTTATGCCGATCGTGCGCGAGCAGTCCCTGCTGGACAAGATATACCCCGAGGAGCCCGTGAGCATTGCCGCTCACCGGGTCCTCGCCGATTCCGAGGGCCGGACAGAACATGCGCGCCTCTGTCAGCGGATCACTTCCCGGCGGATGCAGTGCGAACACGAAATAGCCCGCGGCGCCGATCTGCGCCGACAGGGTGGTCAAGCGAGACATGTCGGGCTTCAGTTGGGCGAGCGGCCCCGCGCCGCGCACGCCGATCAGCAGACGCGTACTGCTCGTGCCGGCAATGCGCAGTGGACAGCGCGGATCCAGATCGTCGCTGGCGAGCGCCAGCGCATCCAGCACGGCAAGCCGCTCGCGGGTGTTCAGCTCGCGTCCGAGGGGCGGCGGATTCTGGCGGATCGCGATCCTGCGCCCGGTATCCCGGCCGCGGACCTCGATCTCGACGATGCCCGCCTTGGATTTCTGCCGGGTCCGTGTCCGCCC
>JAJYFU010000139.1 GCA_021790795.1 Pseudomonadota bacterium
ACGCTCGATTCCTGCCCACTGTGCCCTGAACGGAACGCGCTCGCTCGAGCGCTGAGAATCATCGAGAAGGCTGCGAGCGGGCGGACGCGCGGGGGCGTTCGTCGCGCCAAGGGACGCCAGCGCTCGGGTGCGCGCCGCACCGACCGGGACCGCGACCCAGGACAGTCCTGAGCGAGGTATTGATTCGCGAATTCGCCCTACCCCGGGGATTCCACGAACCATCAAAACTGGCGGAGAGGGTGGGATTCGAACCCACGAACACCCGTGAAGATGTTACTGGAATTCCAGTCCAGCGCCTTCGACCGCTCGGCCACCTCTCCGCGTACAAAACCTCGTATGCGTCCCTGAAGCGCCCCCAGCCCCCCCCAATCCCTCCGGGGTCGTTTACACGGAGCCGAGCACACCTTAAGCATGCTCGATGGAGGCACCGCGCTCACCCCGCTGCGCTGCGCCTCTCGAGCCGGGATCGGATCGGGCACGCATGATACGCGCTGGGGCCGGCAACCGCAGGTGAGCCACCCGATTCGCGCGCCTCTCAGTCTCGCGGACTGGGCTGAGCGTGCGCCACCAAGTACGACGGCGGCGCGTCCAGGCAGGGCTGCCCCGCCGGCGGCGGCGGTGTCGGTCCTTTGAGGGCCGGCACCACCAGCGAGTGACGGGTATCCGGCGCATTCAGGCCGATCGGGATCTTCAGGGGCGCGATGCTGCGAGCCAGCGTGTAATGCCGCGGCTTGGTGCATGACCTCGCGGTGAGGGCATGGAAGGCTTGACAGCCCGAGAGCACCGGCACGACGGCGGCTAGAACCCATGCAGCCCTGAACTTCACGAACAAATTCCTCGTTGACGATCGCATCGATGCCGTTCCTCAATCCATAAAAACCCATTCCGTTCGAATCGGAATGCATCTCTACGACGCCACCCGAACAGTAGTGATGGCGAATCACGTGAGCAATCCGCGGCCTCAACGCCCCGCATTGCTCACGGTGCGAGCAGAGCCATCGCAGGGGAGCCGGGGAACCGGACCGGGCATGCGCCGCTGGGACACACCGTCTCGCGCCTAATCACGGACCTGCACCTGCGCCGCAGGTTCCTTATAGATTCCGCAGAAGTGCCGTGATCGTCTCGTGCTGCAGGATCGATACTCCCCGCACGATCGAGCGCGCAACGAGCCGTCTCGCCAATACGAGCCCGTAAACATACACAAGATTCCATGGATCGTGCAATAGATCCCGGCCCCAGGACCGTCGCCGGACCGACTGCCCTCAGCCAAACAGCCCCGCTTCTTGCAGCGCTGCCCGCACTTGCGGCCGATAGGCCTCGGACAGCTCAGTCAGCGGCAGCCGAATCCCACGCCCGATGCGTCCCAGCTCGGCCAGCGCCCATTTGACGGGAATGGGATTGGCCTCGAGAAACAGCGCCTGGTGCAATTTGCGCAGGGGAGCATCCAGCTGGGCGGCCCGCGGGCCATCCCCCGCAAGCGCCGCCGCGACCATCTTGGCCATCGCCCCTGGGGCGACATTGGCGGTCACGGAAACGACGCCGCGCGCCCCGGCCAGAATGGCTTCCAGGGCGGTGGCGTCGTCACCGCTGAGCACGACGAATCCCGCGGGGCTGCTGGCCAGGATCTGCCGCACCCGCTCGGCTCCGGGCACAGCCTCCTTGATCCCGATGACTCCCGGGAGTTTCGCAAGCCGCCCGGTCGTCTCGGGCAGCATGTCCACGGCGGTACGCGAGGGAACATTGTAGAGAATCAGCGGCTTGTCCGCCGCCTCGGCGATTGCCGCGAAATGCCTGTACAGCCCCTCCTGCGTCGGCCGGTTGTACGCCGGCGTCACCACCAGAAGCGCATCTATGGGCAGCCCCGAGAGCCATTGAACGCGCGCCACAGTGACGGCGGTACTGCTCGAGCCCGCCCCGGCAATGATCGCAATTCGGCCGCACGCCGCGGCACAGGCCCGTTCCGTCAGCTCGCGCAGCTCCGATTCCGATAGGGTGGGCGATTCGCCCGTTGTGCCGCCGACGACGAGAGCGCGGGTGCCGCTTTCGATGTGCCAGTCGATCAGCCCCTTCCACGCCGAGAAATCAACCGTTCCGTCGGCACTCATCGGCGTCACGATGGCGACCAGGCTTCCGGTGGCCACTGCGGCGGTCACGCGACTGTCTGTCGCGGGGGGGGCGAGCGGGCTCAAGAGGTTCTTCGACCGTAAGGCTGCGGGAACAGGCATGAACGACCTGGAAGTATATCCGCTATCGAGCCGATTGCGAGGCGCCGCACACGCCGCGCGGGACGAAACGCCCAAGCCGATGCGGCGGTCGCCAGCACGGAGCTCTCCCGGTACACTCTTGCTCCCGAGCACAGCGATGTCCTACATACGATGAAGCAGCACCTGGCCGTTTCGGCAATCGGTAGCGACAGGACGGGAATGGTCCACGAGCTGACCCGGGTGATCAGTGAATGCGGCGGCAACATCACCGAGAGCCGCATGGCGGCCCTGGGGACCGAGTTCGCGATGCTCCTGCTCGTCTCGGGCAACTGGCACGCCCTCGCGAAGCTCGAATCCGAGTTGGCGCGCCTGTCGGGCAGTGGCTCGTTCAACGTGCAATTGAAACGCACCGAGCCGCGTCCCTCCCGCACTGACATGTTGCCGTATTCGATCGACGTGGTCAGCCTCGATCAGAGCGGGATCGTTTCCGGTCTGTCCGGCTTCTTCGCCAACCGTGGAATCGACATCGCGGAGGTGTCCACGCGCAGCTATCCGGCGGCCCACACCGGCGCGCCGATGTTCTCAGTCCAGATGATCGTGAACGTCCCGAGCCGGATCCCGGTGGCTCACCTGCGCGAAGAGTTCATGGATTACTGCGATTCGCTCAATCTTGACGCCATTCTCGAACCGGTGAAAACCTAGAATGCCCAAAGTCCAGCCAGGGACCAGAGTCCCCGATTTCTCCCTCCCCTCGACCGGCGGCGAGACGTTCAGCCTCAAGGCCGCCGCCGGCAAGGCGCTCGTCCTCTATTTTTATCCCAAGGACATGACCTCCGGTTGCACGCGCGAGTCGCAGGACTTTCGTGACCGTCACGCCGCGTTCCTCAAGGCCGGCGCGCGCGTGGTCGGCATCTCGCGCGACGGCATCGCCTCGCACGAGAAGTTCAAGGGCAAGGAGCGCCTGCCCTTCGAGCTGTTGAGCGATGCCGACGAGCGGGTCTGCAAACTCTTCGACGTCATCCGCGAAAAGAGCCTGTACGGGCGCAAGTATCTCGGGATCGAGCGCAGCACCTTCCTGATCGACCCGCGTGGCGTGTTGCGCCACGAATGGCGCAAGGTGAAGGTCCCCGGGCACGTGGAGCAAGTGCTTGAAGCAGCGCGCGCTCTCTGAACCGGCGGCCTCGGGCGCCGCCGCTCGCGCCGCGCTCGACACGCAACCGACGCCAAAGCGGCCCAAGGCGCGCGGCGACCGGCGCATCTTCGTGCTCGACACCAATGTATTGATGCATGATCCGGCCTGCATCTTTCGCTTCGAGGAGCACGACGTCTATCTGCCCATGGTCGTGCTCGAGGAGCTCGACTCGCACAAGAAGGGCATGTCGGAAGCCTCGCGCAACGTGCGCCAGGTCAGCCGGTTCCTCGACGACATGATGCGCGGGGCCACCAAGGAGCAGATCGATCTGGGGTTGCCGCTGCCGGCGAGCTTCACCGGCAATCACGGCAAGCGCCCCTGTTCCGGACGACTTTACTTCCAGACACGATTCCCCGCCGCGGCGCCGGCTCTGCCGGCGGGCGGAAACGACAATGCCATCCTGACCCAGACGTTGACGCTGCAACGCGAGCTTCCCGACACGAGAGTGATTCTCGTGTCCAAGGACATCAACCTGCGCATCAAGGCCTCCGTGCTCGGCGTGCACGTCGAGGACTATTACAGCGACAAGACGCTGGAGGATTCCGATGTGCTGTTTGGCGGCATGTCGGAGCTGCCGGCGGACTTCTGGGAGCGCCATGGGCACGGAATGCGCTCGTGGAAGGAAGGCGAGCGCACGTTCTACGAGATATCCGGCCCCGAGGTCGAGCACTGGCAGACCAACCAGGGCGTACACGAGGCCGGCGAACAAGGCATCGAGGGCATCGTGCGGCGCATCGAGAACGAGCGGGCCGTGATCGAGCTGTTGCGCGATCACCGCAACGAGCGCCACGGAATCTGGGGGATCACGGCGCGCAACCGCGAGCAGAACTTCGCGCTGAATCTGCTGATGGATCCCCAGATCGACTTCGTCACGGTGCTCGGGCCGGCCGGCACGGGTAAGACTCTGCTCACGCTTGCGGCGGGACTGATGCAGACGTTGGAGAGCAACCGTTTCGCCGAGATCATCATGACTCGCGTCACCATCCCGCTCGGCGAAGACATCGGCTTCCTGCCCGGCACCGAAGAAGAGAAAATGGAGCCCTGGATGGGGGCGCTGATGGACAACCTGGAGGTGCTCACCGGCGGGCAGGAAGGCGGGAATTGGGGCCGGGCCGCCACACAGGATCTGCTGCGCAACCGCATCAAGATCCGCTCGCTCAATTTCATGCGCGGGCGCACCTTCCTCAACCGCTTCCTGATCCTGGACGAGGCGCAGAACCTCACCCCGAAACAGATGAAGGCGCTCGTCACCCGGGCCGGCCCGGGAACCAAGCTCGCCTGCCTCGGCAACGTCGCGCAGATCGACACCCCGTATCTGACCGAGACGACCTCGGGGCTCACGTACGTCGTGAACCGCTTCCGCGGCTGGCCGCACGCGGGCCACATCACGCTGGTCCGTGGCGAGCGCTCGCGCCTGGCGGATTTCGCCTCGGACGCCCTTTGAACGTCATTTCAAACTGACCGATCCGCGGATTCGCGCGCGCCACCCGCCACGGGCGATCGCACCGCTACCGCTCCCGTCAGCGGCACCCCGCCCGCGCGCTCGGCGCCTTGCGCCGAGCGTCTCCGGCGCCGAATGCCCGGGCTTACCGCACCCACGGGATCGGGTACACTGCGCTTCCCAGCGTGTGACGCGATGTACAAGTTCCTGTTCCGAGAAGGAAACCGATGAGGACCACCTTTGGTCCAACCGGCATGCGCGCTATCGTATGGATGGTGCTGGCCGCCTTCCTGAACGCAACCGTCGCGTCCGC
>JAJYFU010000140.1 GCA_021790795.1 Pseudomonadota bacterium
AGAAACGAGGCGATCGAATTCTTGCCGCTCTGATCGATGGCTTGTCGATTGTAGATCTGTACTTCCTGGGAGGTGTATTTCGCTCTCGTGGGAAGCCGCGATCCGGTGACGATCACTTCCTGAAGCGCGGCTTCCTCCGATTTCCGGTGTCCGTGATCGGCGCCCTTCGAATCCCGGTGCGGGCCGGTTGACGCGCCCGCCACCGGGGGATCGCCTGGGGACGCGGGAGGATCACCCGCGGAAGCCGTCGGAGTGGCACGTCGCGTTGATCGATCGAGCCGCGTCCGGCGCGGACGAATGGCGCCGGCCTGTCCGTCGCGAGCTTCAGTCTTTGGCTCCACGCGTACGGTGCGGGCATCCACGTAGACGGCGACGAGTCGAGTGCCGGCCAGAAGCCGTGCAAATGCGGCTTTCGGCGTGAGGTCCGCCTGCAGCGCAACGGCTTCCAGTCCCGCCACATCCGAGGGATCGTAGTAGACGTTCAGCCCCGCCTTTCTCGCAAGATCCTTCAGGGCCTGCGCCAATGGCTCGGCCGGGAGGTTGAAGCGCATTTGCGCGGACGCGACCAGCGGGAAGGCGCTCAGCAGGATCGAAGCGATCCACACCGAGCCCCGACGAGACCCGATCTTGTGGGACATGTGTACGTTCTCCGGCGGTCCATCGCGCCTGGATCGATTTGTGTTGCGACTATGGCCGTAATGACGGGCATTACGTGCCCCCCTGTCGTCGAAGACGCCGCAGGGTGTCGAAATCCTCAACGGCGCGGAGCGCGCGAGAACGACAGACGCCGACAGGAACTCGACACCGCGGTTGAGCAACCGGAGAGACGGTGAAACGCCTACGCTTCGGCCCTGGGAACACTACGCAGGTTTTCCGGACCGCACGGCACGGGCCATCCGGCGTCCGGATGTACGTACGTTTTTGCTCGTGTTGCAGACGTCAGGGGCGATCGTCTGACCGGACGCCCTCGGCTCTCGTGCGCGGCTCCAGCACCCATGTGCCGTGTCGATCGATGAGACGGAGGTGATGAGCCTCCGCCACGGAGCGCACGAAGCTTCGCGCGGCGCTGAGCCGGAACACACCCCCGACGCGGAGGGTCTGCAGCTGGGGCGCACCCAGCACGATTCGGTGTCGGTTGTAGCGGTTGAATTGACGGGCCGCGGCGGCCAGCGACGTGTCGTTGAAGATCAGCTCGCCGTGCAGCCACGCGGTGGCCTGCGCGGCCGGCTCCGTCCGAATGGCCGGCAGCGCATGCGGGCGCAGGCGCAGGCGTTTGCCTGCTGTGACCAGCAGAACTTTCGGCGACGGCGCCTTCGGCACGCGATCGGCAACGTCGAGGGGCGCGACCGCGACACGCCCCTTGATCACCGTCACCGTCAGAGTCCCGTTCCCGAGCGTTCCGCGTCGGACCACGAAGGAGGTGCCGACGTCTATGACCTTGCGGTTGCCGGCCAGGACGACGAAGGGCCGCCGGGGATTGTGCACCACCTGAAAATAGGCTTCGCCATAGCGCAGAATCACGACCCGCGTGCGCCGGGCATAGCGCACGACGATGCGGCTGTTCGTGTCGAGCGTGACCCACGAGCCATCGGCGAGCTCGATCGTCTTCTGCTCGCCGATACCGGTGCTCACCATCTCCCGCCCCAGCAGGTGTCGTGCCCAAAGCGCGAGAACGAGGCTTGCCGCCAATCCCATCGCGAGGCGCCACCCGAAGCGCCGGGGCCGCTCGGCGCAACGGGGTTCGACGAATGCGCACCCGCCCTGAAAGGGTGCGCCCCCCGTTTCCGTCCAGACGTCGGTGGCGCGCTCGAAGGCTGCGGCATGGGCGGGATGCTCGGCCAGCCACCGGCGCAATCCCTGCTCGGTGTCCCGGGTGCGGCGCGGCCCATGCAGTCTTGCGAGCCATGCGGCCGCCTCCGCGCGCACGCGCCGGTCGCTCCGCGCACCCTCGGAGGGGAATCGGCTCACGTCGCGTCCCTCAGATCCATGAGGGCCACGACGGCCCGTGCGACCGACTTCTCGATCGTACTGATCGACACGCCATAGGCCGCGGCGAGCTCTTCATAACTGTATCCGGCGCGATGGGCGAGATAGATATCCCGCGTCCTCGGGCTTATCGCCTCCAGCACCTTCCGTACCTCATTGAGACGCTGCTGGGCCGCCAAAACCTCATCGGGCGTGGGCGTCGAGTCGACCAGCGGCAGGATCTCCGCCAGTTCCTCGACCGGCTGTCCGGCCGCGGGATGGCGGCAGTCGGCGCGGTGGCGGCTGATGGAGAGATTGATGACGGTGCGCTGCAGGAATCCGGCTTCGTTGCGGACCTCTTCCCTGCGGCAGTATTCCGTCAGCCGCAGAAAGGCTTCCTGAATCAGATCCTCGGCGTCTTCCGGAGAGCGTCCGTGCCGGCGCAACAGCTGCAGCAGACGCGCAAATCCAGGCGGGCGCGCGAGCGCTCTTTCTTTTGGCGGGGACATTCATGATGTAGACACGGATCGCGGAACACATTCGCATTCGTTCCGCCCGGACGTGAACACGCCGGCGCCCGCCACACCACACTCCGCCGGCCGCTGTCGGTTACGCGCACTCGACGCCGAGAACCGGCGCACTGCAGGCGCACCTCACTCATTTTTCGAAGGCGCCGGTGACCGTGGCTCAACACATCACCGGTCTTCCTGAGCGTCACAACGACACGTCTCTTGCGTTTAACAACGAGATCCGCTCGCACTCGACCACTCGGAACGCACAGTCACGCGCCTCGTCACAATGCTCTCATACGTCCGGCATACGACACCGCGCTCACGTCTGATTAGCACCTTGACTCAGACGTCAATCCACAGAGTATGGCGACAACATCAGCATCGCGTTCTCGCACGCGCGCAGGCCCTGTGTTTCAGCGCCTGGGTGCGTGAGGGGCGCGATGTTCCGATTTTCAGACCCCACAACGCCTCGCCACAGAGCATCCCCGACTTGCCGCAGGATCCGCCGCGCCCACCCCGACACAACGCCGCACGAACTCCACCGTGGTACTCGCGGCTGATCAGGGTCTGCACGCGTCTGGGCCGCCCGCTGGAGGATGCCGAGGATCTGGTCCAGGAGGCTTATCTGCGGTTCCTGGAGTACCGGCAGACACGCCAGGTACGGGACGAGGCCGCTCTGCTGGCCCGCATCGTCACCAACCTCGCCATCAATCAGTATCACCGCCAACGCACCGTGCCCGTCTCCCCCGAAGAGCTCATGGCGCTCGAGCTCGATCCCGCACTGGTCGATGCCGCCGCGAGCGCCGAGCGCGTACTGTCGGCGCGCGAGCGCCTCGATCAGGTCGCGCGGACCCTCGACCGGGTCAGTCACCGCACGTGCCAGATCTTCCTCGCGCATCGGGCCGGCTACAGCTACGATGAGATCGCCGCCGAATTCTCCGTCTCGCACCGCACCGTGCAGAAGCACATCGCGCGCGCCACGCTGCTCCTCGGACTGCGCAAGACACCGTCGCGGTTCTGAGGGGGCGCGCGATTCGAGGCGATGCCGCTCGATACGAGGGAGCTCCGCGCCGGATCAGGCGCGGCGCATGCGCTGTCGGGCGGACCTGAGCGCGGTGCCGCCGTCCGAGAAATCGCTCACTTCGCGTGAGCGTGCAGGATCCGGTATGCCGTCTCCAGCAACGAGCCCCCGCTCGACGGGGGGCGATCGCCGCCGATCTGCCACATCGCCATGCCCCCGAGGTCGTGACGTCTCACGTAGCGCGCCTTCGCGGCGACCGAAGCCGGATCCTCGAGACTGATCCACTGACCCGTCCGCCTGTCGTAGGCAAACGCGGCGCTGATGACATGATCCGCCCACACGGAGTGCAGGCGGAATCCGGATGCGAGCAACCGGTGCACGTCGCGGTAGGTTCCCCCGTCCTGATTCTGGCGGCTCGAGCGCTCGAACGGCTGAAAGAGACCGTGCCGGGTTCCGGGGTGGGTGACCCCCGCGTACCGTTCCGTAAACGCCGGGAACCCGAGCAACAGACGATTCGGCGGGACACCCAGGAAAGTCAGATAGTCGATGGCCTGAACATCGCTGATGTGGTCGAAACCGGCGAGCAAGGGCTCGTTCGGGTCCGAGAACAGATTGGAGTCGTTTGCCGTGATGGCCGGACCGGGATAGGACGGCGCGTGCACCGCATAGCCCATGAGCGACAGATAGGCCACGCGCGCCAGAGCGGCCAGATTGTCGCCACATCCATGGGTGCCGCTGCACTCGATGCTGCGCAGTGTCTCCCAGTCGGTCGGCAGCTCGACGCTGAGGAATGCCGCCGGCCCCAGCGCCCCTCTGAGCGCATCCGCCAGCGCGACGAGCTGCCGGCCCTGGTCGCCGAAGAAGAACGAGTTCGGCTCGAAGTCCAGATCCACACCGTCGAGATGGTACGCGGAGACCAGCGCCACCACGGACCGCACGAAGCGCACCGGGTGCGCCAGCGCATGGTTCATCGTTCGCTGGCTGTGCGCCCCGCCCACCGAAACAATCTTACGCAACGTGCCGGTGCGGTTCTGAAGGCGGGTGAATGCGTCAAAGCTGCCGTCCGCACGCCGGGCGTCACCAGGGCAGGCCGCGGGATGCCGGGCGCAGAAGCCCACGCGGTCCGGCGCCGACAGATCCACCGACGGGTTGCGGAAATAGACGTTGCCGGCGGCATCGACATCCAGGAACCCATAGGCGAGCACGTCGACCTCATTCAACTGCGCACGGAATGCGCGGTTGCGCTGGCGGGTTCCCGCGGCGTCCCGGCTTCCCGGCACCGGGAAGCTGCGGCGCAGGGGCCCCGATCGGCCCAGAAAGTCATCATGACCGGCGGCCGCGCCGGCGCGGCGGCAATGGCCGGCGCGATCGAGAGCATGAGCAGGATCCCGCACGACAGAATCTTCAATTTCCGATCCTCGTCACGATCGCTGCGCCGGCCCTGCGCTGTCTCTCCCCGCGGTGATTACAGCAAGCGGATCCCTTAGAATCAACGTACTTGCGCCGGGGGCCGGGCATCCCCGAGGGATCGCGCCCGACCCAGGACGCGTGCCGCCAACCGCAGGAGACGCTCATGGGTGCGATCTACGTTCTCTGGCTGCGCGAGCTGAAGCGCTATTTCCGC
>JAJYFU010000003.1 GCA_021790795.1 Pseudomonadota bacterium
CTTCTCGCGGCCCGCAACGTACTTCGATATTGCTAAGTCGTGAATCTCAAGACAGAGGCCGGTGATGCCAACGGTATTCGGATTGCTGATCCGGATCAGACGATCACGCCAACCACGCGGCAGTACCGGCGATGCCGCACCCGCCGCCTGGGGGCACGTAAGCGGGCAGGCTCCGGCCCGCCACCTTCCCTACTGCGGCCGGCGCCCTATACTGGGGCCACCCCGGCGGTGGCCGGGCGCTCGAAGAAGCGGGCCAGCCTTATGCCGTCCGTCTTGTCTCATTCAACGCGATGAAGGAACCGCCGCATCTGGCGCTGCATCCGTTCGGGCAGATTCCCACCTATGAAGAAGCCATCTCGCCCTGTTCGACTCGGGCGCCATGGTGTTCCACATCGCGGGCGACCTGTTGATGGTTCCCGCGCTGCTACGGCTGACGCCCTCGGGCATGCCGGACGAATACCCGAACCTTGCCGCCGCAAGTGAAACACCACATGCCTGCACGGCTCGGCGGGCGGCGGACCTCCGCAACCGCACGATCCGCTGTCTTGCCCCCTGCGACTTTCTTATCACGACCCCGGGGGCCTGTGTGTCACTCCTCGAGCCAGCCGTAAATCCGCTCGTATACCTGACCGGAGCACAGTAAGCCCAGATGGCTCGTGCCCGTGGCTGTCCACTGGTGCGATCGAGGAAAAGACAACCTGCGCCACGAATCAGGATGGTGCCCGAGCGCGCTTGCAACGGGAACGAGCCCGTCGCCGATCAACTGATCTCGGTGACGTGCCGGTGCATTACCGATCATTGCGGCGATTGTGTAACACTGTACGTGCCTCGGAAGCGGCAGGGAGCGGCACGAGTCGCCGCGGTCCGCAGAGCTGCCGCGCCCCTTCCAGTTCTCCTCGAGCACGCATCCGTGACGCAGATCCATGATACCCGCGCTGCGCATCCTCCCCAGAACCGTGAACGGTGCGGTGCAGGGTGTCTTTTCCAAGAGCAGCTCGAACCAATGGCCGGCACGCTCGAGCGGAACGCCGTGATGCGGTGTGCCGAGAAAAACCAGTTTGCGCAGTTTTCGGAGCCACGCGTGACCCGCCGCCGACGCATGATGGCAGGCACTGCGCGCCACAAGACCGCCCATGCTGTGCGCAAGAATGGACACTTCGCTCAGTGGAACCGGCCAGGCGGCAACCATTTCTTCGAGCATCCGCGCGAACGCTCGTCCGTTGGTCGCGATATGCAGACCCGTGTTGTAGTGTAGATATGCCACTGTGCCGGAGCGATCGCGGGCGAGTTCGGCGCCGTGGTTATGCCCTTCGCGCGTCCAGCCTCGATCGCTGCGGCAAAGCCCGTGCACCAGTATGAGCACTTTGGAGCTCGGCATTCGAATCCCAGCTGCGAGCCCGTCGCGCGTAAGCTCCAGCGGCTTCCCCTCGCGGCGCAGATGCATCGTCACTGCCAGCGGATTACCGGTCTCCGCAAGATAATCGCCCAGAACGCCGTTCAGCGCCGAAATCACGGCTTCGCGCGCGGGGGAAGACTCGATATGGCCCCGCGCGGGCGCGACGGAGTCCAGCGCAAGCTCGATGCCTCCGCCGACTGCACGCGTGATGCCGCGAATGCTCCTGTAGACCATCGCGGTAGCACCACTCAACGCGCCGCCTGCGATTGCGCCCGCAAGCCGCGCCGGTTTCTTCGCGATATTTATATGAATCGCCTCCACCAGCCCCGTACCGCCGGCGATCGCATCGACTACCATGCGGGATACGCCGCGAAGATCGGTAATCTCGTTACGAATCACCTTGGTCATCGACACTCCCCGAGTACCAGCCCTCTTTCACTAGACACCCAAAACCCTCGGCAAACTATCTGAGTTGAAGCTCAACGGCACGATAAGCGTGATCATTCGCCGAGCTCGACTGTCAGACCCAGCTCTGTCTCGATGATCCTACCGAGCGAGCTTGCCGACAGCGTGAACCCTGGCCGACGCCGGTAATCATCGAAGCTGAGCCAGAGTGCAATCACCTCATCGAGCTCGAGACCTGTAAGAGTGTGGCACACGGCCCTCGTGCCGTCGCTCACGATCCAGAAGCTGTGCCGGTCCGAGTGCCGCCAGCGCCGTGTAAAGTAGGGTTTTGATAGTTCAACGCAAATCTCGCCGGCATCCGGCACGTCTTCCAGCAGCCGCACGAGTGCGGCGGAGTCGGCCACAAGCGCTTGCGCGGAGGTAATTCTGGTTTCGCTCATTCCGATGAGGTCCGTGGTGCGCTGACCGGCGCCCGCGTCAGTTCGCTCTCGACACCGGCGCCTTGCGCGGTAAATGGGGATGAATGTCGACTACGGGCGCCAAGTGCGCCCGGCCGAGCAATGTCAGGGAATCCGGGCGGCGCCGCGGAGATCTTAGCTCGGTCGATCGTAGGATGGCCGATACGCAGAGAAATCGTGAAGTCAGACGCGATCATCGGAGTGCCCATTGGAGCAGGGTAAGCCAGAGCGCAGCAGACGAGTGCCGGATTCCGGGACTCCGACCGAAGCCGCGGCGACTCCGACCTTGATGTCCGGTCAACTGGACTGTCGCTCCGCTGAGCCAAGGGCGACAGTCAGTTTGCCCCTCCCACCTATAGCGGTCGGGAGCGGCGCTGATCGCCAAGGAGTCAATAACGACGCGAGCCGCCGTGGCGGCTGCCACTACCACCGGTCCGTTCGCGGTCCTGTGCGTCGTTCACCTTGCGAGAGCGGCCATCGAAGTCGGCGCCGTTGAGCGCCTGCGTCGCCCGAGACGCATCATCGTTCAACATCTCCACGGAACCGAAGCCGAGCGGGCGGCCGGTCTCGCGGTCCGTAATCAAAGTGACCTTCTCGACAGTACCGTGCTCGGAAAACAGGGCGCGTACGGTCTTGTCGGTTTCCGTGAACGGCAGATTTCCAACGAATAATTTCGTCACCGCGGAATACTCATGAAAGGGCGCGGAATGAGGCGGGAGGTGCATCCTGCCTCCCGGTTCGCGGAGCTCTGCGAGGCGGCAGACATTGACCGGACGACGCGCCGGGAGACGGCGCACGGCGCCAAGGCAGACTAGCCGAAACGACGCAAACCGTGTCATAGAGTACAGGATTCCGTCGCAAACCGCCGAACTTTCGTCGCTCCTGCCGCGAATGAAAATCCGCCATCACTTGCGCTCGCTCTGCCGGGCGCGCATGCTGGTCCGGCGCGTTGAGCGCGAGATGCCGGCGCGACGAAGCGGAGCCAACATGACCAGTATTGCGGCGACGCTTGGCATTCGCGAGCGCCTGCGGCAGCGCGTCCTGCCTCATCATGAAGCGTGGCGGCGCCAGGACGAGTACGCTGGCGGGTGTTTGTGCGACGGCTGCGGCGAGCGTAGCACTTCCGCGCGGGCATCGTACGAGGTCGACTTCTCGCCAGACGTCACGCCCCAGTCCGTAAAATTGCATCGCGCACGCGTCAAGATCTGGCAGTACGAGGGCGAGAGCCCGCCTATCTCCTAACGTATCCGAACGCAGGAACCGAAAAGAGTGATGAACCTTACCCTGATCGATGCCTTCCGCCGGTTCGGCGCCGAACCGGCGAGTCGATTGAGCAGCCTCTCCGCCATGGCGGCAGACGGCGCTATGGTACTCAATTGCCTGCCGGCGCACTTCGGCCACCCCGCCCGCGGGATATTGCGCTACGAGACCAGCCTTTCCGCCGTGGAGGCCAACTCCAAGGTCGTCACTGCACTCAGTGAGCACCTGACGCGCGCGCGTGATGCGAGTCTTCCGGTCAGGATGATCGTCACATTCCCGGACGGCGAGAAAACCGGCAAGGGCGGGAGCTATCATGTCCGCCCTGATCTGACCGGAAGGATCGTGGAATTCGATGGAGATCGCTTCGTGATCGACTTTACCCGACCGCAAGCGGCGCGCACGCCGCTCCCAGGCCGGCGCAAGTAGCGACGCTCAGTGGGGCGGTGAGCACACCGCCGTGAGCGTAAAGCATAGGCGCAACTGACACAGCGGCTTGGACCTGAATTCGCTCACCCGCGAGCCGGCGCATTCGAGCACGCCTTCGATCCGATGTGACGGATCCTCCACTACCGCATGCACGGCCGCGGCGAGCTCGAACCGGCCGTCGCAGTCGGCATACGGACAGGGGAAGGAAAAGTACGCGCGGGCCGGAGGGTGCAGAACGCGCGATTGAGGCACCGGCGTAGCCGCGCCGCCGCCCTCGAAACTCAGCTCAAAGCGCAGCTGCTCAACCGCCGGGAACATGGTGTGCAGCTTAGGCGCAGCCTCTCGGTCGCGGTGCAGCTGGGAGTAGCGCGCCTGACGCGTAGCGGTGCCGCGGGTCCTGCCGAGCCTCATATTCCGCCAGCCAATGCCGAACCGCTCGGATCAACCGGCGGATCGTGCATCGGCGTCACGATCTGTCCAGAACCATTGGGGCGAGCCGTCCGGCACTGCTGCTTCTCGAACCGATGCGCCCTCCTGCTGAGTCCCTTCTCCTTCGTGACTTGGCGGTAGTTCTGTCTCGGCACCGGGTTTCCTCTGTGAGGGCGGATCGGCAGGAGGCATTTCGGCGCGGTCAGACCGCCGACCGTCGATTGGATGACTGCCCCGACAACTGCGCGCCGGTCAGTGGTGATCTGCAGAACTTTGCGGGTACTCAACTCGCGCGAGGGCTCGCGACCCGCTCCACGTTCGATCGATCAATACCGATTATGAGCAAGCCGATGCGCTCCTTTGCCTGATACAGCAGAGCCCGGTCCCTGGCGTCCCCGTCCACTGACATGGACGTCGAGCTCCTCACCCAGCTTGTAGACCGCTCGCGCCCCGGCCATGTCGATTGCATCGCATCGCTGCTCATGGTTCACCTGTCGGTACCCGAGAGCTGGTATGGCTGTTTCGGGCCGTAGCACCACTTCCCTGAGCCGTCACGTTCGCCGCCATCACACTCGAAATGGCTTGTTCGCCTTCTTTTCCCGCTTCGCCGCTCGCTTCTCCAACAATGTCTTGGCCGGCTTCTTCTTGTTGTCCTTCTTTCTGTCCATTCCCTTGCTCATGTGCCACTCCTCCAGTCCGAGGTAAAGAGGCGCAGCGAGTTCAATTTCGCCGGTCCCGAACCGTGTTTGTCAGGAACGATGGTCAGGCGAAGGTGGCTGATCGGGGGCAGATTCAAGCGCTGCACTTCGCGCTGAAAACTCGCGCCCGCAGGGCTGAAGGTGTACTCCTGGACGAGCGTCTGGCGGTAGGTCCGGCCCCCGTCCGAGGATACCTCGACGCTCACTTCCTGCGTCCTCGCACACGCGCAGTCCTCCACCTCGTAGATCATCCAAGAGACACTCTGCGGTTGGTCGAACTCCACGATGATACGTTCCATGGTATTTGACTTGGCGCCAGCCCAGAACGTGCTGTCGCGCCCGTAATGCCCATCGATCACGTTGTCAATCGGGTGGTCAGGATCTTCCGACGTGTAGGCAAGGACCGCGTGGTTCGCAATATCAATCTCGCCGGCGAAAGCGGCGGGATTCTCGCTCTCCTTCGACAGCAGCCGCTTTCGCACACCCGATGAGCTCGAGGGAGAATCAGTGTTTGACTGCATCTAAGCTCGCCTCCGAAACGTCTGCACGGCTCATGCTTGGGCCGCGCTCGAAGCTTCGATTGTCGCTGTAGCACATAACCCGGGGAGTATCCTACTGATCGGTAGTGTGGCGGTCGCTCCCCTTCCGGCGTGCGCAGGAAGCGCGTCCAGACTTCTGATGGTGAAGTGTAGCACTTTGCAGCGGAGGGCGCCTCGCCATGAATCCCTGCTCCGCGAAACGTCGCGGCAAGCCTTTCGCCGATAGCGCCAGCCCGCTAGCCATCAGGCGGCATCTACGGCGTTGCGTTCGCTGCCGGATTCCTCAGGAGCCCGCGCTGCCCTCGTGATTGCCCGCGGAATCGTTCAGTTGCGAGGGCCGGGCAGGTTCCGAACGTCGCCGCTGCTCCTCACGTACCTGCTCGAGCGTCAGGTGCGTGGCCTTGGCAACGACATCGAGCACAGCGTGCGCCGAGTCACGCGGCAGCGTCAGGCGATGCAATCTTTCCCACGCACGGATTCGCATAGCGGGAGTATTGAGTTCAGACGACTGCTCGATCCGTTCCCGCTGCGCGCGCTCCGCCTCCTCATTCTGCTCACGCATAATGCGCGTGGGGTAGCCCGTTGCCGTATCGGCATGATCAGTCGCCGGCGATAGATGCGAGCTGAGATTCGAAGGGTTCGAAGGCATATGATTTACCTGAGGTGAATACCCCGTCCGAACAGACATAGACAAAGTCTCGCGCCCGTTTGCGGCCGCCTTTTGCGCTGGCACATTTTACTGGCGGAAAGCCACCCGGGGTGGCGCTGCGCGAGGCCGGACGAGCCGAGGGGCCCTGAGTTGCGGCCACTCTACACCGACGGCGAGTGCTTCGCGTGCCTTTCGGAATATTATCGGTGTCGAGGCGTCTGCCGACATCCGAGGGTCCGGCGGCTTTCGTAAAAATGGCGCACACTTGCCGAGCGTCGCCCTGGAGCGGCGCTTCGCGGGCACATTATGCGTAAGCGGAGGCATATCATGAGCAACCATGCGGTTGAAGCGGGATGGCAGCGATTCCTGGACAGGCTGAAACAGCTGTGGGGAAAACTCGGTCAGGGCGGCAAACCCTCGGCGGCCACAGAATGAGCGGGATATTGCGATAAGCGCGGCCCACGCCGCACGGGGCGACAAACAACAGTATGATCATGGCGCCGGAAAGGCCATAATCAATTTATACAGCACGGAGTACAACCCCGAAATTCACCGGAAAGCACGAGCTCTCGCTACCGGCACTTTTGACACCAAACTCAAGAAAACGCCAACAGCGTGACGCAGTCGCGCATTCGGCCGCACTGTGTCACGAGCCGCCCACGTCCACGGCGCAGCCGCCGGCAATTCTTACATAATAGACACAGTCTTTCCTCCCTCTGCGCCCAGTACGCTGTTTTGTCGCGAAATTCTTGCGTTGGCATAATTGTTGCTTATGCACGTTCGCGCAACTGCTTCGAAGACTAATGTGACAGGGCGGGATTTCAGGTCGCGTCGTAGGTGGCATGGATCGCCGTCTACCAGAACAACCGAGTTGAAAACAGACCACATGATTCTGACAGCGGAGAAACCAATGAAAAGAACATCTGTGGCAATCTCGATGGCATTCGTGTCAGCGGCGGCCCTTCTGGCCGGTACGTCACCCGGGATGGCCGGAACGATTACCGGAAGCCAGTGGAACACCTCGGCCGTCATCTATGGGGGCGACACCTCCAGCGTAAACGGTAGTAACCCTGGCAAAAATGGCGATTCCTACATCGCCGCCTATTCCAGCTCCTATGGCGGGTCGGCCGAGCTGGCGGTGATTAACGATGCGCCAGGTGTGACCGATGCGTACGCGGGGACCCAAGGAAACTTCGGACTATTGTCGAATGTCAGCATGTCTTTCGACACTGCAAATTACAGCGGGGTCAGCGGTGGCGAACCCTATGCGGTGCTCACCATATTCGATGGGAGTGGCGACTACTTTGACCTCGTCAGCGCAGACAGTTCGAGATCCGCGGGCGACGGTATAAACGCATCGACCAACGTTGGCGTCTGGGACTTTCAGACCAATAATTGGTTCAACGGCATCACTTCCTACAGCACCCCGGTGCCATTGGGAAGCCTTTTCGCTACAAATGATGGCAACGGCGTTACGTTCGGGCAGACGCAAGCCATCGTTGCGTGGGCCGACATGGGGCAGTGGGGCGCGACTGGCGCGAGCGGTACCGCCTACGTCAACGAAATGCAGGTTTCCGCGTCAGAGCCACCGACTTTCCCACTCTTCGGCGTCGGCTTTGCCCTCCTGGTGGCGGGGGTCGTGAGATCAAGGAGGCGCGGGACCGCCTAATGACACACATAGCGCGTTAACTTCAACTCTGACAGGAGGGGAGTGATGTGCCCTCACCGATGGCGCCAACGATCAAGTCGGCCCACTCGGGGTTATTCTTAGGAAATACATCGGCCTCCGCCGAGACAAGTAGGGCTGTCGGTGCGTCGGGAAATTTGCCCGGCACCGACTGGCTCGTGGTGACATTGACGCCCTGGTCGTCTGCGATTGCACCCGCGGCACGAATAATGTGCTCAAACTCGGAAGGCTTCATAGATTCGCCTGCGCTCCTCGGTCGTTAACGTTCCGGCGAACGGGGAAGACTGTCTAGTCTAGTCTAGTCTAGTCTAGTCTCGCCCCGTCCTCGCTCGGTTCGGTGATCAGCGCGGCAATCTCGCGGTACGACAGAGCCAGGATGCGCCAACCGGCCGTTCGACGACCAGCACGAGCCCCGTGTGCGGCTCGAAGCCGAAGCGGTTCTGGGATTGATCGCGTTGACCACAGATGGCGAACCGAGATGGGTCGGGCGCAATGTGCTGGAGTTTGAGTCGAGCCGCAATCCGGGCATCGATTGACGGCACAGGGTGGTTGCACTCCTGAGCAGCGCCAAGATCACGGTTACGGCGGAGGACCGGGAACGGTAGCGGGGTAAAAAGTTTCAGAGCATGGAATTTTCCGCTGGCGACGCCTTGCACAGAGCATGTGCGCAGGGTTAGGGCGCCGAGCCCCGATTGACCACCGACGACCGTCTACGAAACTGCGCGGCGCGGCAATACGCCAAACTGGCGGTGCGGGGGAGACCTGCCCGGCAAATGAGCTCGACCCGAGCGGCCTCGGCGACCGAGTCCACACCACAGCTGTGACCGCGCAAGCAGCGCCGCAATTCCGGGAGCTGGGTGGCTGGCGGTCGGCGACCGATCGGGGTACCAAGCGCACGTCGAAATTCGGTGGAGCGCAAGAAGGGCCAGCCCCTGGCGGCCACTCCCAACGAATACCTGGCCCGCAGGAAACCGCCCGACTCATCAGGCTGCATCCTGGCCCAACCGCCGAAGATCGGGCGAACCACCTCGCGCCCCCGATCGGGGACCGCTTTCAGCTCCTCGCCGAACTGATCGTCCATCGCTCTGCACTACTTCCGCAGATCAGGCATGGTCGCCGTCCGCGGCCGCCAATGCCGTAAGGCGACGAGCCGCGCCAATTCGCGCTCGGTGTCCGCGAGCCGCTGCGCCGCGCCGTTACTTCATGTTCCTGTGCATCGGCTTTCGCACCGACGGAACCCAATTCCCAAGTGTGGGACGCAGGCGGAACTGAATCCCGCATATGGGATCCGCCGATCCGCGGCAGCATTCGTCAGGTTTCCAAAAGCCCTTTAATCTCAGATCACTACATGACTGCCCGTTTTGGCACGGAATCTGCTCAGCGCTGGTATGCGATCAAATCGTGATCCCCGCCATGCCGGACATAGCGATTAATCCGACCGTCATCCGCAGAAAGCGCATGAAGCGCCGCGCCGTGGGAGGCGCTGTCGCGGCCGCTCTCATCGCTCTGGTCATCTGGGCGGCGGGCCGCACGGGCGCCGGACCCAGCGTGCGGCGTTCGGACGTTTGGATTGCCACGGTAAAACACGGTCCGCTTCCCATTGAGGTCAGCGCAGCCGGCGTGTTCACCCCGATCGAGCAGCGCTGGATCACAGCGGCCACACCAGGGGTGGTGGAGGACGTTCGGGTGCAACCTGGCGATGAAGTCAAACCCAGTACGGTGCTCGCGGTGCTCGCCAACCCGACCGTTGCATCCGCGCTCGCGCAAGCCAGAGCCAACGTCGCCAGTGCCGAAGCCAATAAGGCCTCTCTGCACGCACAGCTAATCAGCCAGTTGCTGACGCTGCAGGGCGACCTCGCCACCACGCAGGCGCAGGCCGAGATCGCAGCGGTGAAGGAGCGGGCAGATCGCTCGCTGCTCGATGCGCATATCCTTTCGATGCTCGAATACACCTCCACCCGCCTGCGAGCGCACGAATACGCCCAGCTCGTCCGCTTCGCCAAGGAACGAATCGCCGCCTTCCGCCAAAGCATGGCGGCCCAGGATCGCGCCGCCGTTGCGCGGTTGGCGGCATTGCGCGCGGTGCTCGGGAATGATCGGCAGCGACTCGCCGCGCTCTCTGTCACCGCAGGGCTGGACGGAGTGGTCGAGGATGTCGCCGTGCACGCCGGCCAGACACTCGCCGTCGGTGGCGGGATCGCACGCGTGGCCAGCTTGAAGTCGCTCAAGGCTACCTTGCAAGTGCCGGCCAGCGAGGCCGAAGAAGTGACCGTCGGTCAGTCGGTCTCCCTGACATTGGCCACCGAGACCACCCAGGACCTGACGGGACGGGTTTCCCGAGTCTCCCCGTCGGTGAGCAACGGCAGCGTGGAGGTCGACGTCATGCCCAAGGAGACACTGCCGAACGATGTCCGCCCCAACTTGGCGGTCACCGGCGAGATTCACGTTGCCGACATCCACGAGGCGATATACGTCCAGCGTCCCGCTTACGCCACTCCCGACAGTACCATGACGCTGTTCCGACTCATCGATGGCGGGCAGGCGGCCGTTCCCGTCCGGGTGCGATTCGGGGCTGCCTCGGACCAATACATTCAGATTGCCAGCGGGCTCAAAGCCGGAGCCCAAGTTATCGTGTCCGAGTCCAGTGGCTTCGCCGGCGATCGGCGACTGACTTTGAGATGACCCACCCAGGAGATCATGCCTTATGAGCGCCACCGCTGTGATCAACGTCGCTGACCTCACCAAAGTCTATGTGACCGACGAAGTGGAGACGCATGCGCTGACCGGCGTCACTCTGCGGGTGGACGCCGGCGAGTACGTGGCAATCATGGGTCCCTCGGGCTGCGGGAAGACGACGCTCATGTCCATCCTGGGCCTCCTCGATGCCCCGAGCGCCGGAACGTACGATTTGGCCGGCACGCCCGTCGCGAAGCTCGATGCGCGACACCGAGCGCATTTCCGCAATCGCAATATCGGATTTGTGTTCCAGTCCTTCAACCTCATCGGCGACCTCAACGTCTACGAGAACGTGGAGCTGCCCCTGGTTTATCGCGGAGGCTTGGCGCGCACGGAACGGCGCCGCAAGGTCGCCGAGGCCCTGGAGAGCGTCGGGATGTCGCACCGCATGCGTCACTATCCGGCGCAGCTTTCCGGAGGCCAGCAGCAGCGTGTCGCCATCGCGCGTGCGCTTGTCGGGGACCCGGCGATCCTGCTGGCCGACGAGCCGACCGGGAATCTCGACTCCGCCAATGGCGAGAAGGTCATGGACCTGCTGGCCGAACTCAACGCCCGGGGAGCCACCCTCGTGATGGTGACCCACGATGCACGCTATGCCGCTCACGCCAAGCGCCTGGTGCGCCTGTTCGACGGGCAGATCGTCGCGGAGCAGGAGAGTCGCAGGCGCGAGACAACTGCCCTGAGATAGCTGGGGCACTCCGGACACCAAAAACGCATGAGCAACAGCTGGCAAACGCTGGTCGATCTTCCGCTGTCCGGCATTCAACACGCGGTGCGGCGACTACGGCTCGAATGGCGATTCACCCTGGCCTTTGTGATCACGCTTGCGCTGGGAATCGCCGCCAACGCCACCGTTTTCTCGGCGTTGGACGCTTATGTGTTGCATCCCTTGCCGTACCCGCACAGTGGCCGTTTGCTCGACGTCTATTTCACGCTCCACAAAGGCGGCGCCGCCGATGGATTTACGTCGGTGCCCGCCTACGAGCAGTTCCGGCGGCTCCCGGCGATTACCGATGCAGGCTTGTTCCGGGGGTACGGCACTCTCGCCACAGTGATCACCGGAAGCACATCCGCTGAAACTCTGAGAGTGGCGCACGTGACCGCTTCCGCGTTCCAGACCCTCGACGTTCGTCCACTTCTGGGACGCTGGTTTACCAACGGCGCGGATCGCCCCCAGGGACCACGCGAGGCCGTCCTGAGCTACGGACTCTGGAATAGTGACTTTGGCGGAACTCGCCACGTGCTTGGGCGGTCGCTGCGCGTCAACGGCAAGCTGTTCACGATCATCGGCGTCATGCCACGGGACTTTGCGTTTCCCGCGCGGGATACCGCGCTGTGGCTCCCCTTTGTCGTCCCGCGCGCGGACTTCAATCCGGATCGCCTGACCAACTGGAACGCGGTGATGATTGCCCGGCCCAGACCGGGAGTCTCGCGCGCCACGCTGCAAACGCAGCTCAATCTCGCCGTCAGTCGCCTCGAGGAGAAAGTCGACGCCACTTTGCGTGTGCTGCTGCTAGGCAACGGCGGTGTCTTTGCAGGAGCCATGACGTGGCAGAGGTTCGTGGCCGGCAGCGCCGTCAGGCATCTCGTGATCATGCAGCTCGGGGCCGGGATCCTGCTCCTGCTTGCCGTCGCGAGCCTGGTCAATCTCGCCATCGTCCGCGCGCTCCGCCGCCGCCAGGCGCTCGCCATACATGTCGTGCTTGGGGCTTGGCGCACGCAACTGTTGCTGACGGCGCTCTTCGAGGCGTTGCCCATTGCCGCGCTTGCCACCCTCCTCGCCTGGCCGCTCGGACGCCTTGGCAGCCAGGCTCTTACCTGGTTCGGCGTTGCGTCCGAGAGGACCGCATTCCACTTGGTGCAAGGCACCTCGCTGTGGTTGATCGCGTTCGCCGTCGCCCTCCTGCTCAGCATTCTGGTCCTGGCCACGCCCCAGACGCTCATGCGCTTCGGCCAGCCCGGCCAGTTTCTCCAGGGCGGAATTCGGGAAACCGACGGGGGCCGCACCACGCGTTACCTGCGCCAGGGACTCAGCGTGACGCAGATCGCCCTCGCAGTCCTGCTGCTCGCGTCAGCCTCGCTGCTTGGCCTGTCCGTGCGCCAGATGCTGCGCCCACAGCGCGGCTTGCGCAGTGATCACCTTGCGGTCGCGAGTTTGCTCCTGCACGGAGCGGCGTATCGGCGGCCCGAAGGCTACTCCGCTGTGGAAGACGAGCTCGGAAGCGCCACGGAGAAGATTCCCGGCGTGACCGCTGTTGGAATCGGCGAAGGAGCGCCGTTCGCCTCGACCTCGGGAACCGCGTTCAGGCGTCCGAGCAAGCATCGCTGGCACATGGCGTCCATCACACTCGCCGGTCCAGGTTTCCTGCGGACTCTCGGAGTTCGTCTTCTAAGGGGGCGACTCATCAGGGACGCAGACATTTCCTCCAACGCGCCCGTCGTTGTTGTCGACCGTCGTTATGCGCACGCGGTGTTTGGCACTTCCAACGTCATCGGCCGTATCATTGACTCCAATGGCGTTCACTGGCGGATCATTGGCGTCGTGGAGACCATCCCCGATCAGTTCGCCGCATTCTATGCCTCCACCCAGGGCACCGTATTTCTCCCGGAGGCTCCTGTGGCATTGGACATCTGGGCTGGGGACACTGAAACGACGATCCTGATCCGCTCGAGGCGCCCGGCCTTTCAGCTCAGGCATGAATTCCTCGTGGTGATGCACCGGCTGTTGCCGGACCAGTCGCTCTTCGAGTTTTCGTCCATGAACCGGCTCATTGCCGCGTCCGCGAAGGGCGCCTCGGCGGTTGCGAGCCTCGTCATCGCCTCAGGTCTGCTCGCGTTCGTGCTCGCTGTTGTCGGCACCTACGGCGTCGTCGCTTACGTGGCTGGCATTCGCCGCCAGGAGTTTGCGATTCGCCAGGCTCTCGGCGCGACGGCCCAGCAAATTCAGGGGATCATCATGAATCAGGGCTTCCGCCTTTGGGGACTCGGCGTAGCCTTGGGTGTCTGCACGACTATCGTCCTCGCGCCCTTCCTGCAAGCCCAGCTTTACCAAGTCAGCGTTCACAACGCCGGCGCCTATCTCGCGCCCCCGATTGCTCTGGGATGCGTCGTGGCTGTGGCGTCCTGGCTCGCGGTCCGCCAGCAGTGGAAGGTTGGCCTGAACGAGCTCCTGCAGCCGGATTAGCCTGGTCCGCAAGGTTCCCATCGCTTCATGCATACTCGTTTCACAAGGCGGTAGACATGCACCGCGTCTTTCACAAGCCCGCCGCGTGGCTCCGCTCATTCCGCAAGCCGGGCTTCGCCCTGGCCGTGATCCTGGTCCTTGCGCTCGGCATCGGCGCGAATACCGCCACGCTGAATCTCCTGTACGGCTACCTTCTGGCTCCGCTGCCGTATCCGCACGCCGGTCGTCTCGTGAACGTCTACTTCACGAGCAAGACCATCCCCGGCAATCTCCAGATGTCGTATCCCACCTACTTCAAGCTGCGCGCCCAAACGGCCGGCATGCGCGATGCCGGCATGTACAAGCTCAAGAACCTCAACCTCGAATCCGGCGCCAGCGTGGGGCACGTCCGGGGCGCGGCGATCTCCGCTTCCCTGTTCACCGCGCTGGGTGTGGCACCGATGCTGGGGCGCGTGTTCGGGAGACGAGCGAACCAGCCGGGAGCGGCGCCCGAAGTCGTATTGAGCACGCGGCTCTGGTCGCGGCTGTTCAACCGCAATCCCAATGCGCCTGGACGGACCATTCGTCTCAATGGAGTGGTCTACACGGTGGTCGGCGTCATGCCGAGCAGTTTCCAGTTCCCGGACGCGCAGACGGCACTCTGGGTGCCCAAGGACATCGCACCCTTCGATCATCTGTCGGTCAACATGACCGCCTGGCACGACATCATGATCGCGCGCCTCGCTCCCGGCGTGACCCCGGGTCAATTGGCGATCCAGTCCCAGGCGGCATTGGACCGGGAGATCGCGCAATTTCCCGTCCCTTCCGCCATTTCGCTGATCAGGTCCTGGGGTCTTAAGATATCGGTCAAGCCCTTGCGCGCCGCTCTCCTGGGAAACCTCGACGAGCGGTTGGTCCTTGCGCAGCTCGCGACCGGACTGCTCCTGCTGCTGGTCTGGCTCAATCTGGCGAACCTGTTCATCGCCCGCGCGCTTGCGCGGCGCGGCGAGCTCATCGTGCGGCGAGTGATCGGCGCCGACACGCAGATCTTGTTCCGTCAGCTGTTCGCGGAGAGCCTGACGCTGTCTCTGGCAGGAAGCGTTGCCGGGCTCCTCTTAGGCGAATTGCTGCTTCGAGTGCTGCTGCACACGGGGTTCGCAAGCACGACCCTCACGTTCCCGATGCGCGACTGGGCCATCGCCGCCGCTACCGCCTTGGCGCTCGCTGTGCTGTCTGCGCTCGTGTTCTCGCTCGCCGGTCTGCACTTCATCCGCCGCCAGGATCTCTCGCAAGCCCTTCGGGATGCCGACGCGCGCAGCACCGGCGGTCGCGCAGAGCACCGCCTGCGCGGGGCGCTGGTCGCGATCCAGCTCGCTCTCGCGTTTACGTTGAGCGGCGTCGGCATGATGCTGGTTCACAGCCTGATCGAGCTCGACGCGGTGCGGCTCGGATTCCAGCCGGCGCACGTCATCACCTTCCAGATGCATGTCCCTCCGGGTAGCGGACCTCTCTCGGCATGGACGGCTGACCTGCGCGTACAGCTGGCGAGATTACGTGCTGCCCTGGCGCGACTCCCGGGCGTGGAAACGGCGACGATCGCGAGCGATGTTCCCTTCGATGGCCAGAGCATGGGCAATGGCGCCTATCCGAATCCGTATGACGGGAAGCACAGGCCGACTCTCTTTACCATCGTCACCGATCCCGGTTATTTCCGGACCCTGGATGTCCATCTGCTCTCAGGACGTCTGTTCACGGCGCAGGATGCGGCCTCGAAAGCGGGCGATGCGGTGATTGACGCACGATCCGCGCGCGAGTTGTTCGGGACGACAAACGTCGTGGGGCGCAGGTTCAACTTCGACGCACCGAACGACTCTCAACCGAACTTGCTGTTTCGGATCATCGGCGTCGTCGCAGACGCCCGACAGGCGCACCTTGGCTCGGGCCAGCCTGTCGGGGTCGTCTACATAGACCGCGAGCAGGTTCTACAAGTGACGCACGCGATGTGGTCATGGGCCACCTCCACGTGGTATGTGGCGGTTCGCACGCCGCTCAGTACGGCCGCGATTCTCCCGGCATTGAGCAAATCCGTGCGTGCGGTACTGCCGGGCGTGCCGATCTACGGAGTACGCACCATGAATCAGCGGCTCTCGAGGCGGCTCGCGCCCCGGCGAGCCGTGGCGGTGCTGGTGCTGCTGTTTGCGCTGGGGGCGTTGTCGGTCGCGGCGGTCGGCTTGTACTCGGTGCAGAGCTACCTGGTCGGCCAGAGGCGGCCTGAGTTCGGCATCCGGGCCGCCCTCGGCGCGGATCCGGCCCGACTGCGCGGACTGGTGCTGCGTGAAGGCGGGTGGCTCCTGCTGCTCGGGTCTGTCCTCGGTGTTTGCGGGGTCGCAGTGCTCGGGCGGGTGTTCTCGGCGTCCTTCTACGGTGTGCCGGCCGCCGATCCGCTGTCACTGCTGCTGGTCATGACGGCCCTCGGTCTCATCACGCTGCTCGCGGGCTGGCTTCCGGCCCTGCGCGCCAGCCGGGTTCCGCCCATGGAAGCGCTACGGGATAGGTGACCACACAAGGCATAATCACGCCATGGCGAAGCCGATGATCCTGGTCGCGGACGATGACGCCGACGTGCGCCAAGCCCTCTCGCTGCTGCTTCGCGATGCTGGCTGCGAGGTCGCAACGGCGGCGAGCCCGGCGGAAGCGCTCGCCTCGCTGCGCCAGAGGCGTCCCGAGCTGGTGCTGCTCGACCTGAACTACCGGCGCGACACCACGTCAGGCGACGAGGGTCTGGCGCTGCTTAAACAGATTCGCGCGCAGGACGGCGAGCTGCCCGTCGTGGTCCTCACGGGCTGGGGCACGGTCCAGCTTGCGGTCCAAGCCATGCAGTTGGGCGCACAGGACTTCCTGGAAAAACCCTGGGAGAACGCCCGGGTGCGATCCCTCGTGAACATTCACCTGGCGCTGGCGGATACCCGCAACCGGATGCGCAGATTCGAGGAAGCCGCACAGTCCGGCGAAACACAAGACGACGAGCCGGTCTTCCACGCCCGCGGCATGCGCGAAGCCCTGGACGTCGCCCGGCGCGTCGCGGCCTCCGACGTGCCGGTGCTGCTCACGGGCGAAAGCGGCACCGGCAAGACCCTAATGGCACGCTGGATTCACCGGCACTCGCCGCGTCGGGAAGGCACATTCGTCAGCGTCAATCTCGGCGGACTGGCGGAGACGCTGTTCGAAAGCGAACTGTTCGGTCACGTCAAAGGCGCATTCACCGATGCCCGTAGCGACCGGATCGGACGAATCGAGCGCGCCCGCGGCGGTACGCTCTTTCTCGACGAGATCGCCAATATCACCCCGTCTCAGCAGGCGCGGCTGCTGCATGTCCTGGAGGAAGGGATGTTCGAGCGTGTCGGCGAGACCCAAACGCGATCGACCGATGCGCGCATCGTGGCCGCAACCAATGCCGACATCACGCAACTGATCCGCGAGGGACGTTTCCGCGAGGATTTGCTCTTTCGGCTGAATGCCGTCGAGATCGCTCTGCCGCCGCTGCGGGCGAGGCGGGACGATATCGCGCTGCTCGCGCGCCATTTCCTTGCGCGTTTCGCACCCCCTGATACCGCGCCGTTAGCCCTCAGCGCTGGCGCGGACCGCGCACTGGAAGGCTATGACTGGCCCGGCAACGTGCGCGAACTCGCGCATGTCATGCAGCGGGCGGCATTGCTGGCCACCGGAGAACGGATCGAGGCCGCAGATCTGCGCCTCCTGAGCGCAGAGAGCGCCGAGCGTCTCGATACCCTAACACTGGAGCAAGCGGAGCGCTACGTGATCCGGCGGGCACTCGAAAGTTGCCGCGGGGACGTCGAAGCGGCGGCCGCGAAACTCGGCGTAAGCCGCAGCGCGTTGTACCGGCGCCTCGAGAAGCTGCGCGAATGAGGCTCGGCGGCCCCGGACGCTGGAGCGGCGCGGGTCTGGCTGCGGTGGCGGTGCTGCCGATGCTGGCACAGGCGGCACTGCTCGCCGCCGGTGTCCAGATGCCAACGGCCGCGCGTTGGCTGGGGTTCACATTGGCGGCCCTCTGGCTGGGAGCGGGACTCGCGCTGGCCGCCCGAGCCCGCGCGCGCCGGCTGCGGCTGCTGGCGAGCTTGTTGCACGGCCTTCGCGAAGGGGACTACGGCTCGAGAGTACGCGCCGGCACCGGTCCGATCGGGGAGTTGGGACAGGCATTCAACGCCCTGGCGGCGCATCTGGGTGGCGAGCAACGGCATGGACTGGAAACCGATGCGCTGCTGTCGCAATTGCTCGCGAGTCTGGAGCTGGCTGTGCTGATCGTGGACGAGTACGGTCGACTGGTCGAGGTCAACCCCGCCGCCGAAGCGCTTTTGGGAGAGACGGCGTCGGCGCTCGTCGGGCGCTCTGCGACGCAAATCGGCTTATCCGACTGGCTGCGCCGCGGGACACCATTCATCGATAGCCGTGATCTCCCGGCTGGTGAGGGCCCATGGGAAGTGCGCCGAGTCATGTTCCGTCGCCACGGACGCCCTCACCGCCTGCTGGTCGCCACCGACGTGAGCCGTGCGCTGCGGGAAGAGGAGCGCAGCGCCTGGCGGCGCCTGATCCGGGTGCTGGGACACGAAATCAATAATTCGCTCGGCTCCATCCAGTCCACCGCCAGCCTGCTGGGCGAACGCGCCCCGCAGAGCGATCCGACACTCAAAGAAGGTCTGGAATTGATTGAGCGGCGCAGCCGAACGCTCGGCGGCTTCATCCGCCGCTACGCGGAGCTCGCCCGCCTCCCGCCGCCCACTCCCGAAGTCGTCGAGCTGGCCGGACTGATCCGGCACATCGCCTATTTGGAAGAACGAGTCGCCGTCGCCGTCGAATCCGACACAGCCGCGACCGTGTATGTGGACAGGACGCAATTCGAGCAAGCGCTGATCAACTTGGTGCGTAACGCCGCGGATGCGGCCCTCGAGACCGGCGGCGGCGTGCGCATCCGCTGGCATGAGGACGGCCGATACCTGCTGATCGAGGTGGAAGACGATGGACCGGGCGTCGTGCACACCGAAAACCTGTTCGTTCCCTTTTTCACGACCAAGGCCGGCGGCAGCGGAATCGGTCTGGTGCTGGCGCGGCAGATCATCGAGGCACACGGCGGCAGCTTGCGTCTCACAAACCGTCAGACCTCACCCGGCGCACGTGCCGTCATACGATTGGTGATGCGGGAATAACCCTGGATAAACGCCGCGCGCGACAAAACGTTCGTCCGATCAAAAAATTCTTTCCGGTCTGTCGCTTTTGAGTACCCGCTGCATTGCCCTCCTTATGGAAGCAACCAAATGGCGCCGATGGACATCAGATCGGGATTCGCGCCGGCTGCGTTGAACCGCTCATACTCCCCCCGAAACGCCCAATTTCCGAGCGTCCGCTGCAGGCCGATACCTGTCGCGAATCCGGTGGTTGTACTGTTGCGCGCGATGCTGAGGTAACGGCAAGGGGCGAATGCGCAATTGTCGACCCCGAAGTACTCGTAGTCAGCGGAGCGGTTGGTCGTGATCCGGGACAAGCCCGCTTTCAGATAGACGGTCACCACGGGCACCGGAAGATAGAGGACTGCGAAGGCTCCCTCGCCCTTCTGCGACGCCTGACCGTTCTTGACGAGCACGCCCGCCTGCGGTGACGGCCATGACCGCTGCCCGAAGTCCATGTAGGTGACTTCGGCGCCCAGGAACGAGACCGGCCGCACGCCCAGCATGATCTGATATGCGGAATGAGCGAAATCCGATCCGCCCAGCTGTACGGTGCCACCGACGCCAGTCGGCGCACTGATCGGGGCGGCCCTGACGTGCGCCTGGCCGTAAGCTGCGCCTATGTAGAGGCCGAGTGGACCCGCGGCACGCGCGCTTGCAGGGACGCAGAATGAGGCGACGGAGGATACGCCTACAGCGAAGATGACATGACGGATCCGTTCATAGGCCCGGGACCGGTTGATCATTTTTCTCTCCCGCGATTGACCCTGACTTCTTTGATGGTCAGCGCATACCGTAAGCAGCGCAGCCCTGTCACGTATTAGGTAACGAGCCGGACCGAGCGGTCAAGACCTCGGCACCTCGAGGCTCTCCTCGCCCGTCTTCCGAGCAGCCTCAAGCGCAATCCCGCCAGCGAAAGATACGACTCTCCCGCGGACGGCGAGGCCGAACACCCCGGCAGCTCAGCTCAAAGTCGGGTAGTCCGTGTACCCGGCGGCTCCGGCCGAATAGAATGTCGTCATATCGGGCGCATTTAACGTCGCGTCTCGGCGCATGCGCTCGACCAGATCGGGATTTGCCAGCATCGCGCGCCCGAAGGCGATCAGATCGGCGTCACCCGCTTGCAGGGCAGCCTCGGCCGTGCGGGCATCGAAGCCCCCGGCGAGGATGAATGGACCGTCAAACGCCGCGCGCAGCGCACGCTTGAACTCCGCCGGCACGGCAGGCGCACCCATCGCCGAGTGGTCGAGCACATGCACGTAGAGCAGGCTCATCTTCGAAAGCTCACGCACGAGTCCGAGATACTGCGCTTCGACGCCGTCGAAGCCGCCCGTGCCGTTGAACACCCCATAGGGCGACAGCCGCACACCGACACGATCCGGGCCGATCAGGTCAGACGCGGCACGGATCACTTCCAAGGCAAAGCGATTGCGCGCCGTCGCGCTGCCACCCCAGTCATCGCCGCGGGTGTTGACATTCGCATTGAGAAATTGCTCGATTAGATAACCGTTCGCCGCATGCATCTCGACACCGTCGAATCCCGCCTCGACGGCCAACCGAGCAGATTCAGCGTATTCGCCGATCGCGCGTGCAATGTCCGATGCGTCCATCGCCCTGGGCGTGGAGTACGGCCGCACCCCGCAGCTATCCGTATGCACCTCTCCGGGCAGAGCGGCGCCGGTCGCTCCAAGGACTTCCGCGCCGTCGGGCAGGTTGGCCTGCTGCGTGACTCGACCCGTGTGCATCAGTTGCAGCACGATGCACCCGCCACGCGCGTGCACCGCCTCGGTAACCCGCCGCCAGCCGGCGGCCTGAGCCGCATTGAACATGCCTGGAATACGCGCATACCCGAGCCCATTCGGCGACGGAGAGGTTCCCTCGGTGATGATCAGTCCGGCTCCGGCGCGCTGCGCATAGTACTGCGCCATCAACGCGTTCGGGGCATTCCCGTCGACCGCGCGATTACGGGTCATCGGCGCCATGACGACACGATTACGCAAGCGCAGCGCTCTAAGGGAAACAGGCTCAAACAGCATCGCACATCCTTTCCAGCGGATTATCGGTCACGACACGGATCCGCGTCACGCACTCGGCGTGCCCGGTGTGTCTCACTGGCGCGGAGAACCGACTATAGTGGACCACTCGCTTCACTTCAACCGACACTTTTTGACGATGTCGCGTCCGCCCGATTTCGACCAACATGCCGTGGGCGAAGTCGCGCCGGATGACTTCCACGGTCGCGGTCGCCTGCTCGCCAATGATCGCAACGAGCTGCACGCCGGCAGTGACCCGGTGATCCCGGTCCTACGGACCGGCATGAACCGGCAGACTGAGCCGCTGCGGTCGGTATCACGAACACCTGTGCGCACTGCGTGCAGACCGCACGCGGCGGCGCAGAGGTAACGGCGGCCATCGGCGGACAGCGGACCCTGCCCCCCTTCGGCTCCCGTGCGCGGCTGCTGGAGCGTCCTCTACCGAGCCCTGGCCGAGACCGAGGTTGTGATTGCGGCCGCGGAAAACGTCAGGACGGACTCGACAGCGACGACCCCGAAACGGAGCAACCCCCGTACTGCCGCGCGAAGGCGTCCTCGCCGGCAGGTTTTATGCGTCCTCGGCGACTTGGGTGTACACAGAATTGCCCCCCGAAGCCGCTGGAGAGTCGACCCGGCCAAAGACGGCGGGCTCGCCGGGTCGTGGCTCAAACCCGCAGCATCACTCAGCCGGCGGCCAGGCGAAAAATAAACGTGATCCACACCATCGCGCAGATCAGCAGCGCCAACATCACGGCCGCACTCCCATAGTCCTTGGCGCGCTTGGACAGACCGTGGTGTTCGAAGGATATCCGATCGATCGCCGCCTCGATGCTGGAATTCAGGAGCTCGACGATCAGGACGAGAACCACGGACCCGATCAACATCAGACGTTCGGCGGCGCTGAACGGCAGCAGCAGCGCCAGCGGTATCAGGCACGCCGTCAGCGTCAGCTCCTGGCGGAATGCGCTCTCTTCGCGTATCGCGAACAACAGTCCGCTCCAGGAATTCCTGCAGGCCTGCCAGGCTCGGGTGAGTCCGCGGTTACCTTTGTGCGGGTTGCGTTCGCTCGAGTATTCGGCGTCCGGCTCGCTCATCAAGCCCGGCTCGCATTGGCCAGTGCAGACGGCTGACCGGTACCGCGAGGACGCGGGTGAAGATGGGCCAGGAACTGCTCGGTGGCAGCCCGCCACGAGAACTTCCGAGCATGGTCCACGGCGTCCTCCCGACGCAGTTTGACAGCTTCGAGGCAGGCTGTGCGCAGATCGTCGTGCATGACGCCAGCGGCCTTCGCGTTCCCGATCACATCCAACGGACCGGTCACCGGATAGGCCGCCACGGGAAGGCCGCAGGCCATGGCCTCGAGCAGCACGAGCCCGAACGTATCGGTCTTGCTGGGGAACACGAAGACGTCGGCGGACGCGTACACCTTCGCCAGCTCGTGCTGATCGAGCACTCCGAGGTAGTTCACGTGCGGATACCGCGCGCGGATGCCCTCGAGCGCCGGCCCCTCGCCCACGACCCACTTCGAGCCGGGCAGTTCCAGGTCCAGGAAGGCTTCGATGTTCTTCTCGACGGCCACCCGGCCGACATACAGGAAAATCGGCGGCTGGCTCGCGAGTCGCCCGCCGTCTTGGGGTTTGAAGACCTCCAGATCGACGCCTCGCGACCAAAGCACGACATTCGTGAAACCATGAGATTCCAGGTCCTGCTTGACCACCTGCGTCGGCGCCATCACGCAGGCGGCCGGTCCGTGAAACCACCGCAGGAACGCATACGTCCGAGTCAGCGGCACCCCGACGCGCGCCCGAACGTATTCCGGAAACCGCGTGTGATAGGCGGTGGTAAACGGCAGACCCCGTGTCAAGGCGAAACGCCGCGCCGCCATGCCGAGCGGACCCTCAGTCGCAATATGCACAGCATCCGGGTCAAAATCGGTAAGTCGCCGCGCGACCCTGCGACCGGGAAGCAGCGACAGGCGAATATCGGGATAGGTCGGACACGGCAGCGTCGCGAATTCCCGCGGCGTGAGAAATTCGACCGCATGCCCCATGTCCTGGAGCTCGCGCGCCGTGGCCCGAAGTGTCCGCACCACACCATTGACCTGCGGCATCCAGGCATCGGTGACGATCATGATCTTCATGGCTTTCCTCGATGGTCACTGTCGGTCGGGCCGGTGGAGCCGAGCCCGTAGATTTCATCCCACGGTACGTCCGCCCGCGATGATCGCGTTTCAGCCTGCGCCGGGATCAGGCCGGCAACGAGTCCGCCGCGGGCAACTCCTCCAGGATGCCGCCCAGGTTCATCGGGCTCGAGAGACGGTTGCGCCAATGGATCAGGTGGAGCTTGCCGTCGAAATCCTCGGCGAGCGCGGTCAAACTCTCGACCCAGTCGCCGTCGTTGCAGTACAGAACGCCGTTGATCTCGCGCATTTCCGCCTTGTGAATATGCCCGCACACGACACCGTCGCAGCCGCGGCGGCGAGCCTCCTCGGTCATCATGTGCTCGAAGTCGGAGATGAAATTGACCGCGTTCTTCACCTTGTGCTTCAAGTATTGCGACATGGACCAGTACGGCAGCCCGCGTCGCTGACGGACCGCGTTAAACCAGCGGTTGAGCTTCAGGAGGATCGTGTACATCCAGTCGCCGAGGTGCGCCAACCAACGCGCGTGCTGCAGGACGCTGTCGAACAGATCGCCGTGCACCACCCACAACCGCTTGCCGTCCGCGGTCGTGTGAATCACCTCGTCGCTGATGGCTATCTCTCCCAGGTGCAACCCGGCGAACTGACGCACCAGCTCGTCATGATTGCCCGGAACGTAGACGACTTTGGTGCCCTTGCGCGCACTGCGCAGAATCTTCTGCACCACGTCGTTATGCGCCTGCGGCCAGTACCAGCTCTTCTTCAGCTGCCAGCCGTCCAGGATGTCGCCCACCAGATAGAGCGTGCGGGCCTCATGCGTGCGCAGGAAATCCAGGAGATAGTAGGCTTGGCACCCCGCCGTGCCCAAGTGGATATCGGAGATCCAGATCGTTCGAAAGTGATAGTGCTCGTCTGCTGCGGACACCGCGCTGCCGCTCACTCGTTGCGACAGTGACGAGTAGATCACCGTTATGTTGCCGATTTATGACACAACCGGATATTCCCTCGGTTGAAATTGAGGTCCGGCGTGTTGCCGCGCCGCGTCGCCGGCATTCCCTCCGGATCGCACCCCGGCGCCCAGACCGCGCCGGATGGACTGAGATCCGCCAGATGCCCCCGTCGCGATCGAGACGGTCCGCCGCAGGGGAGGTCCGGACGCCAACGGCGAGCCACCGCCGACGTCGCGTCGTCGGCACACGTGCGGCGCGATCGGACGGTCGATGCCCCGATGCCCGGAAAGTCGGCGCGCTGCTCGCCGGACCGGGGATCTCTCCGCCGTCACAGAATTCGGCGCCCCAGAAGTCCCGCGCGAGGAACGCGTTTTCGGCGTGCTCAGATGCACGTCCATTCGACGCCCCACAGGGCCGCGACGACCCCATCCTTAAGGGGCGCCAGACGGTACACAGCAGGCCCACGCGAGCCGTGCCCCCACGGCCGGATAGGACACCCAGACGCCCGCCAGAGCCGCGCAGGACAGCCAGAGCCGGCCGGACGACACACCGACCGCCGATCCTCGCCGCCGCAACCCCCGCCGATGCGGTACACTGACCGCACAAATCAAGTCTGAGCGGTGATGGGACCGCGTCGGGCAGGAGCCCGGTGGCGCCCGGGTACGGCACAGGACTCTTGTTTTGGACGATTCATCCGCTGCGCCCGGGAACGCGCGGCCCGGGGTCATGATCAATCCGCCTGCGCCTCCATGCCGATAGCCAACGTCCTCGATTACTCCTTCAGTCTCGGCGCCGGAACGGGCAACTCCGCGACACCATCGCCTGTGCGACGCATCGTCGTCGTCGGCGGCGGAACCGCCGGATGGATGACCGCGTTGATTCTTGCGCGGACTCTGATCCCCAAAGGCGTGGACATCACCCTGCTCGAATCCCCCACCGTTGCGACGATCGGGGTCGGCGAAGGATCCACACCGCTGCTGCGGGGCTTCTTCGACATGCTGGGCATCGAGGAAGCGGAATGGATGCCCGCATGCCATGCGACCTACAAATGCGGCATCAGCTTCGCCGGTTGGTCGACCAAGCCCGGATTCGAGCGCTATTTTCATCCGTTTCCCTCCATGGTCGACATCATGACCATGACCCAGTTCGTCCACAACGTGGAGGCGCGGGTCAGGGGAGTGAACCTATACGCACATCCAGATCGGTTCTTCCTCGCGGCCCGGCTCGTGGCCGAGCGGCGTGCGCCCAAGTCGCGCGAGGCGTTCCCATTCGATGTACTGCACGCGTACCATTTCGATGCGACGCTGCTTGGCCGATTCCTCCACGAGAAAGCGCTCCAGCGGGGCATTCATTACAAGAGCTGTCACGTAACACACGCGACGGTGGGCGCAGACGGCTCTATCGCGTCGGTGAGCACCCGTGAGGGTGAGACGATCACGGCGGATCTGTATGTGGATTGCACGGGGTTTTCCGGCCTGCTGCTCGAGAAGGCCTTGGGCGTTCCCTTCATCAGCTACGCGGACAATCTGTTCAACGACGCCGCGGTGGCCATCCCGTCCCAGATCGGGGAGAGCATCCCCAGCCAGACGGCTTCGACCGCATTGAAACACGGTTGGGTCTGGAAGATCCCGCTCACCAATCGCTTCGGCAACGGCTACGTCTACAGCACGCAATTCTGCACGCCGGATGCGGCGGAGACCGAGCTGCGGCAGCACCTCGGATTGCTCGACTCGGATGCCGAAGCGCGACATCTGAAGATGAGGGTCGGACGGGTCGCTCGGCCGTGGCACGCGAATTGTCTTGCGGTCGGGCTGGCCCAGGGATTCGTCGAACCGCTGGAAGCCACATCGCTCATGGTGGTCCAGTACATGGCACAGACGTTCACCGAGCTGCTCGAGCGCGGCGAGCTGACCGATGACGCCCGCGAGAGCTTCAATGCGCGCGTAAACCGGAACTTCGAAGGCATCCGGGACTATATCGTCACCCACTACAAGACCAACTCCCGGACCGACACCGATTACTGGCGGGCCAACGCCGCCAATACGACGCTGTCGGACAATCTCAGAAAGATCTATTCGACGTGGCGGGCGGGCAAGAGCATCGTCCCGGGGATTCGCACCCAGGAAATCGGCCAGGGCTACCCGGTCATGTCCTGGTTCGCGATCCTCTCCGGCATGGGGATCTTTCCGGACGCACACCGCCTGCGCCCTCCCAATGCGCAGGAAGCACGGTACAGCATGTCGGAGATCGACGATCTGCTGAGCCGCTGCGTCGGGAATTACCTCGATCACCGTGAAGCACTGGCTCAACCCCCGCCGTCGAGGAAACCGCTCACCTTGCAGCTGTATTTCTGGTAGCTCGGCGCGGGCGTGCGCGATCCTGGCGAGTCCGCGTGCCGCGAAGCGAGCTCGGGCCCGCGGGAGCGTCTCCACCGTGGTGGTACGCTATCGACTTCGTGCAGGCGCGGACCGTCACCGATGCGCAAATTCACTGTGATTGAGGCAATCGCCGGCCTGCTGGGCGCGGCCCTGATGTGCAGCTGCAGCGCCCTGCCCCGATCCACCGCGGCCCCGGTCCCCGCGGAACGATCCTCTGCGGGGCGAACCGCCGTGATCGGGGTGCTCTTCGCCGGGTGGCATACGGGGCTGATCCTGCCGGTGCAGGAACTCGGTCCACTGCGATCGGTGCTGCCGGTGGATGCCCATGAGCGATACGTAAGTTTCGGCTGGGGGAACCGGCGCTTCTACATGACCTCCAGTCCGTCAGCCCTCGACGCGCTCGAGGCACTGTTCAGCTCCCCGAGCGCCCTGCTCGTTGCGGGCGCCCCCTCGGTCGAGGGGCTGTTGCCGGCCGATGCAACCTACCGCTGGCTCTGCGCCGATCAACGGGAGGTCCTCAAGCTCGACGCCTACTTGCTCGATGCCCTGCGCCGGCGGGCCGGCAAGCCGATCGAGCTGGGCGCCGGGCCGTGGCCCCACAGCGAGTTCTACGCCTCGGGCGAACGCTACGACGCCTTCGACACCTGCAACACATGGACCGCCGAGGCGCTGCACCAAGCGGGGCTGGCCGTGCACGTTGGCGCCGTCATATTCTCCGCTCAACTCCGCAGCCGCCTGAATGGCCTGCGCGTGTGCCGGCGGCGATCGGCCATACGCGGTCCCGCTGCGCAGGCACGTCCACGCATCTCCATCGCGGTAGCGGCTCGAGCGCCGGCGTGAGATTGGAGCGCCGCCAGCCTTCCCACCCCGAGCCCACCATTGCCGATGAATGCCCCATCCCTGACCCTCGATGCCGAAGCCCTGCGCTTGATGCGCGCCGGACGCCTTGGCGAGGCACTTCAGGTTGCCCAGCGGGCCGTGGCGACTCAAGAACTCTGCGCGCCCGCGCACGGCGTGTTGGCGGCAATACTGCTGAAGCTCGGCCGTCCCGCCGAAGCGGATGCCGTAGTCGAGAGGGCGGCGCGCTACGCCGCCGGGACCGCCGAAGCCTACGATTCCCTGGCTCTCGCCTCGGTTGCCCTGGGTCGACACGACCGCGCCAATGCCCTGTACCGGCGGGCCGTGGAGTGCAGCCCGAACGTCTCCCGGCACTGGTACAACCTCGCATCGAGCGAACGGGGTTTCGGCCGGTTTGCGGAGGCCGAAGCGGCCTGCGATCGCGCCATCGCGCTCGACGCCCGTGAGTACCGCGGCTACCTGCTGCGCTCCGAGCTGCGAGTGCAGACCCCCACCGCCAATCACGTCGCGCAGCTGCGGCGCGAGGTCTCGCGGTCCGATCTGGACGACAACGCCCGGATCCTGCTCGGCTACGCGCTCGGCAAGGAGCTCGATGATCTCGAGCAGTACGACGACGCATTCGAATCGTTCGCCCTGGGCGCGAGCGCCCGCCGGCGCCAACTCGCCTACGATGTCCGGATCGACGAGCACAAGCTCCGGCGCATCATCGAGGCCTTTCCACCCGCACCGGACCGGACGGCCAGCGGCCGGATCGATTCGAGCCGCTTCGTTTTCATCTTCGGCCTGCCGCGCTCGGGCACGACACTTCTCGAGCGCATCCTGACGGGCCTGCCCGCAGTGCGCTCCAACGGCGAGACCGATCACTTCGCCCGAACCCTGCTCACTGCCCCGCCGGGCCCGCCGACCGACGCGGTTCGCGGCGGCAGGGATGTGTTTGCACGGGCAGCCGCGGCCGACTGGGATACGGTCGCCGCCGGATACGCCCGTCTCGCCGGCGCCGGCGGCAAGCCCGAGGCCGTCATCGAGAAACAACCGATGAATTACCTCTACCTCGGGGCGATTCGCCGCGCCTTGCCGCAGGCGCGGCTCGTGCTCGTCAGCCGCTCGCCGCTCGATATCTGCTTTGCCATGTATCGCACCCTGTTCGGCGAGGCGTATCAGTTCAGCTACGACTTCTCCGATCTGGCGCGCTACTACGCTGCCTACGCGCGACTGGTAGACCACTGGCGCGACGCCTTCGGCGCGTCGCTCCATGAGGTCCGCTACGATGATCTGGTCAGCGATCCGATCCGCGTGGGTGCGGCGGCGGCGGCGGCCTGCGGCCTCGAATGGCGCGACGCCGCCGTCGAGGTGGAGCGCAACGCCGCGGTTTGCCTCACCCAGAGTGCGGCGCAGGTTCGCAGACCGATCTACGGATCCTCGAGTGGCCGCTGGCGTCACTATCGTGCGCACTTGGAGCCCTTGATCCAGACCCTGCGCGACCAAGGTGTCGGCCTGGCGGAGCTCGACCGACCGGTTTCCTGTTGAGCCGCGACACGCCGGTTCTCGGCCAGGGTCGGTTCCGGGTCGCCGAGTACAAGCTGCTCACCTCGCCACACCGCGGAATCGCCGCGGCGCGGGCGCAATTCGCCGACGGCGAGCCCTGGCGGATCGGTCGGCGATACGTGCGACGCGTCGGTCTTAAGGCGCTACTTCAGCCGGCGGCCGCCGCCATCGAATACGGCGACGTCCGTCGGGATCCCGGCCCGCACACTGGCGCCCACGGTGCAGAATTCCTCGAACTGTCCGAGGATTCGCTCGAGGTGCTGCAGGCTGTCGGCATTGGCGCGCAGACGAATTTCCACCTCGATGTGCACGATGCGCAGCCGGCCGGCCGGATTGCGGCCGATGCGCCCCCGCGCCGTGGTCGTGATCCCACCGGCATCGTTTTTGAATTTGGTGAGCGCGAAATGCAGGCTCGAGCTCATACAGCTCCCCACCGCGGCGAGGAGCAGCAATGCCGGCGTCGGCCCCTGGCCTCGCCCCAAGGGCGGCCCTTCGTCCGACTGCACGTGCGTCATGTCAGGTGCGAACGTGATGTCGAATTGATAGTCCCGGACCTGCTCGAGCGTGACGCTCGCGGATTGTTCTTCACTCACAACGCGCTCCGTCTGCGACGCACGGCCTGCGGCCGGCGCTCAACGGTGGATGATCATATCACCTGCCCGGCGCGGCCCGGGTGCCGCGGAGGCCGAACTGGTAGCGCTACCTTGTCTTTGCTGGTATGGTCCCGATGTCGGGGCGCGAACCGGCGCCCAGCCGCCGGCGCGGCGGTGCTCGCGCCTTTGCCGAAGGAGCAGTTCGTGCGAGCGCGTACGCCGGTTGTCGTCATTCCGACGGTAACCGGCATGAGGTGGATATGACTCGTGTGCGACGCACGATGCTGCTGGCAGCGCTGCTGCCGCTGGTCTTCACCGTCTGCCCTGCCGCGCAGCCGGTGCCGCGAGTCCGAGTTGCGCAAGGAATGCTCTCGGGTCTGCGCCGAGGATCCGTCAACGTGTTCCTGGGCGTGCCCTACGCCGCGCCTCCGGTCGGTATCAACCGCTGGCGCGCGCCGCAGCCGGCCCAGAAGTGGCACGGCGTGCGACGCGCCACGCACTTTGCTCCGAGCTGCACCCAGACGCTCACACCGCACGGATTTGGCCCGTGGTCCCACGAATACGACGTGCACGGGCGGACCGGCGAGAACTGTCTTTATCTGAACATCTGGGCGCCGGCGCACGTATCACGGCCCGTGCCGGTCATGGTCTGGATTCCGGGAGGCGCATTCATCTCCGGCTCCGGCTCAGTGCCGATTTACGACGGGCGGCATCTGGCCGCACAGGGCATCATCGTCGTCACGATCAACTACCGGCTCGGATTGTTCGGATTCTTCACCGATCCGGCGCTCGTGGCCGAGGCGAAGCGCCTGCACGAGCCGCCGGGCAACTGGGGCCTGCAGGACATGATCGGGGCACTGCGTTGGGTGCGCCGCAACATCGCGGCGTTCGGCGGCAATCCCCACGCTGTCACTGTCGCCGGTCAGTCCGCCGGCGCGATCGCCGTCCAAGAGCTCATCACCTCCCCGCTCGCTGCGGGCCTTTTCGCGCGGGCCATCGCCGAAAGCGGTCTGCCCAACTCGCGCCTGCCCGGATCACCGCGGCACATGGCGTCCCTGGCCGCCGCCGAGCGTACAGGCGAGGCGTTCGCGCGCTCCAAGGGCGTCAAGACGCTGGCCGGGCTGCGCGCGCTGCCGCCGAAGGCGCTCGGCGTATCCGCCAGCCCCATGACCAGTCCGCTGATCATGCCGATCATCGACGGGACAGTGCTGCCCGCCGCGCCCGAGCGATTGCTCGCCACCGGGCACTTCGCCCGCACGCCGATCCTGCTGGGTATGAACGCCGATGAGAACACCGGGTTTCGCGCCAACCCGACGACGCTGAGCCGCGCGGCCTGGCACGCCTATCTGCGCAAGAGATTCGGCGCGCTTGCGCCGCGCTTCGCACGCCTTTTCCCAGCCCACAGCGGACGCGCCCGGGCACGTGCGCAGCGCGCGGTGCGCCGCGATCTCGGACTTGCCGCACTTTATCACTGGGGACGGCTGCGGCTGGCGCACGCTGCGCACACGCCGGTCTACGCGTATCTCTGGAGGCACGTGGAGCCCGGCCCGCAAGCCAAGCGCTGGCGAGTCTTCCATTCCTCGGAAATACCCTACGTCTTCCAGACGCTGGATGCGGCACCGCAACGGCATTTCACCCGGCTCGACCGGAGGATTTCCCGGCGCATGTCGCGCTACTGGGTCAACTTCGTCAAGACCGGCAACCCCAACGGGCCGGGATTATCCCACTGGCCAAGGCTCACCCGGCGCGCACAGCGCATCATGCGGCTCGGCGCGCACTCCGCGCCCCGGCCCATCCTGCCGCCGCGCCTGTTGCGGGCCATGCGGGCCTTCATCGCCGCGGGCGGCACGCCTCAGCTGTACTGAGGGTGGGCGCGCGGCGGCGAAGGCCCCCACTGAGCCGCGTTACTTGATCAGACCTTCAGCGCGCATCGCGGCCTGAACGGCCGGCCGGCCGGCCACGCGCTCCTGGAAGGCACGCAAGTTCGGGAACTCCGCGAGGCTGAAGTTGACCATCCGTGCCCAATTCGTCACGGTGAACAGGTACGCATCGGCAACCGTGAAGGGTTCGCCGAAGAGATACTTGCCGGCCTCGAGCTGCTTCTCGACCAGACCATAGCGGCGGCGCAGGTACGTTTCGCGCTCCGCGCGGGTCTCGGCGGGGGTCGCCGGATTGAACAGCGGCGAGTAGGTCTTGTGCAGCTCCGAATTGATGTAGCCGAGCATCTCCTGCAGGCGATAGCGCGGCAGAGTTCCGGCCGGCGGCGCCAAGCCCGTTTGCGGCTTCAGGTCGGCCAGATACTGTACGATCGCGGGCCCTTCGGTGAACAGCTCCCCGTTGTCGAGCTGCAGGGCCGGCACGTAGCCCTTGGGGTTGATGGCGAGATAGTCGCCCTCGGTCGTCATCGTTTTGGTCTTCAGATCGACCTTCTGCAGCTCGAGCGCGATACCGGCCTCGCGCGCCACGATGTGTGGCGAGAGCGAGCAGGCACCGCTTGCATAGAACAGTTTCATCGCAATCTCCTAGGAAGGTGAGGCCCCGGTCGGGCGCCCCCAGTTACCGCACTTACAATTTTATAGTACATTACGTATGGTAATTTAGAGGGTGTACTGCCCTTTCGGTAGAGAACACGCATGTGACCCGCCAGCCCCCCGCTCACGATCCTCGGTTGCTGCCGGAAGGCTGCCCGATGAGCGCCTGCATGGCATTGCTCGGGGGCGCGTGGACACCCAACGTCATCTGGCAGCTGAGCGGCGGAGCGCGTCGCTTCGGCGAGCTGCTCAAGGACATTCCCGGTGTCTCCCCGAAGATGCTCAGCGCCCGGCTGCGCGAGCTCGAAGCCAAGCGCGTCGTGATCCGCACTGTGGCGCCCGCCTCGCCGCCCTCGGTCCAATATGCCCTGTCTCCCCTGGGCGAGGAACTGGTCCCTGTGATCGACACCATCGTCCAGGTGGGGACGCGCCTGCTGCACGCGGCCGGCCGGCGCCCCGAGCGCAAGCGGCGCACGTGCCGCCCCGGCGCATGACCCTCGGCATCGGCACCTTCCGGGAGCCGCGCATGTGTGCCAATCTACCGCGCATGCTTGCCATGCCGTTCATCGGCGCCGCTCCCGCGGGCCTCAGCAACCGCCGCGGCGGACCGTAGCCTCGTGACCCGCGCGCGCTGGCAAAGATTGCTTTTCGTGATCGCGCTCGGCGCCGCAGCGGTGTGGGTCGTCATGCATCGCGGCGAACTCGACGCTCAGGCGCTCACCCGGGCGATAGACAGGGCGGGTCCCTGGGCGCCGCTCGCCTTCACGGCGCTGTATGCGATGGCCACCGTGGCTTTTGCCCCCGGATCCTTGCTCACGCTCGCCGGCGGAGCACTGTTCGGACCCGTGGCCGGCACGTTCTACAGCCTGACCGGTGCGACCATTGGGGCGACCGGAGCCTTCGTGGCAGCCCGCTACCTGGCCGCTGACTGGGTGCGCGCACGAATCGGCACGCGCGCCGAGCAGATCGTCGCCGGCGTCGAGCGCGAGGACTGGAGGTTCGTCGCGTTCGTGCGCCTGGTGCCGCTCATACCGTTCAACCTGCTCAACTACGCCCTCGGGCTGACACGCATCCGGCTCTCGCGCTACGTCATCGTCTCGTACATCGCGATGCTGCCGGCCACTTTCGCCTACACCTATCTGGGCTATGCCGGGCGCGAGGCGGCGGCCGGCAACGCCGGCCTGATCAAGACGGGCTTGCTGGCCCTGGCTTTACTGACATGCGTGGCCCTACTGCCGCCACTGATCCGCCGGCTGCGCGCCGCGAGCGGCGCTCGCCCCGCACCCTGAGCACTTGCCTCCTCCGTGCGCGGGCGACCGCGCAGCTCAGGGGGACACGAACAGGCGATCGGCCACGAAGGGGTTGGTGCGCCGCTCGGCGCCGAAGGTCGACACCGGGCCGTGACCCGGCACGAAACGCACGTCATCGCCGAGCGGAAACAGCTTCTCGCGAATGGATCTGATCAATGCCGCGTGGTCGCCCCGCGGGAAGTCGGTACGGCCGATCGAGCCGGCGAACAGGACATCGCCGACCCACGCGCATCGTGACGCAGGATGAAAGAAAACGACGTGGCCCGGCGTGTGCCCGGGGCAGTGCAATACCTCGAACAGCTCTTCCCCGACACTGACCGTATCGCCGTCCTCGAGCCAGCGATCCGGCTCGAACGGCTCGGCCGGAGGCAGGCCGAACTGCGCCGCCGCCACGGGGAGCGCCTCGATCCAGAAGCGGTCGGCGCGCTGCGGTCCCTCGACCGGCAGGCGGCGCTCGCGGGCAAGCTCCGCCGTTGCCGCGCAATGGTCGACATGCGCATGCGTCAACAGGATCTTTGTCAGCGTCAGACCGCGCTGGTCGGCCTGCTCGAGCAGCCGCGGCAGCTCCCCACCCGGATCGACATAGGCGGCGCGCCCCTTCTCGTCCCAGATCAGTGAGCAGTTCTGCTGGAATGGGGTGACCGGAATGATCAGCGAATGCAGCATCACGCGCCCCGGTCGAGCAGTTGCGCGATGCGCGCTGCGGTCGCCTCAGGCTCCGCGTCGCTCGCCGCCAGAGCGCAGCTGCGCCCGCGGCGTGGAGCATACAGCTGCGGCAGCGTCACCTTGAACAGACCAACCGTGACGGTGTCGGTCGCCGCCCCGAGGTGCATGAGGCCCGAGTCCGCGCACACGAAGCAATCCGCCGCATCGATCACCGCGGCCACTTGGCGCGCGCGCCGCGAAGAAAATCCAGGAAGCTCCGGCAGCGACGCATGGCCCGAGGGCGGGCGAATCTCGATGAAGCGGGATTGCGGCGCGAGCTCGCGCAGCCGCCCAATCATGGCCCGCCACCAGGTGAGCCCGAAGCGCTTGGCGCCGGTGGCATGCGTCGCCACCGCGATCACCGTGCCCCGCGCCTCATCACCGGCCAGGCGGTGGATTTCCTGCCGGCCGAGTTGCCGCTCAGCCGGCGACAGGCGCATGGCGAGGGCCGCCTCATCGGCACGTGAGGCCTCAGGGTCGAGGTCAAACAGCGCACGGCGAACCAGGTACACCGGATACGCGCCCATGTGCCGCGGCGCGTCCTTGAACGGAATGCTGACATCGAGGCCCCGCTTGCGACGCGGATGCATGAAGCCGATCTTCAACCGCCCCGGAATCCACCGCGTGAGAAAGCGCGCCGTCCAGGAGTTCTGGCACGGGTCGATCACGATATCGTATCCGACGCGACACACGCGCAGCAGAGTGCCCGCATAGCGCAACGGGTGGCGCACGCCGCGAAACGGCAGTTCGTGCACGCGATACACGCCCGGGAACCCTTCGAATACCTCGTGAGCCGCGGGGCAGGCCGAAAGCACGTCGATGCGGGCGTTCGGCAGATTGGTCTGCAGCTCTTCGATCAGCGGGGTCAAGAGAACGGTATTACCGAGGCGCGTATTCGGTCGGCAGACCAGTATGGACGGACCCGTACCGGACTCCCGCCGGCGACTCGCCGCGGTGCTCGAATGTGTCGGTTGCAGGGACATCGGCACATTCTCGCCGATGTCCCGAACGCCGAACAGTCGGCCCGCTCGCTTAGTTTCCGGCGCCCCCTCCCTGGACGCTGTAGCCGCGCGCGTGCAGGCAGGCGATCATTGCCCGCTGGTAGCCGGCGCGCATGTGCGCCGAGGCGTTGGAATCCTGCGCCGACCGCATCGGGTTGAAGCCACTTTGCGCCACGGCCCACTTGTGGCATGCGTACTGATCGTTCGCAGTCTGCTGCCGCGACTGCCCTTTTTTCGGCGTCACCCGCAGACCGAGCACGCCGCTTCCGCCGCCCGCGGTATACGTCTGGGTCGATGCCTGCGGCCCCGTGCCGCTACTCGAGACCGGCGGGGGATCGGTCACCACGTAGCCCTGGTAATACGGGCTCCATGTGTAGTACACCCGATTGACGTAGTAGTACGGTACGCCGCTGAAGCTCAGCATGACGGCCCCAGTCGGAATGCTCCCCAGATACCAAGGATAGTTCCAGTTGTAATTGACCGGCGGCCAGTACATGCCACCCCAGTCGCCGCCCACCCAGAGCGCCCCATTCCAACCGAAGCCGGGACCGCCCCAGCCCCAGCCCGGAGCTTCCCATCCGTCTCGCCAGCCGTCGCCCTGCCAGCCGCCACCCTGCCAGCCGCCACCCTGCCAGCCGCCACCCTGCCAGCCGCCACCCTGCCAGCCGCCACCCTGCCAGCCCCCGTGCCAGTTCCGCCGCGGGTCGCCATGCCACCCGCCCATGCGGGCGGCCGGGAAGTGACCGTCGCGAAACTGGCCACCGCGAAACGGCCGGCCGTGAAACTGACCGCCGTGAAACTGACCGCCGTGAAACTGACCGCCGTGAAACTGACCGCCGTGAAACTGACCGCCGTGAAACGGCCTGCCGCCAAAGTGACCGCCCCCGAAGTGCGGCCCCGCGAAATGCCCGCCGCCGTGAAAGTGACCGCCCCCGAAGTGCGGCGCGGCGAAGTGGCCGCCGCCGTGAAAGTGACCGCCCCCGAAGTGCGGCGCGGCGAAGTGGCCGCCGCCGTGAAAGTGGCCACCCCCGAAGTGCGGCGCGGCGAAGTGGCCGCCGCCGTGAAAGTGGCCACCCCCGAAGTGCGGCGCGGCGAAGTGGCCGCCGCCTTGAAAGTGGCCACCCCCAAAGTGCGGCGCGGCGAAATGCCCGCCACCACCCCGGCGCACGGCAGCATGCGACGGAACCGCGGCGACGGTCATTGCCACCGCCAGGGCAAGGAGAGAACACGAGATCGCGACCGCGCGCCGCAGCGCGCCTCGCTCGCGTCGATGCAACAATACGTCGTCGGGGTCGCCCGCGACCAGGGGAACACAACGCAATTCAGCCGGGTTGGTTCTAGACATAAGCTTCTCCCCCACGGCACCGCATCCCACGCATATCCGCAGGCCTAATTGCGCCGCGGTACATTTGAATTGGACCACCCCGGCACCATTCTGTTCAATTGCTGACGAGTACCTGACGCCTGAGCTTCTCGAGGGGTGACGGCGGTCATGCGCCTGCGCTCGAGGTGACTCCGCCTGCGTTCACTGGGCATCACTTTCCGTCTGGCCATCGCTCCCGGCGCGAGGCTCTACGACACTCCCGGCAGACTCTGGCGTCTCGGTCGCAGCGGGCGGGTTTTCCGCCGCATCCGCACGGGCGCCTTCCGGCGCCGACTGCGCCGTGACCACTCGAATGGACGGCGGCTCGGCGTGCCGCCGCTGAAGCGTCAGGGTGTTTTCGAGCTGCAGCGCGATACCCTCGGGCACGATCTGGATCGCCTTGGTCGAGCTGCGCGGCATCGGCACCCGCATCGCGAGGCAGTAGTTGACGATCGCCGCGGCGATGATTGGCAGCAGATACGTGCGTTGCGCGACCTCCGTCTTCCCTGGCACCCGGATGGACATAACGACGCCGCGCGCACTTTCGTCGGCACCGTCAATCGTTGAGACCTCGGCCAGCTGCGCACCGGCCGGCCAGCGACCGTGTTTGACGTCGAGCTCGATCAACGCATCGACCACCGTGTCGAGTGGCAACAGAAGACGTCTGGACTCGTGGATCAACGTGTTCGCCATGATGTTCCCGCTGCCGACTGTTGCTCTCTGCGGCGACCCGTGATGGGGCCAGGCACCACTGAACCAGCGCAGTATATTGATTTTCACGGTTTCGGGAGCACTGTCCCTGAGAAAGCTCCGTCCATCACCCCGCGCTCGCGTGACGCGCGGTGCCCCATCAGGCCGACGGCAGCACCAGCCCCGCGGCCTCTCCGAAGCCGATTCGCACGAAGCCCGGCCGCTGGCATCCGCCGCGCAAGATGACCCGGTCGCCATCGGCGAGAAATGCCCGCTGCTCTGCGCTCGGCAGCGCCAGCGGTCGGGTACCTGCGGCGGTGAGCTCCAGCAGAGATCCGGCCTGCTCGGGCAGCGGTCCGGATTGCGTGCCCGTGCCCAGCAGGTCCCCTGGAGCCAGATTGCAGCCATTGATCGTGTGGTGAGCGACCATCTGCGCAATCGACCAGTAGCTGTCACGGAAATTCGAGCGCGACAGCCGCTGCGGCGCAAGATTCCGCGCGCGCATCGCGGCGGTCTCGAGCGCCGCTTCGAGCTCGATCTCGACCGCGCCCGCGGCGCGCAGCGCGGGGCAGTCGAGATACGCCAGTGGCGGCGGGTCCTGCGCCGAGCGCCGCCAGGGCGCACGAAACGGCGCCAGCGCCTCGAGCGTCACCACCCAGGGGGATACGGTGGTGACGAAATTCTTGGCGAGAAATGGGCCTAGCGGCTGGTATTCCCATGCCTGCAGGTCACGGGCCGACCAGTCGTTGAGCAGGCATAGGCCGAAGACATGCTCTTCGGCGTGCTCGATCGGAATGGGCTCACCGAGCCGGTTGCCGCGACCGATGTACACCCCGAGCTCGAGCTCGTAGTCGAGCCGCTCGGTCGGCCCCAGGTGCGGACATTCGGCACCGCGCGGCATCAGCTGACCGCGCGGCCGGCGCACGCCGGCACCGCTCACGACGATGGAGGACGCCCGACCGTGATAGGCGATGGGCACCCATTTGTAGTTCGGCAGCAGCGGCTGGTCGGGGCGAAACAGCCGGCCGACGGCGGTGGCATGATGGATCGAGGTATAGAAATCCGTGTAATCGCCGATGCGCGCCGGCACGGCAAACTGTGCGGCCGACTGGGGGACGAGCGCGGCGGCGAGCTGCCCGGCCTCGCCCGAGCCGGCGCGCAGCACCTGGGAGAGCCAGCGCCGCAGGGCCAGCCACGCCGGCGCTCCGAGCGCCATCAACGCATTCAGGGCCGGCTGCGCGCACGCGGCAATGGCCTGCGCGACCGTATCCTCGGACGCCGCGGCCGCCCCGAGCGCGGTCAGATCGAGGATGGCGTCGCCAATCCCGACGCCGCAGCGCAGCGGCTCGGCGCTGCCGGAACGACGAAACACCGTGAACGGCAGGTTCTGGATGGGAAAGTCGCAACCCGCCCGGTTCGCCGTACTCACCCAGCTGGTCAGCCGCGGATCATGCGTTTCGTCGAGCTCGCGCATCGATCCGCCCTTCAGATCGCCTCGTCCGGCGCAAATCGCCTCGTAAGACCGAGCCAACAGCGCGCATAGTCCCGCTGGCGCTGCGGCATCTCCAGCGCCCGCGGTGTTGGACGAATCAGAGTGCGCGTCTCGAACATGAACGCCAGAGTGGCGTCGATGCGCTGCGGGATGCTCGTATCAACCGCGCTCGCGCGCTCGAAGGTCTCGGCATCCGGACCGTGCCCGCTCATGCAATTGTGCAGCGAGGCCCCGCCCGGCTCGAAGCCGTGCGCCTTGGCATCGTAGACCCCGTGGATGAGCCCCATGAATTCGCAGGCGACGTTGCGGTGAAACCACGGCGGGCGGAATGTGTCCTCAGCCACCTGCCAGCGGGGAGGAAAGATCACGAAATCGATCGCATCCACCCCGGGCGTATCGCTAACCGAGTGCAGCACGAGAAGGATCGAGGGATCGGGATGGTCGTAGCTCAGCGAGCCGATGGTGTTGAATCGGCGCAGATCGTACTTGTAGGGGGCATGATTGCCGTGCCAGGCGACCACGTCGAGCGGCGAATGATCGATCGAAGCGCTCCACAGCGTGCCGCCGAACTTGGCCACCAGCTCCATGGGCGCATCGCGGTCCTCATACCAGGCGACGGGCGTCTGGAAGTCGCGCGGGTTGGCGAGCCCATTGGCGCCGATTGGCCCGAGATCGGGCAGTTTCATCGGCGCGCCGAAGTTTTCGCAGACATAGCCGCGCGCCTCGCCGTCCCGCAGCTCGACCCGAAAACGCAGGCCTCGCGGCAGCACCACGATTTCCTGCGGTCCGGCCTCGATCAGTCCCAGCTCACTCGCCACGCGCAGCCGCCCCAGCTGCGGCACGATGAGGAGTTCGCCATCGGCATCGTAGAAGAAGCGCTCGCGCATCGAGCGATTGGCCAGGTACCAGTGGATCGCGCAGCCGCTGTGCGCATCGCTCGAGCCCGTGCCACCGATGGTGAGGAGCCCATCGATGAAATCCGTCGGCGCCCCCGGCACGGGCGGAGCGCTCCAGCGCAGAGGGTCCGGCGGCGCGCTGAGCTCGCTGAAGCGGCCGAGCAGCCCCTGATGCGCGAGCGGCCGAAATGGCCCGTGAAGCGCCGCCGGACGAATACGATAGAGCCAGCTGCGCCGGTTCGCGTGGCGAGGCGCGGTGAATGCCGTGCCGGAGAGCTGTTCGGCGTACAAGCCGTAGGGACAGTGCTGCGGCGAGTTGCGTCCCAGCGGCAATGCCCCGCGCAACGCTTCCGTGGCGAACTGATTGCCGAAGCCGCTCAAATACTCGAGCGGACGGCGTGGTTCGACCGCCGCCGACGGTGCGGTCGTGGAAGCGGGTGCGGAGCACATGGCGGACTCCCGGTATGCTTTACTTGTATGATGACACAAATAGTTGCGCTCGCAACCGACTCGGAGATACGCCGGTGACCGCTCGTTCAACGCCAGAGCAAACGCTCGAGCTCGCCGCCTTCGTGCCCTTCCGCCTCAACCGTCTGGCCGACGGGGTCAGCCAGCACCTGGCGGGGGTCTATCGAAAGCGGTTTGGGCTGGACATTCCGCAGTGGCGGGTCATGGCCACCGTGGGCTCCAAGCACGACTGCACCGCTCAATACATCGCCGCCAGCACCCGCATGCACAAGACCCGGGTCAGCCGCGCAATCGCCGAGCTCGAGGTGCGGCAGCTCATCGAGCGGGCCTCGAGCAGCGACGATCGGCGGCAGCGTCAAGTCCGCCTGAGCCGGACCGGCCGGCGCATGTACAGCGAGCTCGTACCGCTTGCCCTGGAGCGGGAAGCCGCGCTCCTGTCCTGCCTGGGTCCGGAGCAATTGGCGGGCTTCATGGTCGGCGTCGAGACGCTCGAGCGCTTCCTGCAGCTGGAGGATTGAGGAGCATGGGAAACATGGGCCGGCTATTGCGCGCAACGGTATTGCCGACATTGATGCTCGTGAGCGGCCTCGCGCACGCCGCCACGGTTCCGGTTGCACGCTCCACGCAGTTGCGGCTCGAAGCCGCGATTCACGGCGGCAGCGCGGTGCTGTATGTCGTGCAACGAGACGACCACGCGCCCATCGACGGCGCGGGAAGGGTCACCGCCGATCTCAATGGACACGCTCTGACCCTGCGGGCCGACGGGACGGGCTATGCTTTCTCGCTCGCCGGCCTGCCGGCCGGCCGTCAGAGCCTGCAGGTCGTGGTCGCTCACGACGGCATTCGCGAGCTGCTGAGCGGAACGATCACGCTACCGAAGCCCTCCCCGGCGGCCGGAGCGTTCGCCCTGCTCGAGCGCCACGGCTACGGGGCCTGGTGGATCCTCAACATCGTGGTGCTCCTGCTCGCGGCGCGGCTGATCATGCGCCGCAAGACGCCCCCGCCCGACTCCCGTTAGCCCGAGCGGGCCGCTCCCGCATCACCGGCGTGGCGGCGACCGATCAGTGAATGACATGCGCACACAGGTCGAGCAGCGGCGCCGGAAATACGCCGAGTACGAGCACCGCCGCCGCGTTGACGCCGAGCGCGAAGCGCACTCCGACGGACCGCTCCGTCGGCGGCAGTGTTTCCGGCGCATCATCGAAGTACATCAGCTTCACGACGCGCAGATAGTAGAACGCGCCGACCACCGACATGACCACGGCGATGATCACCAGCCACAGATGGCTCGATTCCCACAGCGCCTGGATGATGCGCAGCTTGGCCCAGAATCCCACGAACGGCGGCACACCGGCGGTGGAGAACATCAGCATGGCCATCGCCAGCGCGAGCAATGGATCGCGCCGATACAAGCCCTTGTAATCGGATAGCTTATCCGCCTCGAAACCCTTGCGGCTGGCGAGCACGACCACTCCGAAGGAGCCGAGCGACACCAGCACGTACACCAGCGTGTAGTACAGCGCTGCGGCATAACCGCTCGCCGTGCCGGCCACGAATCCGAGAATGATGAAGCCGACGTGCGAGATCGTCGAATACGCCAACATGCGCTTGATGTTGGTCTGCGCGATGGCCACGACGTTCCCGACCACCAGGGTCAGCACGGCGATCGGCATCAGCATGCGCGTCCAGTCGACGGTCGCCCCCGCAAGGCCGTGCGCGAGCAGCCGCAGCGCCAGCGCGAAGTAGGCGATTTTCGGCGCCGTGCCGATGAACAGCGTGACGCTGGTCGGTGCGCCCTCGTACACGTCGGGCAGCCACATGTGGAAAGGGACCGCGCCGAGCTTGAAGGCCACCGCCACGACGATGAACGTGACTGCAAGCACCACCCCCAGGCTGTCCGGCGCGGTGACCGCCCCGGCGATGCGGCCCAGATTGAGCGTCCCGGTCAGCCCGTACACGATCGACATGCCGTACAGCAGCATGCCCGAGGCGATCGCCCCGAGCACGAAGTACTTCATGGCCGCCTCCGCCGCCACGCCCGACTCGCGATCAAAGGCCACCATCGCATACACCGACAGCGCCAGCAGCTCCACGCCCAGATACACCGTGAGCAGGCTGTTGGCCGAGATGAGCACGAAGATGCCGAGCAGCGCCGTCAGGGCGAGCACGTAATACTCCCCCTTGAGAATCTCGCGGTTGCGCAGATAGGCGCGCGAATACAGCAGCGCGACGGCGACGGACAGGAACCCGGCGAGCTTCAGCACGAACGCCAGAGGATCGGCGACATAAGAGCCGTCGAACAACACCACGCGGTGCGTCACGTCGGCGAACGCCACCGTGAGACCCGCGCCGACCGCAAGCACCAGAAGCGTGAGCGTTCCGGTGGCGCCCTGGCGCTTCACCCCGATGAACGCCTCGAACAGCAGCACCAGGCAGATCGCCGCGGCCAGATAGATCTCCGGAACCGCGGGCCCCAGGGAATGCAGAGTCATCATGGATTCGGACATCGTGCTCTACGCCGGAATCTTGGTGGCAACGGCCTGGTGGACCAGGTGCTGGATCGACGGTCCCATCACTTTCAGCAGCGGCGCGGGCCAGATACCCACCAGCAGCACCACCACGGCGAGCGCCCCCAGAATGAGGAACTCCCGGCCGTTGAGATCGGTGAGCTTGGCGACCCGGTCGTTGCCCACCGGCCCGAAGACCACCCGCTTGACGAGCCACAGGGTATAGGCGGCGGCCAGAATGAGCGTCAGCGCCGCAAGCGCCGAATACCAGAAGTTCGCCTTGAAGCTCGCGAGGATGACCAGGAACTCGCCGACGAAGCCCGACGTGCCCGGCAGACCCGTATTGGCCAGCGCGAACAGCACCATGAATCCGGCGAATACCGGCATGGTGTTGACGACGCCGCCGTAATCGGCGATCTGTCGAGAGTGCATGCGGTCGTAGAGCACGCCCACGCACAGGAACAGGGCGCCGGAGATCAGGCCGTGTGAAACCATCTGCACCATCGCCCCATCCATGCCCATGGCCGCCCCGTGGGTCGAACCCGTGTTGCTCAAGATCGCATACACGAGAAAAATTCCGAGCGTCACGAACCCCATGTGCGCGATCGAGGAGTAGGCGATGAGCTTCTTCATGTCCTGCTGGACCAGCGCGACGAAGCCGATGTAGATCACCGCGATCAGCGACAGCACGACGATCAGGAAGTACAGATGCCGGCACGCATCCGGGGCGATCGGCAGCGCGAAGCGCAGAAAGCCGTAGCCGCCCATCTTCAGCATGATGGCCGCCAGGATCACCGAGCCGCCGGTCGGCGCCTCGACGTGCGCGTCCGGCAACCAGGTGTGCACCGGCCACATCGGCACCTTCACCGCGAACGCAATCAGGAAGGCCGCGAAGATCCAGCGCTGCTCGGTGAGGGTCAGGGGCAGCGCCTGGAAGGCGGCGATGGAGTAGCTGCCGCACTTCACGTACATGTAGATCAGCGCCGCCAGCATGAACACCGAGCCGAGGAAGGTATACAGGAAGAACTTGATGGTCGCGTACACGCGGCGCGGACCGCCCCAGATGCCGATGATCAGGAACATCGGAATCAGCATCGCCTCCCAGAAGAAGTAGAACAGCAGCGCGTCCGTGGCCGCGAACACCCCGATCATCAATCCTTCCATGATCAGAAACGACGCGTAGTACTGGGCCGGGCGCGCGTTGATCACGTTCCACGCGGCGATCACCACCGGAATGGTCATCAACGCGGTGAGCACGATGAGCGGCATCGAAATGCCGTCGACGCCGAGCGCATAGTAGGCATGGAAGCGCGGAATCCACGCCGCCTTCTCCACGAACTGGTACGCCGCCGTATGTGTGTTGAAGTCCCGCCACAGCGGCACGCACAGCGCAAGCGTCGCGAGCGTTGCAATCAGCGAGATCCAGCGGCCGGCGACGATATTGCGCTCCCCGAGTAGCAGCACCACGATTCCGGCGGCGATGGGCAGCCAGATCAGCAGGGACAGCAAGTAGTCGTGCATTCTTGTGCTTTCTCCGAAATGCTCTGCGTGCGCCTAAGCGTGCAGCAGGAACCAGCCGAGCAGCGCCGCCAAGCCGATCACGATCCAGAACGCGTAGGAGTAGAGATAGCCGCTCTGCACGCGCCGCACTACGCCGCCAACCCCGCCAACCGTTTTGGCCGTGCCGTTGACCAGAGCGCCATCGATCAGGCCCTGATCCCCGACCTTCCACAGCCCGAAGCCGACGCCTCGGGCAAGCCGCGCCAGCACCTGCTCGTTGAACCAGTCGAAGTAGTACTTCTGGTCGAGGATTCTCTTCAGCCACGCGAACTTCACCGCCGCCGCGTCGGCCCACTGCGGCCGCTTCAGCACAAACAGCCAGGCGGTGACCAGGCCCGCCACGACCAGCGCAAACGGCACACTGAGAAATCCGCGCAACCCCAGCTCGAACGGCCCGTGATAATCGTGCGCCATCCGCGCGAGCACGTTGTGCTGAGGCAGCACCATGATGGCGCTGCCGAAATAGTTGCCGTAGAGCACCTTCCCGACCGTCAAGTAGCCGAGGATCAATGACGGGATCGCCAGCGCGATCAGCGGCAGCGTCACCACCAGCGGATTCTCGCGCGGCTCATGCACGCCATGTCCGCCGTGCGCATCATGTCCCCCGTGACCGTCATGCTCCGCGCGCACATGGCGGAACCGCTCCTCGCCGTGGAACGTCATGAACAACAGCCGGAAGGTGTACAGCGAGGTGACGTAGGCGCCGAGCAACAGGCACCAGTAGGCGTAGGTCGAGCCCCAGCGATGCGAGAGCCCCACCGCCTCGATGATCGCATCCTTCGAGTAGTAGCCGGAAAAGAACGGGAACGCCACCAGCGCCAGACCGCCGACCCAACAGGTGGCGGCCGTGATCGGCATGTACTTGCCGAGCCCGCCCATCTTGCGCATGTCCTGCTCGTGGTGCATCGCAATGATGACCGAGCCGGCCGCGAGGAACAGCAGCGCCTTGAAGCCCGCATGCGTCATCAGGTGGAAGATTCCGGCGGCGTAGGCCGAAGCTCCCAGCGCCGCGACCATGTAGCCGAGCTGCGAGAGCGTCGAGTAGGCGATGACCCGCTTGATGTCGTTGTTGATCACCCCGAGGATGCCCATGAACAGCGCATTCGTCGCCCCGATGACCAGCACGAACGACAGCGCGGTGCTCGAGTATTCGAACAGCGGCGACATGCGCGCGACCATGAAGACGCCCGCGGTCACCATGGTGGCCGCATGGATCAGCGCCGAAATCGGCGTCGGACCTTCCATCGAGTCCGGCAGCCACACGTGCAGCGGCACCTGCGCGGACTTGCCCATCGCGCCGATGAACAGGCAGATGCAGATCAACGTCAATGCATTGACACCGCCGAAGACCGGCAGAGTCTGCTGCGCCAGGTGCGGCGCGGCGGCGAACGCCGCCTGATACGAAAGCGAGTGCGTGTACGAGAACAGCGCCGCGATGCCGATGATGAACCCGAGGTCACCCACGCGGTTGACCAGGAAGGCCTTGAGGTTGGCGAAGATCGCGCTCGGGCGCGTGTACCAGAATCCGATCAGCAGGTAGGACACCACGCCGACCGCCTCCCAGCCGAAAAACAATTGCATGAAGTTGTTCGCCATCACCAGCATCAGCATCCCGAAGGTGAACAGCGAGATGTAGCTGAAGAAGCGTGTATAGCCCGGATCGTCGCGCATGTACCCGATCGTGTACACGTGCACGCACAGCGACACGAAGGTGACCACCGACATCATCAGCGTGGTGAGCCGGTCGATCAGGAAGCCCACCTGCATGTGCACGCCGTCGCTGACCAGCCAGGTATACACCGGCCCGTCGAAGCCCGGCACGTGTCCCCAGTAGATCAGCCACTGCATGTACAGCGACAGGCCGCAGGAAAGGGCCACGCCGGCTATGGTGATGGTATGCGTGGCGGCGCGGCCGATGTAACGGCCGACGAGGCCGGCAATCACGGCCGCGACGAGCGGCGCGAGCGGAATGGCGATCAGCAGCTGCGGATTCATGCGGCCTCAGCCCTTGAGAGTGTTCAGATCTTCGACGTTGATGCTGCGCCGTTCGCGGAACAGCACCACCAGGATGGCGAGACCGATGGCCGATTCCGCCGCCGCCACGGTGAGCACGAAGAACACAAACACCTGGCCGGTCAGATCGCCGAGCATGCGCGAGAAGGCGATGAAATTGAAATTCGCCGCCAGCAGCAGCAGCTCGACGCACATCAGCAGCAGGATCACGTTCTTGCGGTTGAGGAAGATTCCCGCCACCGCCAGGGCGAACAGGATCGCCGAAAGCGTCAGTATGTCGCCGAGCGTGATCATGAGCGCTTCTCCGCGGGCATCTTGACGATGCGCAGCCGATCCTCGGCGCGCACCGCGACCTGCCGCGACGCGTCCTGCGACTTCAGTCCCGGCCGATGGCGCAGCGTGAGCGCGATCGCGGCGACGAGCGCCACGACCAGCAGCACCGCGGCCAGCTCGAACGGATAGGCATAGCGGGTGTACAGCACCTTGCCGAGCTCCAGGGTGTTGCTGTAATTGGCGGGCTCGGCGGCGAAACCGCGGCTGACGTCGATCGCGCCGAGCCCGTGCCGCCACACCACAGCGGTGATCTCCACGATCACGGCCAGGGCCGTCAGCCAGCCGAGCCACGCGAAGCGGGTGAACCCGCGCCTGAGCTCCGCGAGGTTGATATCGAGCATCATCACCACGAACAGGAACAGCACCATGACGGCGCCGACGTAGACCAGCACCAGAACGATGGCCAGGAACTCCGCCTCGATCAGCAGCCAGATGGCCGCGGAATTGATGAACGAGAAGACCAGAAACAACGCCGAGTAAACCGGGTTGCGGGCGGTGATCACCCCGAGGGCGCCCGCCACCAGGAAGGTGGCGAAGATGTAAAACAGTATGAGTGCGAGCACGGTCCCATCCTCACCGGTAGGGGGCGTCGGCCGCCTTGTCGGCCGCGATCAGGGTCTCGTAGCGATCGCCGACCGCCAACAGCTTGTCCTTGCTCATGATGTTCTCGCCGCGGCTTTCCATGTGATATTCGTGAATGCGCGTCAGCACGATGGCATCGACCGGGCAGGCCTCTTCGCAGAACCCGCAGTAGATGCACTTGAACAGGTCGATGTCGTAGCGGGCCGTGCGGCGGGTGCCGTCCTCGGCGACATCCGAATCGATCGTGATGCAAGTTGCCGGACAGACCGTCTCGCACAGCTTGCAGGCTATGCACCGCTCTTCGCCGTTCGCATAGCGGCGCAAGGCATGCAGGCCACGGAAGCGCGGTGATTGGGGAGTTTTCTCTTCCGGATAGTTCAGCGTGTACTTGCGCGAAACGAAGGTGCGCGCGGTGACCGTCATCCCCTTCAGGAGCTCCGGCATCAGGAAAGTCTTCAGCGGATTGGCCATTGCCGTCTCCTTCAATGGAACCAGGGCCGGGCCCACGGTCCGATGTGGACCGCCGCCATCACCATCTCCACGCCGATCCAGACCAACGTCACCGGAATCAGCGCCTTCCAGCCGAGCCGCATGATCTGATCGTAGCGATAACGCGGGAATGTCGCGCGGAACCACAGGAACAGGAACAGGAATACGAATACCTTCAAACCCAGCCAGAAGAAGCTCGGGTCGCCGAGGAAGGTGTGGCCGATGAGCGGGTAGCCGGCGACCGGCGAGAGCCAGCCGCCGAAGAACAGCACCGCCGTGAGCGCCGAGATCAGGATCATGTTGGCGTACTCGGCGAGGAAGAACAGCGCGAACGCGATGCCCGAATACTCGACGTGGAACCCGGCCACGATCTCCGATTCACCTTCCGCGACGTCGAACGGCGCCCGGTTGGTCTCGGCGACGCCCGCGATGAAGTACACCACCAGCATCGGGAACAGCCACAGCCAGTTCCAGGCGAACACGCCCCCCTCCTGGTGGCGTACGATCGCCCCGAGACTCATGCTGCCGGAGGCCATCAACACGCCGACCAGCGCGAAGCCCATCGCTATCTCGTAGGCGACCATCTGCGCCGCCGAGCGCATCGCCCCGAGGAAGGCATATTTGGAGTTGGCCGCCCAGCCGGCCAGAATGATGCCGTAGACGCCCATCGAGGACAGCGCCAGCAGGTACAGCAGGCCCGCGTTGGCTTTGGAGACCACCAGGGCCGGGGACAGCGGGATCACCGCCCATGCGGCCAGCGCCGGAACGAGCGCAAGCACCGGCGCGAGGCGGAACAGGAACTTGTTCGAGCCGCTCGGCACGACCACTTCCTTGCTCAGCAGCTTGAACACGTCGGCGAACGGCTGGCCGAGGCCGGGCAGCATCCCGAGGATGCGCACTCGATTCGGGCCGCGCCGCAGTTGCATCCAGCCGATGACCTTGCGCTCCCAGAGCGTGAGGAAGGCCACGCACAGAATCACGCCGATCGTGATGATCACGATCCAGATCAGTGTGCGCAGGAGGTCCGGCAGCTGGCCCCACAGTGCCAGCAGATGGTTGATTTGCGTGTGCATCGTCAGTACGTCACCGCGGGTGTGCGCCCCTCGCGCGTGTTCTGCAGCGAGACGGCGCGGCGCACGAGCGCATCGATCCGGTACATCGGCACGTCCACAACCCGCGCCGCCGCGGCATCGGTGGCCACTTTATGGCGTCCCACGTAACGGGGCGCCGCATATGCGGTGTCCGCAGCGCACAGGCCGGCCAGCTCGTCGCGCACCTGCTCGCTCGAGAGGTACTCGAAGCCTGAAAGATCGAGCAGATTGCCGAGCACGCGCAGGATCTTCCACGCCGGCCGCGCCTCCCCCACCGGGCTCGCCGCTCCACTCTGGCTCTGCCAGAGGCCTTCGAGGTTCACATAGGTGCCCGAGGTCTCGGCGAACGTACCTGCCGGCAACAGGACGTGCGCCACGGAACGCAGGGCGTCGGAAACAAATGGCGTTATGGCTACCACGCACTGCGCCTGCGCGAGCGTGCGCTCGGCGCCGCTGTCCGGCGCATCGAGCCACGGCTCGCTGCCTAGCAACACATAGGCCCGCAGGGGCCGCGCCAGCATCTGTGCTGCGCTCAGGCCCGGTTTGGCCGCGGCACCACCACCGGCGTCACGATGGGGCACGGCACCGGCTAGATACGCCCCGGCGCCATTGGCGCCTTCGGCAAGCATCCCGAGCGAGGCGCCGGTGATCTCGGCGAGCACCGCCGCGAGCGCACGCAGATCCGCGAAGCGCGGATGGCGCAGCGCGAGCGCGCCCAGCCACAGCGCGCGCCGCTCGCCGTGCGCCAGCGCCGCCGCGAGTGCCCGATGCGCGTCGCCGACCCGCACGCCGGCGAGCGCCGGCGCCACGTGCTCCGGAGCGGGCTTGCCGGCGGCCTGCAGTGCCGCGGCCAGCACCGCGGCAAGATCGCCGGCCAGATTGGCGGGCGCGGATTCGAGCGCGGCGGCGATAGGAAAGTGGTACCGGAATGCGGCCGGATTGAGCAGCCCGACCGCGGCCCCGCGCCGCGCGGCCTTGCGCACGCGGTGCGCCAGGATCGGCACCTCGCGCCGCAGATTCGCGCCGACCACCAGCAATCCCTCCAGGGCGTCGATTTCGGCGATCCGCATCCCGAGGCCCGGAAAGAGCGGATCGGCCTGCTGATCGCGAAAGTCGCGCTGCCGCTGACGGCAGTCGATGTTGCCGGCGCCGAGCCCGCGCGCAAGACGTCCCGCCAGATACAGCTCCTCGAGCGTGCTCGATGCGCTGGCGAGCACGCCGCAGGAGTCCGAATGCGCGCGCAGGCCCTCGGCCGCCTTCGCCAGCGCGCTCTCCCAGTCGGTCTCGACCCACTGCTCGCCCTGGCGGATCATGGGGCGGCTCAGCCGCTCGGGGCTGTACACGCCCTCGTAGCTGAAGCGGTCCCGATCGGCGATCCATATCTCGTTGATCGCCTCGTTCTGCCGCGGCACCACGCGCATCAGCTTGCCGCGCAGCACGTGGCCGTAGAGGTTGCTGCCGACGCCGTCGTGCGGCGAGATCAGCGGCACGGCGGTCATCTCCCACGCCCGGGCGCTGAAGCGGTACGGCTTCGACACCAGCGCCCCGACCGGGCACAGATCGATGACGTTTCCGGACAGCTCGTGATCGACGGTGTGCTCGATGTAGGTGCGCACCTTCATCCGCTCGCCCCGGCCGATCATGCCGAGCTCCTGCACACCGGCGATCTCCTCGGTGAAGCGGATACAGCGCGTGCAATGGATGCAGCGCGTCATGTCGGTGGCGATCAGGGGCCCCAGGTTCTCGTCGCGCACCGAGCGCTTCCGCTCCGTGAAGCGCGAGAAATCCCGGCCGAAGCCCATGGAGAGGTCCTGCAGCTCGCACTCCCCGCCCTGATCGCAGATCGGACAGTCGAGCGGGTGGTTGATGAGCAGAAACTCCATTACCGCGCGCTGCGCGGCGATCGCTTTCGGCGAGCGGGTGAAGACCTTCATACCCGGCGCCACCGGCGTGGCGCAGGCCGGCAGCGGCTTCGGCGCCTTCTCCACCTCCACCAGGCACATGCGGCAGTTGGCCGCCACGGCCAGCTTGTCGTGATAGCAGAAGCGCGGCACGTAATCGCCGTTGGCGTCGGTGACGCGAATGAGCATCTCGCCCTTGCGGGCCTTGACGGGCTTGCCGTTGATCTCGATGTCGACGAATTCTTCAGCCATGTTATGCCGCCCGCTCTCCGAGTCGATCCTCGACGATGCTGCGCCCGCCGTGATCGATCATGTACTCGAACTCGTGGCGAAAGTGCTTCAGGAAGCTCTGCACCGGCCATGCCGCCGCATCACCCAGGGCGCAGATGGTGTGTCCCTCGATGCGGTTGGCGACGTCGACGAGCAGGTTGAGCTCCTCGTGGCGGCCCTGGCCGGCCAGGATGCGCTTGATCAGACGATTCATCCAACCCGTGCCTTCGCGGCAGGGCGTGCACTGGCCGCAGGATTCGGCCATGTAGAAGCGCGAGATACGCTCGAGCACGCGCACCATGCAGGTGGTCTCGTCCATGACGATCACCGCCGCCGATCCAATCGCCGATCCGGCGGCGCGCACCGAATCGTAATCCATGTTCGTCTTGAGCATCACCTCACCCGGCACCACGGGCACCGACGAGCCGCCCGGGATCACCGCCTTGAGCTTGCGCCCGCCGCGCACACCGCCGGCGAGCTCGAGCAGGTCCGCGAACGGTACGCCGAGGGACAGCTCGAAATTTCCGGGACGCTCGACGTGCCCGGAAACGGAGAAGATCACCGTGCCCCCGGAGTTGGCCGGTCCGAGCTGCGCGAACCATTCCGGCCCCTTGCGCAGTATGGTCGGCACGGAGGCGAAGCTCTGGGTGTTATTGATCGTGGTCGGCTGGCCGTACAGGCCAAAGTTGGCCGGGAACGGCGGCTTGAAGCGCGGCTTGCCCGGCTTGCCTTCCAGAGACTCGAGCAGACCCGTCTCCTCGCCGCAGATGTAGGCGCCGGCGCCGACGAAGGTGTGCAGGTCGAAATCGACGCCGCTGCCCCTTATGTTCCGCCCGAGCAGACCCGCGGCGTATGCCTCCCGCAGCGCCGCGTCGAACCGCGGCACCGGCTCGCCGAGAAACTCGCCGCGGATGTAGTTGTAGGCCACGGTGGAGTTGGTGGCGTAGCCCGCGATCGCGAGCCCCTCGATCAGCGCATGCGGGTTGTAGCGCAGGATGTCGCGGTCATGACAGGTGCCCGGCTCGCTCTCGTCGGAATTGCAGACCAGATACTTCTGCGCCGGCGAGTTGCGCGGCATGAAGCTCCACTTGACTCCGGTCGGGAAGCCCGCGCCGCCGCGCCCGCGCAGGCCCGAAGCCTTGACCGCGTCGATGATCTGCTCGCGCGGGGGCTTCTCGGCGAGGATCTTCTCCCATATCTGGTAGCCGCCGATGGTGCGATAGGTCGCGAGCGTCCACGGGCGTTCGAGCTTCAGCGGCTCGAACACCACCAGGTTCATCTTGTCCGGGCTCACGGGCATGGTTATTTCAGCTCATCGAGAATCTGCTCGAGCTTCTCGGGAGTGAGATGCTCGTGGAAGACGTGGTCGACCATCATCATCGGCGCGCCGGTGCATGCCGCCAGGCACTCGTGCTCCTCTTTCAGGAAGATCCGGCCGTCGGGCGTGCTCTCATCGAGCTTGATCCCGAGCTTGCGCTCGGCGTGCGCGACCAGCGCTTCGGCGCCGTTCAGCATGCACGAGACGTTGGTGCAGATGCTGACGTGATGCCGGCCGCAGGGATGGGTCTCGAACATCGAGTAGAAGCTGGCCACCTCGTACACCTGGATGGCCGGCAGTTGCAGATACTCCGCCACCGCATCCATCAACGGCCGGGTCAGATGTCCGTGGTTCTGCTCCTGAGCCGCGCGCAGAGCCTCGATGCACGCCGACCGCTGCTTCCCGGGCGGGAACTTCGCCACCCATTGATCGATCCGGGCCCGAGTGTGCTCCGAGAGGAGTGCGCTGCCTGCGACGCCGCTTTCCGGCGTCCTGTCTTGTTCGTTGCTCAACGGTCGACTTCCCCGAACACGATGTCCTGTGTGCCGATCACCGCGACCACGTCCGCCAGCATGTGGCCGCGCACCATCTCCTCGAGGGCGGCGAGATGGGCGAAGCCCGGCGCGCGGCACTTGAGGCGATATGGCTTGTTCGCGCCATCGGAAACCAGATAGATGCCGAATTCGCCCTTCGGCGCCTCCACCGCGGCATAGGTCTCCCCCAGAGGCACTTCGTAGCCCTCGGTGAAGAACTTGAAATGGTGGATGAGCGATTCCATGTCGCTCTTCATGTGCTCGCGGCTCGGCGGGCGCATCTTGCGGTCATCGATCATCACCGGGCCGGGATGCTTGCGCAGCCAATCGACACACTGACGGACGATACGCGTCGATTGGCGCAGTTCCTCGACGCGCACCAGGTAACGATCGTAGCAGTCGCCGTTGGTTCCGATCGGTATGTCGAAATCCATCCGGTCGTAGACTTCGTAGGGCTGCTTCTTGCGCAGATCCCACTCCACGCCGGAGCCGCGCAGCATCGGCCCGGAGAAGCCGAGCGCCATGGCCCGTTCCGGCGACACCACACCGATATTGACGGTGCGCTGCTTCCAAATGCGGTTGTCGGTGAGCAGTGTCTCGTAGTCGGCCACGGCGGCCGGGAAACGCTCGGCGAACGCATCGATGAAATCCAGCATCGAGCCCGAACGGGTCTCGTTCAACCGCTCGACCTCCTTGGCCGAGCGCCACTTGGACACCTGGTACTTCGGCATGCTCTCGGGCAGGTCGCGATAGACGCCACCCGGCCGGTAGTAGGTGGCGTGCATGCGGGTGCCGGAGACCGCCTCATACACGTCCATCAGCTCCTCGCGCTCCTTGAAGCACAGCAGGAACACCGTCATCGCACCGATGTCGAGCGCGTGCGCGCCGAGCCACATCAGATGATTGAGGATGCGCGTGATCTCATCGAACATCACGCGGATGTACTGCGCTCGCTCCGGCGGCGTGATGCCGAGCAGCCGCTCGATGGCGAGCACATAGGCATGCTCGCTGCACATCATGGACACGTAATCCAGGCGGTCCATGTAGCCGATCGACTGGTTGAAGGGCTTCGACTCGGCGAGCTTCTCGGTTCCTCGGTGCAGCAGGCCGATGTGCGGATCAGCCTTCTGGATCGCCTCCCCGTCCAGTTCCAGCACCAGCCGCAGCACTCCGTGGGCGGATGGGTGCTGCGGTCCGAAGTTCATCGTGTAGTTGCGAATCTCCGCAAGATTGCCTGGTGCACTCGCACTCGCGGCCGCGGTTGTCGGAGAGTTTGCTTCCATCAGCGGGGCAACTCCGGAGCCGTCAACGCCGGCTCGTAGCGGTTGTCGTGGCGGATCACCTTCGGCGCCAGCACGCGCGGCACGATGCTCACCGGCTCATACACCACGCGCTTCTTCTCGGGGTCATAGCGCGTCTCGACGTTGCCGATGAGCGGGAAGTCCTTGCGGAACGGATGGCCGATGAACCCGTAATCGGTGAGGATGCGGCGCAGATCCGGGTGGCCGCGGAACAGGATGCCGAACAGGTCGAAGGCCTCGCGCTCGAACCAGTTGGCGCCCGGCCAGATCTCCACCAGGGAATCGACGATCGGCTCGCGCGTATCCGGACACACGACCCGCAGCCGCAGCCGCGCATTGTGCGTGATCGAGAGCAGCTGGTAGACGACGGCGAAGCGGCCCGCCATGTCCGGATCCGGCGGCGCGTTCATCTCGCGAGCGCGGCTGAAACCGCTGCGGGTCGCCCCCGTGGTCAGCCAATCCTCGCGGCCGAATTGCAGGAAATCGACGCCGGCGACGTCCATCAGCATCTCGAAGCGCAGCTCCGGGGTGTCGCGCAGCGCACGGCACACCTCGAGCAGCCGGGCCGGTTCGACTCGGTAGGCAAGCTCGTGCGCCGGCGAGGGCAGACGGGTCACGCCCCTCACGAGCCCTTCGATGGTGTGTGCGAGCGCCTCGATGCCTGCTCCAGCCGCGGCCGGTTGGTCGGTGGTCTGTTCCATAGGTGCGCTCTACCTGGCGATCGTGCTGGTACGGGCAATCTTCTTCTGCAGCTGGATGATTCCGTAGACCAGCGCTTCGGCCGTCGGCGGACAGCCGGGCACATAGACATCCACGGGTACGATACGGTCGCAACCGCGCACGATCGCATACGAATAGTGGTAATAGCCGCCGCCGTTGGCGCAGGACCCCATCGAGATGACCCATCGGGGCTCGGCCATCTGGTCATATACCTTGCGCAGCGCCGGGGCCATCTTGTTCACCAGCGTACCGGCGACGATCATGACATCCGACTGGCGCGGGCTCGGGCGGAACACGACGCCGAAACGATCGAGGTCGTAACGTGACGCCCCGGCGTGCATCATCTCCACCGCGCAGCAGGCAAGACCGAATGTCATCGGCCACAACGAGCCCGTGCGCGCCCAATTCAGCAGGTTATCGACCTGGGTGGTGAGAAAGCCCCGCTGAGCGAACCCTTCTTGCTCTTCCGTCAATCCCACTCGAGCGCCCCTTTTTTCCACTCGTAGATGAAGCCCACGGTGAGGATGCCGAGGAATATCACCATGGCGATCAGCCCCGCGACGCCGATCTTCCCGAGCGCCACCGCCCAAGGGAACAGAAACACGACTTCGAGATCAAAGACGATGAACAGAATCGCCACGAGGTAGTAGCGCACGTCGAATTTCATGCGGCTGTCTTCGAATGCGTCGAAACCGCATTCGTACGCGGAAAGCTTGTCGCGGTCGGCGGGATTGCGGGAGAAGAAGCGGCCGACGAAGGTGCCGAGGGTCAGCATCACCAGCGCCACCGCGGTGGCGACGACGAGGAAAATCAAGATCGGCAGATAATTGTTCAGCATGCTTCCTTCGCCCGGCCAGCTAAAAGCAAACAGAAGACCCTCCCGGTGTCTTCCCCTTCGAGCGCGTGCATTGTAGCAGCGTGCGAAGGCAATTTGGTGCCGACGGTCGGATTCGAACCGACACGCCTCGCGGCGCTAGCCCCTCAAGCTAGTGTGTCTACCAATTCCACCACGTCGGCAACGTCAATCAAAAGCCGCCGCTCCGCCCGCCGATGCGGTCAGTCTCATTTCGCGGGCGGCTGGCCCGAGCCGGATGGCTTGGCCGGCGCATGCGGACTCTTCGGCGCCGCAAGGACCGCCGGCGCTTTCGTCACCGGCGCCGTCCGCTGCTCGGCGGCCAGATTCAGAATCGTCTTGTGATGCTCCTGCGTGCGCGTGCTGAGATACGTCAGCGCGACGCTGTTGAGCATGAAGATCGCGGCGAAGACCGCCGTAGTACGCGACAGCGCCGTGGTGGCTCCGCGCGCCCCGAACACCGTTCCCGACGCGCCCGCGCCGAAACCGGCGCCGGCATCGGCGCCTTGACCATGCTGCAGCAGCACGAGGATGACGACGCACACCCCCGAAACCAGCTGAACGATGAGCAAAATGTCATGCATAGTGAAAACCGCTCACCGCGACCCGCATGCCGCCAGGATCGCCAGAAACTCCTCCGCATTGAGCGACGCGCCGCCGATCAGGCCGCCGTCGACATCGGGCCGCGCGAACAGCTCGGCCGCATTGCTCGCCTTGACGCTGCCACCATAAAGGATGCGAGTCGCCTCGGCTATTTTAGCATCCCGCATGCCGATTCGCTCACGAATGAATGCATGCACCGCCTGGGCCTGCTCGGGAGTCGCGCTGCGGCCCGTGCCGATCGCCCAGACCGGCTCGTACGCGATGACGGCCTCGCGCAACGCGGCCACTCCGCACAGCTCGAGCACCACGTCGAGCTGGCGGCCGACGACCTCGTCGGTGCGGCCGGCTTCGCGCTGCGCCAGCTGCTCGCCGACGCACAGGATCGGCACCAACGACTTGGCCTGGGCCGCGGCAAATTTGCGCGCCACCAGCTGGTCGCTCTCGTGATAGATCCAACGCCGCTCCGAGTGTCCGACGATGACGTAGCCGCAGCCGACGTCCTTCAACATCGCCGCGGAAACCTCACCGGTGAATGCGCCCTGCGCCTCGGCGCACACGTTCTGCGCGGCCAGCTGGATGGGCGTATCGCGGACCAGACGTCCCACTTCCTGCAGATAGACGAATGGCGGACACACGAGGCACTCGGCGGCCGCGCCGTCCGGCAGCCCGGCGAGCAATTCTTCAACGAGGCGCGCGTTGTCCGCGCGCGTCCCGTGCATCTTCCAATTTCCAGCTACGATGGAGCGGCGCATGCGCAATTCCCGACCTCGAACGGGGGCGGGATGATAGCGGCGCGCCCCCGGCAGCGCAACGCACAGCGCCCCAGGTCCACCGCTAGCGGACCACGCCGCGCACCACTTCCGCCAGCTCGGCCGCCGCCGCCCGGGTCTGGCCCTCGTCGCGTCCCTCGACCATGACCCGGATGACCGCCTCGGTCCCCGAGGCGCGCAGCACCACCCGGCCCTGCCCCCCCAGGCGCTGCTCGACCCGCTGAACCGCCTCGCATACCGCGGGCACCCCGGCCGGATCGAAACGTTTGGCGACCTGTACGTTGAGCAGCACTTGCGGGAATTTTCGCATCGGCGCGGTGAGCTCGGCCAGCGAGCGGCCGCTCTGGCGCATCACCGCGAGCACCTGCAGCGCGCTCACCAGGCCATCCCCGGTCGTCGTCTTGTCGAGGCAGAGAATATGTCCTGAGGTCTCCCCGCCGAGCACGCCGCCGGTGTCACGCAGCATCGACAGCACGTATCGGTCACCCACCGGGGCGCGGCGGAATTCGACCCCCAGCTCGCGCAGGGCGACTTCGAGGCCGAGGTTGCTCATCACCGTGCCGACCACCGGCCCCTGGAGCTGCCCGGCCTCGTGGCGTGCGCGCGCAATGACATACAGCAGCTGATCGCCATCGACGATTCGCCCCAGGTGATCGACCATGACCAGCCGGTCTCCGTCCCCGTCGAGCGCCAGGCCCACGTGCGCGCGCACACCGGGGACCGTCAGCTGCAGCAGCTCCGGGTGCAGCGAACCGCAGCCGTCGTTGATGTTACGGCCGTTCGGCGAGCAGCCGATCGGTACGATCTCGGCCCCGAGGTCGGCCAGCACGCGGGGCGCGACCTTGTAGGCCGCCCCATTGGCGCAGTCAATCACGATCTTGACGCCCGAGAGCTCGACGCCGTCGGGAAGCGTCGCGGCGCAGAAATCCTGGTAATGGACGCGGGAGCGGTCGACGCGCACGGCCTTACCGAGGTTGCGCGAGGAACGGGTCAGCACCGGTTGGGCAAGCTCGACTTCGATGCGCGCCTCGAGCTCATCGGAGAGCTTCCCGCCGCTGCCGTCGAAGAACTTGATGCCGTTGTCGTCGTACGGGTTGTGTGAGGCGCTGATCACGACGCCGAAATCGCACTCGAAGCGGCGGGCCATATACGCAATGCCCGGCGTCGGCAGCGGTCCGATCAGCATCACGTTCACGCCCGCGGCGACGAATCCAGCCTCCAGTGCCGATTCGAACATGTAGCCGGAGAGGCGCGTGTCCTTGCCGATCAGTACGGTGCCGCCCTCCGGGGCGAGCACCCGGCCCGCGGCGCTCGCCAGGCGCAGCGCGAAATCCACCGTCATGGGATCCTCTCCCACGCGGCCCCTGACCCCATCAGTCCCGAAGTATTTCCTGCTCACGTGTTCCGCCTCGCCATCACGGGCTCATCGCCAGCCGCATTATCGGCCATCGGCTTGCCGACCGGCCAGCTGAGAATCCTGGCCTCCGGGGCCGCCGATCATCGACGCGCACCGTTCGCTCCACGGCGACAGGGCAGTCCGCCCAGCAAGTGGACACGGTGGATTTGCGGCAATGACCCGAGGCGCAGCGGGCAGGACGCGAGTGCTGCGGCGATGCGCCGCCTCCCGTGGCGAGACGGCTCGATCCGCTCCTACGGGCGGACTCGGGCCCGGAAGCAATCGTTCAACGGGCTCCTCAACCGACCGCCGCCAACACCTTCAACGCATCGACCGTGGCGGCGACATCATGGACCCGGAGAATGTTCGCGCCGCGCTGCGCGGCGATGAGCGCGGCGGCGACACTGCCGTACACGCGCTCGCCGGGGGACTTGCCCGTGAGCGCACCGATCGAGGCCTTGCGCGAAAGCCCGGCGAGAATGGGCAGTCCGTCGACATCGATCTCCCTCAGGCGGCGCAGCAGCGCGAGATTGTGCTCGAGCGACTTGCCGAACCCGAAGCCCGGATCGAGCACGATGCGCGCATCGGCGATTCCCGCGGCCCGACAGGCATCGAGCCGCTCCGCGAGAAACGCGCGCACCTCGCCCACCACGTCGGCGTAGCAAGGGGCGCGCTGCATGGTGCGCGGCTCCCCTCGCATGTGCATCAGGCAGACCGCGCAGCCGGACTCCGCGGCCGCCTCGAGCGCTCCGGGGGCGCGCAGCGCGTACACGTCGTTGATGAGATCCGTCCCCGCGGCAGCCGCGGCGCGCATGACCTCGGGCTTGCTGGTATCGATGGAGAGGATCGCGCGGGTGCGCGGCCGCAGACGCTCGAGCAGGGGCAGGACGCGCTGCAGCTCCTCCTGAGCCGTCACCGGCGCGGCGCCCGGCCGGGTAGATTCGCCGCCGAGGTCGATGATCGCGGCCCCTTCCGCCTCGATCGCGAGCGCCCGCGCGAGCGCCTGCTCAGGATCGAGATAGCGGCCGCCGTCGGAGAACGAGTCCGGCGTGACGTTGATCACGCCCATCACGGTGGGGCTTGCCCAGTCGAGCGACCGCCCCCCACAGCGCAGGAGCGTGCTCACGCCGACATCCCCCGTGGCTCGGGCACACACAAAGCCCCGGCCGCGACGTGCTCAGCTCGCGGGCGAGCCGAGCGGGGCGCCAGGCAGGGGGCCGGGCGCCGGCGGCGGCGGGCGATGCGACATGGTGTCGTCCCAGCCGCTCGGCGGCTTCGGCACGCGGCCCGCCATGATGTCCTTCAGCTGATCTTCCTCGATGGTCTCGTACTTGATCAGCGCCTCGGCCATGCTATGCAGCTTGTCGAGCGCCGCGGTGAGGATCTCGCGGGCGGTCTTGTAATTGCACTCGATGACCCTGCGCACCTCCTCGTCGATGGCGTGCGCGGTCACATCCGAGACCTGCTTGTGCTGCGTGACGCTGCGGCCGAGGAACACCTCTCCGGTCTCCTCCGAGTAGGTGAGCGGCCCGAGCTTGTCCGACAGCCCCCACTTGGTGACCATGTTGCGGGCCAGCTCCGTCGCCCGCTCGATGTCGTTCGAGGCGCCGGTAGTGACCGCCTCGGGGCCGAAGATCAGCTCTTCGGCGACGCGCCCGCCGAACAGCGTGGCGATGGTGCTCTCCAGGCGCCGCTTGGACATGCTGTAGCGGTCCTGCTCGGGCAGGAACTGGGTCAGGCCCAAGGCGCGCCCGCGCGGGATGATGGTCACCTTGTAGACCGGATCGTGCTCGGGCACGGTCATCCCGACGATCGCATGCCCGGCCTCGTGGTAGGCCGTCATGCGCTTCTCCTCCTCGGTCATCACCATCGAGCGCCGTTCCGCGCCCATCATGATCTTGTCCTTGGCGCGCTCGAACTCGTCCATGCCCACGATGCGCTTGTTGGCGCGCGCGGCGAACAACGCCGCCTCGTTCACCAGATTGGCGAGATCCGCGCCGGAGAACCCCGGTGTACCGCGCGCGATCAGCGCCGGCTTCACGTCGTCACTCAGCGGCACGCGCCGCATGTGCACCCGCAGAATCTGCTCGCGGCCGCGCACATCGGGCAGAGGCACCACGACCTGCCGATCGAATCGGCCGGGCCGCAGCAGCGCCGGATCGAGCACGTCCGGTCGATTGGTCGCCGCGATGACGATGATGCCCTCGTTACCCTCGAAGCCGTCCATCTCGACCAGCAGCTGATTCAGCGTCTGCTCGCGCTCATCGTGACCACCGCCGAGGCCCGCGCCGCGGTGGCGGCCGACCGCGTCGATCTCGTCGATGAAAATGATGCACGGCGCGTGCTTCTTCGCCTGCTCGAACATGTCACGCACACGCGAGGCGCCGACGCCGACGAACATCTCCACGAAATCCGAGCCGGAGATGGTGAAGAACGGCACCTTGGCCTCGCCGGCGATGGCGCGCGCCAGCAGCGTCTTGCCCGTACCCGGCGAGCCGACCATCAGCACGCCCTTGGGGATCTTGCCGCCGAGCTTCTGGAACTTCCCGGGGTCCTTCAGGAAATCGACGATCTCGCCCACCTCCTGCTTGGCCTCATCGACTCCGGCGACATCGGCGAAGGTGACGCTCACTTGATCCTCGCCGAGCAATCGCGCCCGGCTCTTGCCGAAGGACATCGCTCCGCGTCCTCCCGATGCGCCCTGCATCTGCCGCAGCATGTAGGCGAACAGGACGACCAGCACCAGCACGGGCAGCAGCTGAATGAGGATCTGCTCGAGAATGCCCTCGCCCTTGGGCGGCTTGCCGGAGATGTCGACGTTGTGCTGCTCGAGCGCGCCGATCAACGCCGTGTAGTTCGTCTCCGGATTGAAGGCCTTGAACTTCTTGTGGTTGGTCAGTTGCCCATAGAGCATCGTCCCCTGGAACGTCACCGAGGAGACGTGATTGTCCTCGACGTCGTGCAGGAACGTGGAATAGGTCATGACCTGGGGCTGGTTCGTGTTCGGAATGTAGCGGCTGAAGACCGCCAGCAGAATCACGACGATAACCACCCAGAGGATGATGTTTTTGGTCAGATCGTTCATCGCATCAGCACGCTACACCAAGCGGTAGTCCTTAGCCAGCATATACATTTCGGCGCTGCGGGCACGAGACGCCGTCGGCTTGATCAGCTTGACCTTGCCGAACTGGCGGCGCGTGGTACGGACCAGCGCCTCGAATCCAGCTCCCTGAAAGAGCTTGATCAGGGCGCCACCTCCGGGCTTCAAGACCCGCCCTGCCATATCCAGCGCAAGCTCGGCCAGGTCCATCGCCCGCGGCTGATCGACCGCATCGATCCCACTGAGGGCCGGAGCCATGTCCGAGAGCACCCAGTCTACCTGCCGCCCGGGCAGACGCTCGAGGAGACCGTCGAATACGGCCGGATCCCGAAAGTCGCCCTGCACGAATTCCAC